>JAEUOJ010000136.1 GCA_016789495.1 Accumulibacter sp. | reverse complement strand
TCCGGGCAACTCGCACCTGCTCACTCCAATTCAAACCAAAGTAAAGCATCGGAGTCGGAAGATGCGGTTAAGTTCCCACAAGAGTCGAACACTACACTAGTACATCGTTCCTGCTAAGCGATTAAATAAGAAAGCTCCCGTCCTTAGTGTGGAGAAGTCACTGATTTCAGAGGAAATTACTGTCTGTACAGAAATCCGGGAGTTGTAATGTTATTCGAGGAACGAACTACTAGTTGAAATCCGCATATTCAACCTCAATGTCCCGGTGACTTGGTACAGACTTGAATACACGGGCCAAGGCATGGCGCTCTACTCGCAATTGCTCGTCGGAAACCCATCTAATGGTTACCACCGGACCGCCATGTTGATTGGCCGGCGCTTTACCGTGGTTACTGTCGGCAACAAAGAGATTGCCTCCGGTATTTGACAAGCGGTCTCCAGCCTTGAGAAGAGAGATATGCGTGGAAAAATCTGTGGAGGCACCACAGTCTCGGCTGAAAACTACCGCTTTCAGTTTGCCATTAGGAGAGAGGGACTCAGACAATACGAGATTACCGCAAAAGTCGGGAACGAGAAGCCAGAGCACCGCTACCGCGATTGCGACAAGACCCACAAGCGTTGCAACACCCTTGCCGACAATCTCTAGAAAGCGCGCGATGAGAGGAAGCACTGGAAAAACGACGTTTGCGTCAAGGATCGGCTTCGGCCAGTCAGGAACTGGCGAGGATAAATTCAAGGGCTGCAACCACCAAGCCAATTTTAATGCCAAGATTTGCCTGAACACCGGCCAGACGTCAAAGATCTGGCGAAAAAGGGAATAACGGCTCATTTCCCGCGTCCGTCAACGCAAACAGACCCGCCCAGCACCGGCTCATCCGACTGAACCCCGGCCAGTGTAACTGCTTTGCCACCGGCACCCGAAACCTTCGCCCTGTCAGCGCCTGACCTTCCCTTTATAATGCGATATTCCGCCATCCTTTCTCGCCGGCCTTGAATCCTCAGCTCAGCAAACTGCAGCCCTACCCTTTCGAGAAATTGCGCCAGTTGTTCGTCGGGGTGGTCGCCAACCCCGGGCTGCGCGAGATTCGTCTGTCGATCGGCGAGCCGCGGCACCCGACGCCGGCGTTGATCAAGGAGGCGTTAGTCGCCGGGCTCGACGGTCTGGCCCATTATCCGACGACGCTCGGCAGCGCGGAATTGCGGCGAGTGATCGCCGTCTGGCTCCAGCGACGCTACGCCTTGCCGGCGATCGACAGCGAAACCGAGGTGCTGCCGGTCAATGGTTCGCGCGAAGCGCTGTTCGCCTTCGCCCAGGCGGTGATCGATGGTCGCGGCGCTGAAACGCCGCTGGTGGTCTGTCCGAATCCTTTCTACCAGATTTACGAGGGAGCGGCCTACCTCGCCGGCGCCGAACCGCGCTTTCTCAACACCTTGCCCGCTAACGACTACGCTTTCGACTTGGCGACGATCGACGACGCCGACTGGCGCCGGGTGCGGTTGCTCTACGTCTGCTCGCCCGGCAACCCGACCGGCAAAGTCCTCGACCTCGACGACTGGCGGCAGTTGTTCGCGCTCGCCGACCATTACGGGTTCATCATCGCCGCCGACGAATGTTATTCGGAGATTTACTTCGACGAGGGCCAGCCGCCACTCGGTTGCCTGGAGGCCGCGCACCGCCTCGGCCGTGGTTTCGAGCGTCTGGTGATGTTTTCCAGCCTGTCCAAGCGCTCCAATGTACCGGGCATGCGTTCGGGTTTCGTCGCCGGAGACGCGTCACTGCTCAAATCGTTCCTGCTCTACCGCACTTACCATGGCAACGCCATGAGTCCGGCGGTGCAGGCGGCGAGTATCGCCGCGTGGACCGATGAAACGCACGTCATCGCCAACCGACGGTTGTATCGGGAGAAGTTCGCCGCCGTCACGCCGCTGCTCGACGGCGTGCTCGACACCGCGCGACCCGATGCCGGCTTTTATCTGTGGGCGCGAACGCCCATCGCCGACGACGAGTTCGCCCGTCGTCTGCTTGCCGACTATAATGTCGTCGTTTTACCAGGCCGTTATCTGGCACGCTTGGCGCAAGGCGTCAATCCCGGCGAAGGTTTCGTACGTATTGCCCTGGTTGCGCCGCTCGGCGATTGTTGCGAAGCCGCCGAGCGCATCCGTTCATTTGCCACGACTCTTTGAGAAAGACAGCCATGCAGGCTCTTCAACAGATCATTGACGAAGCGTGGGAGAACCGTCTCGCGCTGCAAGCTGGCACAGCCCCGCTTCCGGTCGTCGGGGCCGTTGCCGAAGTTCTCGCCAAACTCGACGAAGGTATCTTGCGTGTCGCCGAAAAAGTGGATGGCGAATGGCTCACCCATCAATGGATCAAGAAGGCCGTGCTGTTGTCGTTTCGCCTGCAGGACAACGTGCTGATCGACGGTGGTCCGTTGCGCTATTTCGACAAGGTGCCCAGCAAATTCGCCGATTACGACAGTGAGCGTTTTGCGCGTGGCGGTTTCCGCGTCGTGCCGCCGGCGACCGCCCGGCGTGGCGCTTTCATCGCCAAAAACGTGGTGCTGATGCCGTCTTACGTCAATATCGGCGCCTACGTCGACGAAGGGACGATGGTCGATACCTGGGCGACGGTCGGCTCCTGCGCGCAAATCGGCAAGAACGTGCATCTTTCCGGTGGGGTCGGTATCGGCGGGGTTCTCGAACCGTTGCAGGCCAACCCGACGATCATCGAGGATGATTGTTTCATCGGCGCCCGCTCGGAGGTCGTCGAAGGAGTGATCGTCGGCGCGGGCTCGGTGATTTCGATGGGTGTCTATATCGGTCAATCGACGAAGATTTTCGATCGTGAAACCGGTGAGGTCAGTTACGGGCGCATCCCGCCGGGTTCGGTGGTCGTCTCCGGCAATCTGCCGGCCGGCGACGGCTCGTACAGCCTGTACTGCGCGGTGATCGTCAAGAAGGTCGACGCCAGGACGCGGGCCAAGACCAGCATCAACGAACTGCTCCGCGGCGATTGAGCGCGGCCGACTGCTGGTTTCATTACCCTCCCGCCAAGCGATGATCCTCGACAAGCTCTTCCAGGTGATGGCCGACCGCCAGGCGTCGGATATCTTCATTTCGGCGGGAACGGCGATTCACATCAAAATCCAAGGTGTGACCGTCCCAGTCAATCAGCAGGTGATGGAATCGGCGATGATCGAGAAAATCGCCAACGAGCTGATGACTCCGGAACAGGCGGATGCTTTCGCGGCCACCCGCGAAATGAATCTTTCTTTCGGCGTTCCCAAGCTCGGTAATTTCCGGATCAATCTTTTTCGGCAGCGCGGCTCGATCTCGATCGTCGTCCGCTACATTCTCGGCAACATTCCGTCACTCGAATCCCTGTTGCTGCCACCGGTGCTAGCCGATCTGGTGATGGAAAAACGGGGCCTGATCCTGATCGTCGGTTCAACCGGCTCGGGAAAATCGACCACCCTGGCATCGATGCTCGACTACCGCAATGCCAATGCAAGCGGCCACATTCTGACCATCGAAGACCCGATCGAGTACCTCTTCAGGCATAAAAAATCGATCGTCAATCAACGCGAAATCGGCATGGACACTCTCGGCTGGAATCATGCCCTGAAGAATGCCATGCGCCAGGCGCCGGATTGCATCTTGATCGGCGAGATCAGGGATAAGGAAACCATGCAGGCGGCGATTGCCTACGCGCAGACCGGTCACCTTTGTATGGGAACGCTGCACGCCAACAACAGCTATCACGCGCTGAACCGGATGATCAACTTCTTTCCGCTCGAAAATCGTGATTCGCTGTACATGGATCTTTCCGTCAGCCTGCGGGCAATCGTTTCGCAGCGGCTGGTGAAAAGGAAAGACGGTAAATTGATGGCCGCCGTCGAAGTGCTGCTGAATAGTTTCCATATGCAGGACCTGATCGAACGGGGCGATATCCCGGCGCTCAAGGAAGCGATGGAACAAAGCCTGGCCCCCGGCTCGCAAACTTTCGAACAGGATCTCTTCAGACTTTATCGTTCGGAGACCATCTCGCTAGAAGAAGCCTTGCGCAACGCCGATTCACCGACCAACCTGTCGTGGTTGATCAATAACGAAGCGCCTTCCAGTGTGGTCCAGGAAGACAAGACGCCAGAAGACTTCGCTTTCAACCCGTCGATCAGCAACCCGGGTGGCCCCTCGTTCAAGGAGTTCACACTCAGTCTCTACGACGGCGACGAGTCGTGAGCGTCAGAACGCAAGCCTTAGACCCGCTTGCTCAGGCGACGACCGAAGCCACCATCGCCTTGACTCGTCAACTGATCGCCTGTCGCTCGGTGACCCCTGACGATGCCGGTTGCCTACCGATCATCACCGAACGGCTGCGCGCGGTCGGTTTCGACTGCGCATACTTCGATCGTGGTGCGGTACGCAATTTGTGGGCCCGCCGCGGTGACGCTCGGCCGTTGCTCTGTCTGGCCGGCCATACCGACGTCGTACCAAGCGGCCCGGCCGAGCGCTGGCGGAGCAATCCGTTCCAGGCCAGCGAACGCGACGGATTTCTTTATGGGCGCGGAGCCGCCGACATGAAGGGGTCGTTGGCGGCGTTCGTCACCGCCGTCGAAGCCTTCGTCGCCGAACAGCCGGCGCCTCGCGGCTCGCTGGCCCTTCTGCTCACTTCGGATGAAGAAGGCGACGCCGTCGACGGCACCGTAGCCGTGGTCGAGGCCCTGCGGCACCGCGGCGAAACGATCGATTATTGCATCGTCGGCGAACCGTCTTCGGTGCACCGCCTCGGCGACACCGCCAAGAACGGACGTCGCGGCTCGCTGTCGGCACGGCTGACCGTCCATGGCCTGCAAGGCCACATCGCCTACCCTCAACTGGCGCAAAACCCGATTCATCTGGTCGCACCGGCCATCAGCGAACTGGCGACCACGGTATGGGACCACGGCAACGCCTTCTTTCCGCCGACCAGTTGGCAAATCTCGAACATTCACGCCGGCACCGGTGCCGGCAACGTCATTCCCGGCACGCTCACCCTGGATTGCAATTTCCGCTTTTCCACCGCCAGCACCCCCGAACAATTGCAACACCGGTTCCGCGCGATCCTAGACCGGCACCGGCTGACCTACGATCTGGCGTGGACCCTGGGCGCCAAACCGTTTTTGACCGGCAACGGCGCGCTGGTCGAAGCCGCCCGAGCGGCGATCCAGGCCGAAACCGGACTATCGGTCGAACTGTCTACCGCCGGCGGCACTTCCGATGGCCGATTCATTGCCGAAATTTGCCCCGAGATCATCGAAATCGGCCCGGTCAACGCCACCATTCATCAGGTTGACGAGTGCGTCGCCTTGGCCGACCTGCCGAAACTCGCGGCGATCTACCGCCAGATCATGAAACGCTTGTTGGCTGATGATGTTTGAAGCGGCGGTCGATGAACTGTTGACGCTGCGCGACATGCTGCGTTTCGCCGTCAGCCGCTTCAATGAAGCTGGGCTGTTCTTCGGTCACGGCTCCGATAACGCCTGGGACGAGGCGGCCTATCTGCTGCTGCACCACCTGCACCTGCCGCTCGACCGTCTCGACCCGTTTCTCGATTGCCGGCTGACGGCCGACGAACGCGCGCAACTGTTGCAGGTAATTGCTCGTCGGGTCGGCGAGCGCCTGCCGGCGGCGTATCTGACCGGCGAAGCCTGGCTCGGCGACTTTCGCTTTCACGTCGACCGACGAGTGATCGTGCCGCGTTCGTTCATCGCCGAATTGCTGCGCGAGCAATTGGCCCCGTGGATCGACGATCCGCTGCAAGTCGGCGCGGTGCTCGACCTGTGTACCGGTTCCGGCTGTCTGGCGATCATCGCCGCACACGTTTTCCCGGCGGCACAGGTCGATGGCGTCGACATTTCGCCGGAGGCACTGGCCGTCGCCGCGCGCAACGTCGGCGAATACCAGCTTGACAGCCGGGTGCGTCTGCTGGAAAGCGACCTGTTCGCCGCATTGAAAGGCCACCGTTACGACCTGATCATCGCCAATCCGCCCTACGTAGACGCAGCGGCGATGGCGGGCCTGCCTGCCGAATATCGCCACGAACCGCCACTGGCCTTGGCCAGTGGCGACGATGGCCTCGACCTGACACGGGCAATCCTCGCCAACGCCCGCCGCCACCTCAAGCGGCACGGGCTGCTGGTGGTCGAAATCGGCCACAACCGCGCCGCACTGGAAGCCGCTTTCCCCGAGACGCCCTTCACCTGGCTCGATACCAGTGCCGGCGATGAATACGTTTTTCTGCTGCGACGCGAAGAGTTACCCTGATCGGGAAGACGGCGGGCGGCTGGAGTCAGCCAACCAAGCGTCGCTTACTCTGCCTGACTCCTGTTCCCCAGCCACCACGAGCAACGACAAAGGTAACTACAAAGCTTTCCGCGACGGACAAGCCGCAAGCCCTGGACACGCGCAGGTCGTCAATGGTTTTCCGGGCGGCTAGAGGCGCGTACGGGGCGGCAACACCCTCGGCACGACGACTGGGTCGGACCATTTCCGACACCGAAATAATGAGGCCCAGGGGCGAGCAAAACCATTCGCCCCATTGAACTGAAACGGCTAATGGGTGATTCCGTCGTGGCCGTTCGATCCTTCGGCGCAGAAGCGTTGAAGGCTCAAACGGCAGTGTTGCCGCTACCAGTCTCGCCGCTCTTGGTCTCGCCGCTCGTGCCAGGGCTTTCGCCTTCGACGACGTTCTCCTCGCCCGTGCCGCCGAGCGCTGCCTTGGACTTGTCGAAAAGCTCGCTCGCTTCCTCGGCCACGCTTGCACCGAGCTCCCGTGCCGTATCGACCGCCTCGCCTGCCAGCTCGCGCACCTTGGCCGCCGTATTGCTCACGTTTTCAGCGACGCTCGAACCCGCTTCCTGTGCAAACTCAACGGCCTTGGCGCTCGCCTCCTCGACCACCTCGACCGCCGAGCTTGCCACTTCCATTGCCTTGTCCACGGCCGCCGCCGCTGCTTCCTTGGCCTTATCGAAAATTGTCATGAACATCCTCCGTTGTCAGAAAATTACCGTCATTACCATGACAGTAGAGCGTCCATTATAAGCGCTGGCTTCAAGTCCCAAGGACAACAAGTGGATGAAAAATTTCAAATAGACGGGTGTGAAAAGTTTGACCGGACGCTTCCATCAAAGTCTCTTGGGTGGTCGCGTGTTGGGTAGCCAATAGGCGGATTCAAGGTTCAGCACCGCCACCTCCGATACCTTCCGCGCTGAGCTCCTCGGTCTTGTATAAGATTCATGCGATTGCCCTGTCTTCCACCCCGTTATATCGCGCCGATGCCGGAAAGTGTTCCTGTTCTGTTTCAGCCGCACAGCCAAGATTCCAGACTTAACCGCGCCAAGCAAACTCGCACCCCCGACTAACGCGCTGCCGGTTCCATGCTCGTGGAGCGGCAGCACGCACGGCAAATCAGGCACGCAAGCCTGGCGTACGATGACTGTCGATCACCTGCAACAACTGTGCGAAGATTCGCGGGTTGCCGGCAACCAGATTGCCACTTTCCAGATAACTGTCATTGCCCGCCAAGTCGCCGACAAGTCCGCCCGCTTCGGCAATCAGCAACACCCCGCCGGCCATGTCCCACGGCGACAGACCGAACTCCCAGAAGCCGTCGAAGCGACCGCAAGCGACGTAGGCCAGATCGAGAGCCGCCGCGCCGGGGCGGCGGATGCCAGCGGTCTTGCGTGCCAACTCCTTGAAAATCGCCAGGTAGGCGTCGATGTGATCGTAGACCCGGTACGGGAAACCGGTACCGATCAGCGCTTTCTCCAGCTTCAGGCATTTGCTGACTCGAATCCGGCGTTCGTTGAGAAAAGCGCCGCCGCCTTTGCTGGCGGTGAACAGCTCGTTGCGTCCAGGGTCGTACACCGTCGCCTGGATCGGTTGACCGCGATGCGCCAAGGCGATCGAAATCGCGTATTGCGGGAAGCCATGAATAAAGTTGGTCGTGCCGTCCAAGGGATCGATGATCCACTGATACTCGCTGCCTCCGCCACGTCCGAGAGCTTCGCCGGACTCTTCTGCTAGAATGCCGTAGTCAGGATAGGCGTCACGCAAGACTTCGATGATCGCCGCCTCGGCCGCTTTATCGACTTCGGTGACAAAGTCGCTCTGCCGCTTGATGGTCACCTGCAGATGCTCGATATCCAGGGCGGCGCGGTTGATGATCTTGCTGGCACGCCGAGCGGCGTTGACCATGATGTTGAGAGCTGGATGCATTTTTGAACAGGCCGGCCGGCACGAACTGACGCCCGGGGACGTGGAAGGAGTCCCGATTCTACCCGATTCTACCGATGAACTCTCCGGCGCCCGATGCTTCTTCTAACACCCTCCCGACCAGCGCGGCGACCGGAGTTGACGTGCTGACTACGCCAGTCGCGCTGTCACGCATCCGCGTCGTCCTCTCGCACCCCAGTCATCCCGGCAATATCGGTGCCGCGGCGCGGGCGATGAAAACGATGGGACTCTCGCGCCTCTATCTGGTGCGACCGAAGCGCTTCCCCGATGACGAAGCGCTGGCGCGCGCCGCCGGCGCCGACGATCTGCTGATCCGGGCGCATTGCTGCGATACCGTGGACCAAGCGCTGATCGATGTCCGTTTCGCCTACGCGGTTACGGCACGGCAACGCCATCTCGGTCCGCCGACCCTACCGGCACGCGCCGCGGCGGTCGAACTGCTCGCCCGTGCCGGTGAGGGCGAAGTGGCGCTGCTGTTCGGCAATGAGAGCGCCGGTTTGTCCAATGACGAGGTCCAGCGCTGCCAGCGCGCGCTGGTCATTCCCGCCGACCCCGCCTACAGTTCGTTGAACCTCGCCGCCGCGGTACAGGTGCTGTGTTACGAATTGCGCCTGGCCGCTTTCGACGGCGCGCCACCGACCCCCTCGACTACCGTCCCGTTCAGTTCGCCACCGGCCAGCCATCAGGATATCGAGCGGTTCTACGACCACCTGCAGCGGGTGATGATCGGCAGCGGCTTCCTCGATCCAGAGCGTCCGCGGCGACTGCTGCCGAAGCTGCGCCGGCTGTTTGCTCGTGCCGAACTCGAATGCGACGAGATCGACATCCTGCGCGGTCTACTCGACGCCATCGAAAAAAGCGCCTGCCGCTCGGACATTCCCCAGCGCCGACAAAGTGGACCGGAATAGTAGGATTTAGTAAAATGGTTACCCGTTCACTGGCCACTTCCGGCAAAGGATTTTGAAGCGCCATGTTTGGCCGCCTGCGCGAAGACATTCAATCGGTATTCGATCGAGACCCCGCCGCCCGGACTTTCTGGGAGGTCCTGACCTGCTACCCCGGGGTCCATGCGATGGTCGCCCATCGGTTCGCCCACTGGCTGTGGACTCACCATTTGCGCTGGCTCGGTCGCCTAGTCTCGCACCTCGGCCGCTTTCTCACCGGCATCGAAATTCACCCTGGAGCGCTCATCGGCCATCGACTGTTCATCGATCACGGCATGGGGGTGGTGATCGGCGAAACGGCGATCATCGGCGACGACGTGACGCTTTATCACGGCGTCACGCTCGGCGGCACCTCGTGGAACAAGGGGCGACGGCATCCGACACTGGAAAACGAGGTGGTGATCGGTGCCGGCGCCAAGATCCTCGGACCCATCACCATCGGTACCGGCGCGAAAGTCGGTTCGAACGCCGTGGTGGTCAAGAACGTTCCCGCCGGCGCCACCGCCGTTGGCAATCCGGCACGGATCATCGACGACGAGCAAGCCAAAAAACGTGAGGAAATGGCCGGCCAGCTCGGCTTTTCAGCCTACGCCATCAGCGGCGCGCAGGACGACCCGCTGGCCAAGGCGGTGCACGGCCTGCTCGACCACGCGGTGGAAGTCGATCGTCGGTTGACGCGGCTGCTTTGCCAACTAGAGGATGCCGGAATCAAAGTCGACGCCGAACCGTCCTCGGAAGATTGTTTTGACCCACAATACTTGAGCAAAATAGTTGACTAAAGACGGCGCTCGGGATAAAGTATACAAAATCAATCAACTATTGGAGACCCACGATGCGACTGACCACCAAAGGACGTTTTGCGGTTACGGCGATGATCGATCTGGCCATGCGCTGTGCCGAAGGCCCGGTTGCCCTGGCCGGAATCAGCGAACGGCAGAAGATTTCGCTGTCGTATCTTGAACAACTGTTCGGCAAGCTGCGCCGGCACGGTCTGGTTGACAGTGTTCGCGGTCCTGGCGGGGGCTATTGCCTGGCCCGGCCGACCAGCGAATTGACGGTCACCGATATCATTCGCGCCGTCGATGAACACCTCGACGCCACCCAATGCGGCGGCCGCGAGAATTGCCAGGATGACGAACGCTGCATGACCCACGAGTTATGGACGACGCTGAACGACAAGATGTTTGAATACCTGAGTTCGGTCAAGCTCTCCGAACTGGTCGAGGCGCAACGCAACCGGATGGGTGACAAGGTGGTGGTGATCCAGGACCGGCGCCGCGCTAATAGCCGTTCGCGCAACAAAACCGTCGCCCTGAGCGGCTGAGCGACCTCTGTCGCCCACGGAGTTGCCGACCATGTTCGCCCCCGTCTATCTCGACCACAACGCCACCACGCCAATCGATCCGACAGTGCTCTCGGCGATGCTGCCTTATTTGTCCGGGCAGTTCGGTAATCCGTCGAGCCGGCACGAATACGGCCGCGCGGCGCGGCGGGCGGTCGATGAAGCGCGCTCCCAGGTCGCCGCCGCGGTCGGCGCGCACGCCAGCGAGGTGATATTCACCGCTGGTGGCACCGAGGCGAACAATCTGTTCATCAAAGGCGCCGCCGCCGCATATAAACCCGGCGTGCTGGCGGTCAGTGCCATCGAGCACCCTTGCGTTCTCAAGCCGGCCGAACAATTGGCGCGCCAGGGCTGGACCCTGCACAAACTGCCGGTCGATGGTGACGGTCGGTTGCTCGACGACCCGTACCGGGCGGTACTGGCACTCAAGCCGAAGATCGTCTCGGTGATGCTGGCCAACAACGAAACCGGCGTCGTCCAGGATCTCGCCGTTCTGGCTGCGCCGGCGGCGCAGGTCGGTGCCTTGGTCCATACCGACGCGGTCCAGGCGTTCGGCAAGTTGCCGGTCGATTTTCGTCGCCTCAACGCCGCCGGGGTTCGGGCGATGACTGTCTCGGCACACAAAATCGGCGGTCCGAAAGGCGTCGCCGTGCTGATCCTCGACAAACGCGTCGAACTGCAACCGCTGCTCGCCGGCGGGGGGCACGAACGCGGTCTGCGTTCGGGAACCGAGAACGTCGCGGCGATCGTCGGTTTCGGTGTCGCCAGCCAACTGGCCGTCAGCCGGCAGGTGGCTTACGCGCAACGGCTGCTGGCGCTGCGCCTGACTCTCGAAGACGGTTTACGCTCACTCGGCGCGGTTCTTTTCAGTCGGGCGGCCGAACGTCTACCGAACACCGTCTATTTCGCCTGGCCACAGATCGACGGTGAAACCCTGGTCGGCCACCTCGATCGCGCCGGTTACGCCGTCGCCAGCGGTGCTGCCTGTTCGAGCAGTCAGCCCGAACCCTCGCACGTGCTACAGGCGATCGGCGTTGCTCCGGAACTGGCGCGCGGCGCGATCCGTGTCAGTCTCGGGGAAGGCAACACCGCCGCCGACGTCACTGGCTTGCTAAACGCGCTGTACGCCACCATTGACCAATTACGACACTTGCCGGCGATGGGCCAACCCTCCCTTGCCACGATGCACTGAACCCGATACCCGGAGTACTTTTGATGTTGAAGCTGCCCATCTATCTCGATTATTCGGCAACGACGCCGATCGATCCGCGCGTCGCTGAAAAAATGATGCCGTTCCTGTTCGAGAAATTCGGCAACCCGGCCTCGCGTTCGCACGCCTTCGGCTGGGAAAGCGAAACCGCCGTCGAAGAGGCCCGCGAGGAAGTTGCCCGACTGGTCAATGCCGACGCCAAGGAAATCGTCTGGACTTCCGGCGCCACCGAATCGAACAATCTGGCGTTGAAAGGCGCCGCTCAGTTCTACGCCGGCAAAGGCAAGCACATCGTCACCGTCAAGACCGAACACAAAGCGGTGCTCGACACCTGCCGTGAACTCGAGCGGCAGGGCTTCGAGGTGAGCTACCTCGAAGTTGGCGAAAATGGCTTGCTCGACCTCGACGTTTTCCAGGCCGCCCTGCGCCCGGATACGATCCTGGTGTCGGTGATGCTGGTCAATAACGAAATCGGCGTCATCCAGCCAATCGCCGAGATTGGCGGGATCTGCCGCGATAAAGGCATCATTTTTCATGTCGATGCCGCGCAGGCGACCGGCAAGGTGGCGATCGATCTGGCATCGCTGAAAGTGGACCTGATGAGTTTTTCGGCGCACAAAACCTACGGTCCGAAAGGGATCGGCGCCTTGTACGTCCGCCGCAAACCACGTGTCCGCCTCAATGCGCAAATGCACGGCGGCGGCCACGAGCGGGGTTTCCGTTCTGGAACCCTGGCCACGCACCAAATCGTCGGCATGGGTGAAGCCTTTCGCCTGGCACGCTTGGAGATGGACGCCGAAAACGAGCGCATCCGCCGCCTGCGCGACCGTCTACTGCACGGAATTTCCGACATCGAGCAGGTATACGTGAACGGCGACCTCGAACGACGGGTGCCGCATAACCTCAACGTCAGCTTCGCTTATGTCGAAGGCGAGTCGCTGCTGATGGCGATCAAGGATTTGGCGGTATCGTCCGGTTCGGCGTGCACCTCGGCGTCGCTCGAACCGTCGTACGTGCTGCGCGCGCTCGGCCGGGAAGACGAACTGGCTCACAGCTCGATTCGCTTCACCCTCGGCCGGTTCACCACCGAAGAGGAAGTCGACTACGCGATCAAGCTGCTGCACGAGAAGATCGGTCGCCTGCGCGATTTGTCACCACTTTGGGAAATGGTCCAGGACGGCATTGATCTCCGCACCGTGCAGTGGGCGGCGCACTGACCCCAACGACATCGATTTGAATATTCAATAAATCAAGGAGAAATACCATGGCCTACAGCATCAAGGTACTCGACCACTACGAAAACCCGCGTAACGTCGGCTCCTTCAGCAAGGAAGAGCCGGGCGTAGCCACCGGGATGGTCGGCGCGCCGGCCTGCGGAGACGTGATGAAGCTGCAAATCAAGGTCGGCAGGAACGGCGTCATCGAAGACGCCAAATTCAAGACCTACGGTTGCGGTTCGGCGATTGCCTCGTCGTCACTGGTCACCGAGTGGGTCAAAGGCAAGACCATCGATCAGGCGCTGGACATCAAGAACACCCAGATTGCCGAGGAGTTGGCACTGCCACCGGTGAAGATCCATTGCTCGATCCTCGCCGAGGATGCGATCAAGGCCGCCATCGCCGATTACAAGAAGAAACACGGCGAGCAAGCGGTCACGGGTTGAACGGAGCCCGACGGCACCAATTGCCACCGCTCATCTTTTTTGACTTTTTACATTGACAGCCATCGCGAAATCAGGAGGTTTTCAATCATGGCCGTAACTCTTTCGGAGCGGGCAGCGAATCACGTCGCCAAGTACATGGCCAAACGCGGCAAAGGCATCGGCCTGCGTCTAGGCGTGCGCACCAGCGGTTGTTCAGGAATGGCTTACAAGCTGGAATTCGCCGATATCGCCCATCCCGACGATGTCGAATTCGAATCACACGGGGTGCGCGTACTGGTCGACCCGAAAAGCCTGCCCTACCTCGACGGCACCGAACTCGACTATGCTCGCGAAGGACTCAACGAAGGTTTTCGTTTCAACAACCCCAACGTCAAGGATGCCTGCGGCTGCGGCGAGAGTTTCAATGTATAGTCGCCAATCGGACTGGCTGGGTCGACCGGTGGCTGGCGGCGCCCAGCGGCCTCGCCGCGTCTTACATGCTGAGTGAAGCGCGCACGCCCCCTATCCGGCTCATCCCCGATTACCAAACCCCTACGCCACTTTCCGATGGCTTTGCTCATGGATCTCCGTTACGCCAGTGTGGATCCGCCCATCCAGGGGAGGCCGCCGCCGAATCGCGGCACTGCGGTTTTTTTGTGATTTGAACGCATGAACTTCACCGCCGACCATTTCGCCCTCTTCGACCTGCCACGCGTCTTCCGTCTCGATAGTGGCCTGCTCGAACAACGTTACCGCGATTTGCAAGCGCAAGTGCATCCGGACCGCCACGCTGCCGGCAGCGACAGCGATCGCCGTTTGTCGTTGCAATGGGCCACTCGGGTCAACGAAGCGGCGCAAACGCTGAAATCGCCGCTGTCGCGAGCGCAATATCTGTTGCGGCTGGCGGCGCACGACCTCGGCAACGGCGCGCCGCAACCGCTGCCAACCGATTTCCTGATCGAACAGATGGAATGGCGCGAAGCGGTTGCGGAAGCACGCGCCGCTGGCGACCACCACGAGCTCGAACACCTGCGCCATCGCCTGCGACACGACATCGACCAGCGTTACGCCGAAGTAGCCGAGCTGCTCGACGACCGGCACGATTACCCGCAGGCGGCCGATCGTGTCCAGCGTCTGATGTTCATCGAAAAGCTGGTCGACGAAATCGACGACGGCCTGGCCGCCTGCGATCCCTGAACCCGACCAGTCATCTGCTGCTGCCTTGCCATTCTGCGGATTTTCCTGTGATCAAAAACAGACGCTGGTTGGAAACCTCCCTATCAGGGGGATAATCTGGCTTGGGAGAAGCGTAATCTCTTCCAGGCGGTTTCGCCCAGTCACGGGCGTGGATTGAAACATGGCTCTACTACAAATTGCGGAACCTGGCGAATCGGCGGCGCCGCATCAACATCGTCTGGCCGTCGGTATCGACCTCGGCACCACCAACTCGCTGGTTGCCACGGTGCGCAGCGGGCTGTCCGTCGTCCTCGGCGACGAATTCGGCCGACCGCTGCTTCCCTCGGTGGTCCGTTATCTTCCCGATGGCCAGCCGCAGGTCGGCTATGAAGCACAGGAAGCGCAGGCTCTCGACCCGCGCAACACCATCGTCTCGGTCAAACGCTTCATGGGCCGTGGATTGGCCGATATCGCCCACCGTGAAGACCTGCCCTACCATTTCCACGATCAGCCCGGGATGCTGCGCCTGATCACCGCCGCCGGTCCAAAAAGCCCGGTCGAAGTCTCCGCCGACATCCTGCGTCACTTGCGCTTGCGTGCCGAAGCCTCGCTCGGCGGCGCGCTGATCGGCGCGGTCATCACCGTTCCGGCGTATTTCGACGACGCGCAACGACAAGCCACCAAGGATGCCGCCCGCCTCGCCGGGCTGCCGGTGCTGCGCCTGCTGAACGAACCGACCGCCGCGGCGATCGCCTACGGCCTCGACAATGCCGCCGAAGGCGTCTATGCGGTCTACGATCTCGGCGGCGGCACCTTCGATATTTCCATCCTGCGCCTGTCGCGCGGCATCTTCGAAGTCCTGGCTACCGGCGGCGACTCGGCGTTGGGCGGCGACGATTTCGACCATCGCATTTATTGCTGGATTCTCGAAACCGCCGAACTACAGCCGCTGTCGGTCGAAGACGCGCGGATGCTGCTCACCCGGGCACGCGAGGCCAAAGAGTACCTCACCCTGCACGGTGTCGCGCCGATCAGCGCCCAGTTGAAAAGCGGCGAACGGATCGACCTCAAGCTGAGCACCGAAATATTCACCGAGATCACTCGTACACTGGTCGCCAAAACGATGCAGCCGGTCAAAAAAGCGCTGCGCGACGCCGGATTGTCGATTAGCGATGTCAAAGGGGTGGTAATGGTCGGCGGGGCCACGCGCATGCCGCAGGTACAGCGCGCCGTCGGCGAGTTCTTCCAGCAAGCTCCGCTGAACAATCTCGATCCCGACAAAGTCGTCGCCATCGGTGCCGCCACCCAGGCCAACCTGCTGGCCGGCAACCGTGCCGCCGGTGACGACTGGTTATTGCTCGACGTCATTCCGCTGTCGCTGGGCCTCGAAACGATGGGAGGCCTAGTTGAAAAAATCATCCCACGCAACGCGACGATTCCTACCTCCCGCGCCCAGGAATTCACCACTTACCGCGACGGCCAGACCGCGCTTGCCATGCACGTCGTCCAGGGCGAGCGCGAACTGGTCAGCGACTGTCGTTCGCTGGCGCGCTTCGAATTGCGCGGTATTCCGCCCATGGTCGCCGGCGCGGCGCGTATCCGAGTCACTTTTCAGGTAGACGCCGACGGCCTGCTGGCCGTCGCCGCCCGCGAACAATCGTCCGGCGTCGAAGCGAGTATCATCGTCAAGCCTTCGTACGGCCTTTCCGACGACGAAATCGCCGGCATGCTCAAGGACTCCTTGTTGCATGTCAAGGAAGACGCCCAGCAGCGAGCGCTCAAGGAAACGCAAGTCGAAGCGCAGCGACTGACCGAGGCGGTCAGCAACGCCCTGTCCTCCGACGGCGAGCTGCTCGACGCCGACGAACGTCAACGGATAGACGACGGCCTCATCCGCCTGCGGACGGTCATCGAAAACAACAACCGCCGCCAGATCATGCTGGCGATGGACGAACTCGAAGCGGACACCAAGGAATTCGCCGCCCGGCGGATGAACAAATCGATCCGACGCGCTTTCGCTGGCCGGCACATCAACGACCTGGACGCCTCGAGCCGCCTGACCACCGGAGAATACGAATGACCCAGATCGTCGTTCTGCCGCACATCGAGCTTTGCCCCGACGGCGCCGTCTTCGACGCCCGCGTCGATGAATCCATCTGCCAGAACCTGCTCGAAAACGGCATTCCCATCGAACACGCCTGCGAAATGTCCTGTGCCTGCACCACCTGCCACGTCATCATCCGTGAAGGATTTGCTTCCCTCGAGCCCTCCGACGAACTCGAAGACGACCTGCTCGACAAAGCCTGGGGGCTCGAACCGACTTCGCGACTATCCTGCCAGGCGCTGGTCGGCACGACGCCGCTGACCATCGAAATTCCACGCTACTCGATCAACATGGCCCGTGAGGAACACCGATGAAATGGACCGACATCAATGACTTGGCTATCGGGTTGGCCGACGCCTACCCGGAGGTCGATCCGCTGACGATCAATTTCGTCGACCTGATGAACCGGGTGCTTGCCCTGCCCGGCTTCGATGACGATCCCAAGCGTTGCGGCGAAAAAATACTCGAAGCGATCCAGCAAGCCTGGATCGACGAAAGCGCATGAAGCCCGACGACAGCGGCGGCCGTCAGCGCAACGTCCTCGGCGGCATCCTTGGCGCATGCAGCGAAAGGCCGCTGACCGGCTTCTTCCGCGACGGCTGCTGCCACACTGGCGACGAGGATTTCGGCAGTCACACCATCTGCGTCGTGCTCACCAGCGAATTCCTCGAATTCTCGAAAACCCGTGGCAATGATTTGTCGACACCCCGCCCCGAATACCATTTTCCGGGTCTGAAACCCGGCGACCGCTGGTGCCTGTGCGCCGCGCGCTGGCATGAGGCGCTACTGGCCGGCCAAGCGCCACGCGTCGTGCTCAACGCCACCAACGAAGCCGCCCTGCGCACCGTCAGTCTCGACGACCTGAAGCGGCACGCCGTCGATCTGAACTGAGCCGGCTGACGTACCCGACCGATACCGGCCGGGTGACGTTCGGCTGAAAACGGCCGACCTCGCAAGGGTCGCCTCTACGGCTATACCTGTCCAGCAGTCCGACTATCCCGTTAGCTTGCCAGGCGATCGCCTGACGAATCCCTGGCCGGCAGCGGGGATTTTCCCGGCCGCAAGAACACGCCGCGTTCGGCCAGTCAACAGGGAATTGACTCCTGCTGCGCGGCCACGGATACTTCGTCTGTTTGCTGGTCCTCCCCGTTATTCCTCCCCGTCTTCACTACGCCATGGGTTGCCTTTGTTCTGCGAACGCGTCGTTTGACCGCCGACACGGCACGCCCAGGCTTTCTTTCATCGTCATTGTTCGTTTTTTCTGACCTTACTCTCTCTGCTGAGGAAATCATGCCCAAACTGTTTATCGAAGATCTGGCCCTCGAAGGCAAACGCGTCCTGATCCGCGTCGATTTCAACGTCCCGCAAGACAAGGCGACCGGCGCGATCACCAACACCAAGCGCATCGAAGCCGCGCTGCCGACGATCCGTTACGCGCTCGACAAGGGCGCGGCGGTGATTCTGATGTCCCATCTCGGCCGCCCCGACGGCAAGATGGTTGCGCAGTACAGCCTGCAGCCCGTCGCCACCGCTCTGGAAGGCCTGCTCGGCCGACCGGTGAAGTTCCTCACCGAATGCGTCGGACCGGCGGTCGAAGCCGCCTGCGCGGCAATCAAGCCGGGCGAGGTGATCCTGCTCGAGAACCTGCGTTTCCACCTCGAAGAAGAAGGTAAAGGCACCGAAACGGCCGCCGACGGCACGGTGACCAAGATCAAAGCCAAACCGGAGGACGTCAAGGCTTTCCGCGCTTCGCTGACCCGGCTGGCCGATGTCTATATCAACGACGCCTTCGGCACCGCGCACCGTGACCACTCGTCGATGACCGGCGTGCAACTGCCCGAACGCGCCGCCGGCTACCTGATGAACAAGGAACTGGCCGCTTTCTCCGCGGTGCTCGAATCGCCACAGCGGCCGTTGCTGGCCATCCTCGGCGGTGCCAAGGTCGCCGACAAGATCCAGTTGATCAACAACCTGCTCGACAAGGCCGACCAGATCATCATCGGCGGCGGCATGGCCTTTACCTTCAAGAAGGTCCTTTCCGGCATGCCGATCGGCAATTCGCTGTTCGACGAAGAAGGCGCCAAACTGGTCGAAGGGCTGATGGCCAAGGCGCGTGAAAACGGCAAGCAGATCCTGCTGCCGGTCGACTTCGTCATTGGCGACAAATTCGATGCCAACGCCAATACCGGGCTGGCCAACGACGTCGAAGGCATTCCCGACGGCTGGATGGGTCTCGATTGCGGCCCGGAATCGAACAAGATGTTCACCGAAGCGATCATCAACGCCAAAACGATCATCTGGAACGGCCCGGCCGGCGTCTTCGAGTTTCCGAAGTTCGAAGCCGGCACCAAGGCGATGGCCGATGCGGTGGTCGCGGCCACCGCCGCCGGCGCGATCACCGTCATCGGTGGCGGCGATACCGCCACCGCGGCCAAGAAATATGGCGCCGACAAGAAAGTGACCCATACCTCGACCGGCGGCGGCGCGTCGCTCGAATACCTCGAAGGCAAGGTCCTGCCCGGCGTCGCCGCGCTTTCCGAGAAATGAAGCTATTCGGCCCCGGCCTGGCCGGGGCCTGCAGCCTCCGCCCAAACAAGTCGTCTCACGCTACTCCAAACGAGGAAAACCATGCGTAAAATCGTCATCGCCGGCAACTGGAAGATGAACAAGACCGTTGCCGAATCCGTCAAACTCGCCGCCGAGGTGGTCGCTGCCGCCAAGGACATCAAGACGGTCACCGTCGCCATCGCGCCGACCTACTTGGCGCTGGCCAAAGTCGCCGAAGTGGTCGCCGGCAGCAACGTCAAACTGGCCGCCCAGGACGTGCACTGGGAAAACCAGGGCGCGTTCACCGGTAAGGTTAGCGCCGACATGCTCAAGGAAATCGGCGTCGATTTCGTGATCATCGGTCACTCGGAGCAGCGCACGTACTTCGGTGAAACCGACGCCACGGTCAACAAGAAGGTCCGCAAAGTGCAATCGCTGGGCATGACGCCGATCATCTGCATCGGGGAAACGTTGGACGAACGTAAAAGCGGCCAATTGGAAAGCGTGCTCACTCGGCAGGTCAACGGCGCGTATGACGGGCTGTCCGGTGACGACGCGCTGCGTACGGTGATCGCCTACGAGCCGGTGTGGGCGATCGGCACCGGCGTCACCGCCAGCGACGACGAAGCGCAACAAGCGCACGCCTTCGTCCGCGGCCTGCTGGCGACGCTTTACGGTGACCACGTTGCGCAGTCGATCAGCATCCAGTACGGCGGCTCGATGAAGCCGGAAAACGCCGCTGGCCTGCTGGCGCAAGCCGACATCGACGGTGGGCTGATTGGCGGTGCCGCGCTCAAGGCCGACAGCTTCCTGGGGATCATCACCCCCGGCGAGTCGCTGAACAAATAAGCGCTTTTTCGCCAGTCACCTGGCGGACTCGGGGCGACAGAAACGGGAGACGGTCGCCGTTTTTCCCGGCATTCAAACGGATAGCGGGGGTCTATTCGCGCGGAGAGCCGGGAAAGATCGGCCATGTCTTCCGGCCACGTCTTCTTGCCGTCTACGGACTCAAGCTTCGAATGCGACTGGCCCGACCGGCCGGATCCGGCGTGACCGGCGTAGCGTGGCCGAACAACGACACGCCGGCGCCGGTTAGGCCGTAGTCCCGCGCTCGTCTTTTTCAGAGCAACCAATGACCGATCGTGCGTAAGGTGATCCCGGCACAGGCGCCGAGTGCCGCCGGTTTCCACACCGCGGCGACTCGAGGCCCGGCGGAAATCAGCACCGCCACCCCGGGAATGTCGAACGGCGAAATCAGAAAACCGGCGCTGGCATTGATGAACTCGGCGCTGGCTTGGCCGCTGCGGTGCATGGTGTCGATCACGCCGAGCATCGCCGTCCCGCCAGCCAGATACTTGGTCAGTGCTGGTAGGATGATCGCCCGGTCGATCGCCAGCGCGTCGAGTAGCGGCGCCAATAGGCGCGTGAGCAAGTCGATGGCGCCGAAGGTGCGCAGCGCGGTGACCACCACCAGCGACAGCACCAACATCGGGATTGCGCCGATGGCAATCTTGAACGCCTCCGCCCCGGCGCGGTTGATCACGTCGAGAACCCCTTTGGCGCTTTCGGCCAGCGGATGGCCCAGCGTCGGCGCGAGCGTCGGCGCGAGCGGCGGTTCGTCCGCCGACAGGTGGCGACCGAACAGGTGAAAGGTCAAAGTCGCGGCCAGCAAGCCGCCAGCCAGCGACAACACCAAAGTGCTGCCAAGGTGCAAGCCCATACTGGTCATCGGCAAGGCGGCGTTGGCCTGCGCCATGCTGAACACCAGCGCCAAGGTCGCCGACAGGTGACGATCCGAGGCGCCACGTTGCTCCATCACCGACAAGGTCGCCACCGGTGCGGCAAAGCTGACGAAATTGATCTGTAGCGCCGCCAACACCCCCAGTCCGGTCAACCCGAGCGGCTTGAGCAGCGGTGCCAGTCGCTTGACCAGCCAGTCGAGCACGCCCCGCGCTTCGAGCAGGCGCATCAGCGAAAGCATCACCACCATCACCGGTAACAGTATGAACAGCGAAAGCTCGACCGCCGAGCGGCCAGCGGTGAGGATCAGGTCGATGAGCACGGTCAGGAGTCCAAAAAGTGGCAGGAGAACCTCCTGCCCGGAGCGATCACCCCGACATGATGCGACCGACCCGGACCCCGGTCAATCGGCGGGCGTCTCGGCAAGATACGAGTGCAAGAAGGGTTCGAGTGCCGTCAGTTCCCCGAGCAGATCACCAAACAGCTGCGCGAAATCGACTTGCCCAGGCGCTTTGCTGGCCAGTTCGAGCCGCCGTGCCGACTCTTGCGCCCGTTCGGCGCCCACCGCGGCCAACGAACCTTTCAGCCGATGGGCGATTTTCCCGACCGCGGACCGTTGGTTTGCGTCAATGGCCTCGCGCAATTGCCGCAGATCTGCGGTGATTTGTTCCTGGGTGCCGGCGATCAGCACGGCCAGCAGTTGGTCATCGCCTTCGACCCGGTCCAGTGCGCCGGCGCGATCAAAGCAGACCAGCGACGCCTCTTCGGCAACCGCTTGGGGAGGCACGCAAAGCGTTACCGGTTCAAGCGAAGCTTTTTGACAGACGTAGCCGTCGAGCATTTTCTGGAAGGCACAACGATCGATCGGCTTGGCCAGGTAACCGTTCATTCCCTTGCTCAAGCACTCATCGCCGAAGCCGCTGGTGGCGTGCGCGGTCAAGGCGACGATCGGTATCTGCACACCGTCGCCGCGCAGTTCGGCAGTGGCGGCAAAACCATCGAGAATCGGCATCTGGATATCCATCAACACCAGATCAAAATTCCGCTGCCGAACCGCGGCCACTGCTTCACGGCCGTTGTTGACCAGTGTGACCTGATGGCCGGCTTTACGGAGCAGCGTGCCGATCAGCACCTGGTTCACCGAGGTGTCCTCGGCGAGCAGGACCCTCAGCCCAAGGCCATTGCCTGAAGCAACGGGTGGTTGATCGATCGCCACCACCGTCTCCGGCGCGGCCAACGGCAGGCGCAAGTCGACAGAAAAAGTCGAACCCGCGCCGACGGTACTTTCCACGCCGATCGTACCGCCCATGGCCTGGACCAGTTGACTACAGATCGCCAACCCCAGCCCGGTACCGCCGAAACGGCGACTGATCGAGCTGTCGGACTGGGCAAAGGCTTCGAAGATCAGTGTCAATTTATCGGTAGCGATACCGATGCCGTTATCCTGGACCTGCAGTTGCACGCTGGCGTCGCTGGTATCCGGGTGGACGGTGCACCGCGCAACCAGGGTCACCTGCCCATTGCTGGTGAATTTGATGGCATTGCCCAGCAAGTTGATGACGATCTGCCGGATGCGTACCGGGTCGCCGTTCAACCACAGCGAAGGATCGACCATCAGGTCGATCGACAACCGGTTACCCCGTGCGGCCGCCTGCAGTTCAAGGGGTTTGGCGGCTTCGTACAAGGTCGCTTGCAAAGCGAAAGGAATGTGCTCGATCGGCAAACGTCCGGCTTCGATGCGCGAAAAATCGAGCACGTCGTTGATCACCGCCAGCAGACCGCGCGCCGAGGATAGAGCCATGCCGAGATATTCACGGGCCGATGCTTCGAGTTCGCCGTCGAGCACCAGTTCGGTCATCCCGAGAATGCCGGTCAGCGGCGTGCGAATCTCGTGACTGATCATCGCCAGAAACTCGCTTTTGGCTTTCGCCGAGGCTTGCGCGGCATCGCGGGCCGCCGCCAGTTCCCGTTCGTGCGCCAGCCGTTCGCTGATATCGATGACACTGAGAACCCGACCTTCGACCTGCCCTTTCATCATCAGCGGCCGGCTGCGAAAGCGCAACGAGCGACCGTCGAGAAACGTGAAGACATGCGCGGATTCCTCGTTTTCCATCGCCGTCAGCATCCGCCAGTGCCGCACCGATTCTCTGGGCCGAAACGTCTCTCGGAAAAGTCGCCGCAGCAGACGCCTTTGCCCCTGGCGGTGCGTGATTTCGCTGGCGACGTTGTGCCCCATGATCGCAATGAAACGCTCGTTGTAATTGAGCAGCTTACCCGCCGTGTCCAGGACGATCACTCCGTCGGCGACCGATTCGAAGGTCGCCTGCAGTACCGAGGAGGTCGCCCGCAGTTCATCTTCAGCGCGGATCACCGAACGCGCGTCACGCGCCGACAAGGCGAGCCAGGAACGCTGGCCATCGTCGAACCGGCGGACAATTTTTTCGACCGGCAGGAAATCGCCATTGGCGCAACCGTAAAGACCTTCGGCGCAGTATTCCTGGTCTAGACCGCCGGTGCCGACTTCGGACCAGAAGAAGACATCCTGCAACGAACATTCGAATTCGGTGATCGGTCGTCCGATCACCGCTTCCCGGCAGTAACCGAGGGTTTCGTAAAAGCAACGATTGGCGTGCACGATCTCCAGCGTCAAGGGATCGACGACGGCAAGCATTTCACGGCTGGCGGCAAGGAGCAGACGGTCGGCCGCGTTCATCGCATGCACTAGTGTCCGGAGCCCGGTTGTTCGAAGGAATACGTGACTCGTTGACGCGGGCTGAGATACTCGTAGACCGGGCGCGGCAGTTGAGAGGGCCGCAGCGCCTTAACTATGTTCACCTCGCGATCCTGTTCCAGATTGACGATCATCGCTTCGTTTTTCGGAATATGCGCGTCGTAGATGATCACCACCGGCCGCAGGGGTTGCGCGGAATTGATCGACAGCACCATCCCGATGCTGTCGTTCGATAGCAGCACCACCGTTCCAGGCGGGTAAACCCCGAGGATGCGCACGAAACGTCCGAGCATCGCTGTGTCGTACTTGCTTCGTTGCCGAGCAAACATTAAGGATAGGGCTTCGTTAGGCGTCAGCGCGTTGGCGATATTCGGCGGATTGCACAGATTGTCGTAGGCGTTGGTCAGCGCCAGTACCCGGCCACCAACCGACATCGCCTCCCCTTTGAGGCCGCGCGGGTAGCCGCTGCCATCGACATTTTCGTGGTGTTCAGCAATGATCCGTAAAGCCAACGGGTCGAGTCCGGCGTTTTTGGCGATGTTGATACCGTATGCGACGTGCTCCTTGATCAGTTCACGTTCAGCCGAGGTGTACGGGTCTTTCTTGAGCAACACTCGATCAGGGATCTCGACCTTGCCGACATCGTGCAACAGGGTCGCCAGACCGATGACGTCGAGTTGCCGACGCTCGAGTTTCAACTCGCGACCGAGCAGCAGCGCCAGCATCGCCACATTCAAGGCGTGATGATAGATTTCCTCACCGGCGATCTTGTCACCGAGCAGATGAACGATGGCCTCGCTGTCGTTGAGCAGCGAATCGGCCAAACCACCGATCAGACCACTGGCCTGAGCGATGGTCGATTTGGGATTCGAAAAAATGTTCCGGGTGATTTCCCGACAGGTTTTTGCGGCTTGAACGAACTGTTTTTCGGTAGCGTTGATCCGCGTGCGCAACACCTTGTTCTGGGCGATCCGCTGGCGCTTCATTTCGATCGCCGCCCCGTGCGCCAGCGAGATGTCCGGAGTGGTGGTCTCTTCCTCGGCCGGTGGTGGTGGCGGCTCTGCCGGTGTTTCCGTGACCGTGCTTTTTTTGAGATCGACACGGACCTTGTCGAGCCGCAGGCCGCGAATGATTTCCAACTGATCCTGCGACAGGATCTTGAAGGTGTTGAATGGGAAAGGATGCTCGAGCCAGCCGAGATCAAGATGCACGAAATGACCGACCACCAGATCGTCAGCGGGCAGATAAACCAGCGTCGATGACATCGCGGTGGAGACTCAACTGTGGGTTTGCAGTTGACGTAAGGCGTGTGCCATCTCGCCAAGAATGCCGTCCATGGCGCCACCGAAATTGAAGATCGGCATCAAGTTTCGCAAACCGCCGGCAACAACCTCCTGTACCGCCTGCTCCTGTCTTTCGGACATCTCCAGCGTGGCAACCACTTGTGATAAGCGCGACATCAACTCGTCGGACGCCTGCATGCACTGTGTGCGGGCGGCCGAATTTTCCGAACGGAAACGGATGATCGACGCATTGATCAACGCCACCCCCCGATCGATGGCCGCCTGCAGTTGCTGCCGCTCTTCGTGGAAAGCGAGTTCCGCAAGCCGGGCATCGATGACTTCGGCGGCGACGGTCAAACGCTCACGCAAGTGAGCGCACCGCTCGACGTCATCAACCGGCAGATTGTTGACCAGCAGCGTACTGTGCTCGAAATTGAAACCGGCGCGCGCCTTGAATTCAATCAATCGACCCATCGAACGAATGTGCGTGATCACCGCGTTCTGCAGTGGACGGTCGTGGTCGTTGGTGCTGACCGTCAGTTCCTGGCCGTGGCTGCGCAACTGGATCGCTCCATCAAGCGAATAGGCACGCAGCAGATCGAGCATCGCCCGCCCGATCGCCTCAATGGTTGACGTTCCCGGCAGACGGCGCAGAAAATCGATCAACATGCCACATTCCTCTAGGTTGGAGAGTGCCTGGCTACTCATTGCCTGGCTCTGATCCAGGCGCCGCTCGAGTGCGGTGCGTTCTTCGACGCTCCGCAGCGCGCGTGACACTTTTTCCTTGACTTCGGCAAGCTTGTAGGGTTTGACGAC
>JAEUOJ010000102.1 GCA_016789495.1 Accumulibacter sp. | reverse complement strand
CTTTTTGGCCTTCCATGCCGCTCATGCCGGACATGCCTTTTTGACCTTCCATACCGGACATGCCGCTCATGCCTTTCTGGCCGGACATACCGCTCATGCCAGCCTGATCAGCGGCAAAAGCGGAGGAACAGGCGATACAGGCCATCGTGGCAACAGCAAGCAGCTTCATCTTCATAACAAAACCCCTTTTCGAAAAGAGACATAAGTAAGCGAATACCCCTCGAGAGAGGTATTCATGAGGCACCGGTGCCCCAGTAGTCAACCCGAATGCAAGACTCGGGCCAGATCTGTCATCTCGAGATAACGCACTGTTTTTAAAACAAAGCTTTTGTCGCCTGAGGCTCCGGAATTCAGTCTCCCCTGACATCTTGGCAGGGGGGAAAAGACCCTATTAGTGTAACATATTGAATTATATTGGTAACAGAATTTGACATATTGTCATGACAGCTGATCGGGTGCTGTCCGATCGTCAGGCCCCATATTTATCGATCAACCGGTAAATGTGCCGTTCGCTGAGGCCCAAGATAGCGGCTGTCTTTTGCCGATTTCCACCGTGACGGGTCAACACCTGGCGGAAATAGCTTTCTTCGATTTGTTCCAGGCTGGGTTCGCCGGCAAAGCGCAGTACCACCGCCGCTTCATCCCGACGCTGAATGAATGACAGATGTTCAAGACCGATCTCGCCTCCCGCGCGGACCAGCATCGAGGCCCGTTCAACGGCATTACGCAACTCGCGCACGTTACCAGGCCAGTCATAAGACAGCAAAACGTTCATCGCCGCCTGACTGATCGTCGGCGCCGTGGTCCGAGAAAACTGTTGTAGGAAATGATACGCCAACGGGGGAATGTCTTCACGCCGCTCACGCAATGGGGGCACGGTAATCACGAAACGCGACAGGCGGAAATAGAGGTCACTGCGAAAGCGGCCTTCTCGGCTCATTAGCGCCAGATCCTGGTTGGTGGCGGCGATGAAACGGGCATCGGCGGTGAGCGTCTTGGTGGCACCGACACGTCGAAAAGAACCGTTTTCGAGAACGCGCAGCAGCTTGGCCTGGATCGCCGGGCCAATGTCGCCGATTTCGTCGAGAAACAGGCTGCCGCCTTCGGCTTCTTCGATCAAGCCTTTCTTACGCCGGTCGGCGCCGGTGAAGGCGCCGCGCTCGTGTCCGAACAGTTCCGACTCGAAAAGACTTTCCTGCAAACCACAACTATCGACGACCACCAGGTCATGACCTGAACGGTTACTGCGTTCGTGCAGCGCTCGGGCAACCATTTCCTTGCCGGTGCCCGACTCGCCGAGAATCAGAACGGTGGTGTCGTTGGCCGCCACGGTGTCGACCATCGCCCGCACTTCGCGCATCGCCGCGCTGTCGCCGATCAATGTGCCGGCGTCTCGCGACGACAGGCGGGCGCGATAAAACTGGTTCGATTCCCTGAGCTGGGCGTTTTCCAGGACACGCCGCACGGTCAATTCCAGTTCATCGAGATTGACCGGTTTGGTCAGGTAATCGGTGGCCCCTTGACGGATGACGTCCACTGCGTTGCGGATCGACCCGAAACCGGTCAGCACGATGATCGGGTACTGGCCGCTCAATTCCGGCAGAATCCCCACGGCATCGGCGTCGGGCAGCTTGAAGTCGAGAACCACCGCGTCCGGTTCGAAATCCTTGAGTGCGGCGCGAGCCTCGGACCAACTGCCAACCCCGACCGAGTCGAACCCCATGCCGCGCAACTGACGGCACAACAGGCTATTGAAAATTTTATCGTCGTCGATGACCAGCAAACTCTTTTTCATTGCACAGCCTGCAAACTGGCTTCTGCCAAGGGTAGCCAGACCGAGAATGTGGTGCCCCGATCGAGCGCACTGGCGACGTCGATACGCCCTTGGTGGCGTTCGACGATATTTTTGACGATGGTCAGGCCCAGACCGGTGCCGGCCATGCCATCGGCGCGCCGACTGAAGAAAGGCTCGAATATGTGCGGCAGATTGTCCGCTTCGATTCCATGTCCTTGATCAATGATTTCGACACAGGCCCAGCCTGGCGTTTCGCTGATCCGGGCGGTCAACCGACCTCCCGCAGCCATCGCGTGGTGTCCATTTTGGATCAGATTGAGAAAGACCATTCGCAATTCACTGTCGTCACCGAGCACGCGAACGGGCGTGACGGGTGTTTCGATTTTCTGCTCGATAGCCTTGCTACGGGCATCGTATTCCAGGAGGCGGATGGTATCGTCCAAGGCCAGCGAAATATCGACAACCTGCAGCCGGTTTTCCGGGGTGCGCGACAGTAGCAGCAAGCGACGGGTAACGGCAATGCATTTGTCGATTTCACCATCGATGAGACTCAGATAACCGCCTACGTCGGTAAACGTGCAACGATCATTTTCGATGTCACGCGCCAGTCCCTGCACGCCCATGCGTACCGACGCCAACGGATTGTGAATCTCGTGCGCCACGCCGGCAGCCAGCAAACCGAGCTCGGAAAGGCGTTGTTCATGCGAGACCTGCGCGGCATCGCTGAGGTCACGTATGGATTCGATGATCAAGGGTTCAATCTGACCTTCATAGTCAATGTCGATTCGCTCCGCATTCACTTCGACCTGGAAGCCCCGGCCATCGGTGCGCCGGTGCCGGTGCGTGCATTTCAGCGTCGCTCCGGGGGAGTGCAATTCGCGTGCCGGACAGCGCACCAGCGTCGGTACACACGGCTCCTCACGACCGTGACTGCTGGCATAGCAGGTCTGGCCACACACAATCTCGGCGGACAGTCCCAGTTGTTCCCGGTAAGCAACGTTGGCCAGGATAATGCGCATATCCCGGCAGCGGATGACACGCACCGCATCAGGCAGGCCATCCAGCAGCGATTGCAGGAAGGTTTCCTGCTGGCGTAGCTGTCGCATCTGTTCGTCGAGGCGGTCGGCCATGCGGTTGAAGCGTTGACCGAGCACGGCCAATTCATCGTTGCCGGCAATTCGGGTCCGCCGTTCGAAGTGCCCCTGTTCGAGGTCACCGCTGACCGCCGCCAGGTCGGCAACCGGTTCGATCACCCGGCGCCGCAGGGTCCGCCAGAGCACGCCCAGACTGAGTGCCAGCAACGCCAGCCCCGCAGCGCCGAAAAGCGCCGCACCATACCATGCTTGGCGCCGGATTCCTTCCGCATCGTAATCGACCACCAGGATGCCGTTGACCGGATGCGAAGCCAATGGGCCATGACAGACGACACAGGGTTCGCGGTTGGCGACGGCATTGACCGACCGCAAAACGTCGGCGCCTTCAGTGCCGGGGACAAACTCGGCCCAAGCCGCGGCTTCGCCGGCGGGAGGCAGCAATTCCGGACGTTGTTGTCCGATCAGCGCAGGCTGAGAGCAAAAACGGACTTCGCCGACCGGATTGAGAATGGTCACCTGGCGAATTCCCGGAACGCGTCCCAGCCGGTCAACGATATCCCGCAGCCCGGGAACGTCGCGCTTGAGCATGGCGTTTTCAAGCGCCGCCTGCAATAGCATGTTGACGCCCAGAGAAGCCTGACTGCGCTCATTTTCGATCCGGTTGCGATACGTCAGGACCAAAATCAACAACATCATCAAGGACAATGATCCGGCGACGATGAACAGGCGTACCAGCACGTGCCGCCGCAACGAATCGCGGCCGACCGGTGAGGTTTCCTGCGGTACTGTCGTCGGATTCACTGATTCCCCTTCACCACCCCTGTCATCGGTCGTCGATCCGTCGGCACGGACGCGAACAGATTCGCTGGTGACCGCGATGCCGATTGGGCAAGCACAGGCCTCCGTCACTTGCGAGTATACTCGCGCGCTTTCATTCGCGTGGACACACGACGATCGTTATCACCACGCATCGCGCTGGAGACCGGTATGGCTGACCTGCAAATCTTCATCGACCACCTTTCGACGTTATTGGCCAATACCAACGCGGTCGACGTGTCCGCCGCCGCGTTGACCAGCTTCGCCCTGATCGCGGTTGCCGAAATCGGTGACAAAAGCCAACTCGTCTGCATGACTTTGGCATCGCGGCATCGGCCGATGCCAGTGATGCTGGGTGCCGTGGTGGCCTTTGCGATGCTCAATACCCTGGCCGTCGTTTTCGGTGCGGCGATCGCCAGTTGGTTGCCGGCGCACGTGGTCAGCGCCATCGTCGCCCTGCTTTTCGCCGCTTTTGGGTTGAATGCCTTGCGTGCCACCGAGGAAGACGAAGAGGAGAACGTGGCGGCAAAAAGCGGCCAAGGGATTTTTTTGACGACTTTTCTACTGCTGACCGTCGCCGAATTTGGCGACAAAACACAACTGGCCGTTGCCGCCATGAGCAGCACCCACGCGCCGATCGGCGTCTGGCTGGGAGCGACTTTGGCACTGACGGTCACTTCGGCCCTGGGTATCCTGGCCGGGCGGACGATCCTGCAAAAGATACCGCTGACTTTGTTGCATCGTATCAGCGGCGTATTCTTTCTAGTCCTCGCTGTCTTTGCGGCGTACCAGGCCTATACCGCTTTCGTTGGCACGACGGGTGCAGCCTGAACCGAGTCCGGGTCGTCGTCGACCTCGTCGAGCGGGCCATCCGGTTTCGCCTGCGCCGTGTCGGACAATCGTCTGTGCCAGCCGTTAAGCTGACAGAAATCCGCCTGCTCGCTGCGATGCGGCACCCTACGGGTTTGTTGTGTTAGCATTCTTGTCGGCGGGTCTCCCCGCATCGCAGGACGGTGAACCTGGTCAGGTCCGGAAGGAAGCAGCCACAGCCGTTTGATGCGAGTGCCGGGGGTAAGGCTCGCCACCTCTCCCAACGTGTCGTTGAGCGATCCGTGATGCCGGCAGACTTGTCAACGGCAAAACCCCTGTCGGATCACGCGATTTCCTCTGCTAGAATCCGCGCATGAGTTATCAAGTCCTGGCGCGCAAATGGCGCCCGCGATCATTTGCCAGTCTGGTCGGCCAGGAACACGTGGTGCGAGCGTTGACCCATGCGTTGACCGACGGGCGGCTGCACCACGCGTATCTGTTCACCGGTACTCGGGGTGTCGGCAAGACGACGCTGGCTCGCATTCTCGCCAAGGCCTTGAATTGCGAAACCGGCGTCGGCGCCACGCCCTGTGGGCAGTGTTCGACGTGCCGGGAAATCGACGCCGGACGTTTTGTCGATTTGCTTGAGGTCGATGCGGCGACCAATACCCGTGTCGAAGAAATGCGGCAACTGCTCGAAAACGCGGTGTTTGCCCCGACGCGTGGTCGTTTCAAGGTGTATGTGATCGACGAAGTGCACATGCTCTCGCAATCGGCGTTCAACGCGATGCTGAAGACGCTCGAAGAACCGCCTGAACATGTCAAGTTCATTCTGGCGACCACCGATCCGCAGAAAATCCCGGTGACCGTACTTTCACGGTGTCTGCAATTCAACCTCAAGCAATTGACACCATCGCTGATTGTCGCCCATCTCAAACACATTCTCGACATCGAGGCGATCGGCAGCGAAGTTGGTGCCTTGCATCTGCTGGCCCGGTCGGCCAGCGGCAGCATGCGTGACGCGTTGTCACTGCTCGATCAGGCCATCGCCCATGGCGCTGGACGAGTCGATGAGGTATCGGTTCGCGCCATGCTTGGGGCCATCGATCTCGACCACCTGTTGTTGATCCTCGATGCTTTGCTGGCCGGGGACGCGGCCGCTTCGCTGCGCGTCGCCGACGAAATGGCGACCCGCAGTCTGTCGTTCGATAGCGCTTTGCAGGAACTGGCCAATCTATTCACCCGCCTGCAGATTGCGCAACTGGCGCCACAGGCATTGCCCGACGAGTGGCCGGAACGCCAGCGATTGCTTGATCTCGCCCAACGGATCGATGCCGAGTTCGTGCAACTCGCTTATCAGATCGCCGTCCATGGTCGCCAGGAACTGCCGTTGGCTCCGGACGAGCAAGCCGGCTTCGTCATGACGCTGTTACGGTTGCATGCTTTCTGGCCGGTTGTTGGCGACGACGGACCGACGAACGGCGAGCGCTCCGCACCAGGCGCCACGCCGGACGCCGCGCCCAGCGGACAAGGTCGCCGGGCGGCCGCACGACCGAGCGCTGCGCCATCGCCAACGATCGCCACTTCCGTGGCCGAGTCGATGCCAGCCGCCGGGAGGCTTGCCGAATCCACGCCTCATCCCGCTCCAGCAACCCACGATTGGCACGCGCTGATCGCCACCCTGAAGGTTACCGGCATGGCGCGCGAACTTGGGCAGCACTGCGAGTTGTCCGAGTTGACCGGTACTCGGATCACGTTGCGGCTGTCGCCGAGACATCGTCATTTGTTGATCAAACCAGCGCAGGACAAGTTGCAGCAAGCGCTGAGCGAACATTTCGGCCAAACCATGCAGTTGTCGATCACCGTCACTGAGCTGGCTGGCGATTCGCCGGCGGCAGTGGCGCAGCGTGACCGACAACAGCGGATCGACCGGGCCATCGCCTCGGTCGAAGAGGATGTTTTCGTACGTGAAATCATCGAGATCTTCGACGCCACACTGATAGAATCTTCCATAAAACCAGTTTGATATAGCCATCCGACAGAGGTAAGCAAGATGATGAAAGGCGGACTCGCCGGCCTGATGAAGCAGGCCCAACAAATGCAGGAAAACATGAAAAAGGCACAGGACGAATTGGCTCAGACCGAAGTCGAAGGCCAGTCCGGTGCCGGCATGGTCAAGGTACTGATGACCTGTACCCACAACGTTCGCCGGGTGACCATCGACCCGACGGTGATGGATGACCGCGAAATGCTCGAGGATCTGGTAGCCGCGGCGGTCAACGATGGCTTGCGCCGCGCCGAAGAGGCTTCGCAGGAGCGGATGGCCGGTTTCTCGGCAGGACTCAACCTGCCGCCCGGATTCAAACTACCGTTCTGATGGGCATGCCGTCAAGCCTCGACGCCTTGATCGAGGGCTTGCGATGTCTGCCCGGCGTCGGTCCGAAATCGGCGCAACGCATGGCGTATCATTTGTTGCAGCACGACCGGCCGGGCGCACAGAATCTGGCCGATACGCTACAGCAGGCGTTGCTGGTGTTGCGTCATTGCCAACGTTGCAACACGTTCTCCGAGACGGATCTTTGCGCCCGCTGTCAGTCACCGAAGCGTGATGCTAGCCTGCTGTGCGTCGTCGAAACCCCGGTGGACCTGAATATGATGGAACAGACACAGGCTTACTCCGGACTGTATTACGTGTTGATGGGCCGCGTTTCGCCACTGGACGGCATCGGGCCGCGCGAACTGCAGCTCGACCGGCTATTGGCTCGTGCCGGCGATGGTCTGGTTCGTGAAGTGATCATCGCCACCAACTACACCAACGAAGGCGAAGCGACGGCTCATTATCTTTCGCAAATGCTCAAAAGTCGCGGAGTCGGTGTTTCGCGGATTGCCCGGGGGGTTCCCGTCGGTGGGGAACTCGAATATGTCGATGCCGGCACGCTGGCGCAAGCGCTGCGCGAACGGCGCCCCCTGCTCGACTGACCCAACGTTCTGGGGACATTTCTGTCGTCCGACCCGTACCTGTCAATGGCTGGAAAACCGCGATAGCCGAGTTGTCGCCAACGCTCGGCTTGTCATTAGTGGAACCCTGGAAAAGGCATGACAGCACGGAATGGCGAGCAGCCGCAGTATGACGCGCGACTGCGCGGCAGCCACCATCAGGGCTTGACACCCCAAAGCCGAAAATGGTTGCGGCGAAGCGCTCCGGCGTGTCGCCTGCGGGTTGGGTCGATGCAAAAGACGCTGAAGTCGGGCACGGCTTTTCAAGGTTTTCCAGTGAATCGTGTAGGCTACACGCTCAGAAATCCGGGGGAAATCCGCTGCCGCCCCATGTCTTGCTGCCAGCCCGGGCAAGCCCGAAGGCGGCTGGCCTCTGCGCCTGGTGATTTTTCACCAGAACTGCTCATGTTGTCTGGTGATGGAACTGGACAACACACGCGGGCCAATTTTGTGGAGACGATCGATGGTTGACATGCTGGCGGAGGCACTGCGCGCCCAATTCCAGAACCAGGTCGTCGCTGGCGGTCTGGTGCTGGCGATGGTTGGGGTGCTGGTCGCCTCCTTGCGTAGCCTGCCGGGCAAGCTATGGGATTACGCCAAGCGCGCCTTGGTGGTAACGGCGGTGATCGATTCGCGCAATGACCTGTTCAACGCCTATATCGCCTGGCTCAACGAGTTGCCTTACGGACGCGGCAGCCGGCTGTTCACGGTGATCCAGGATAATCGCGACAGCACCGAGGCGGACGCCGGCGACGAATTGCCACGCCTGCTCTACAGCCCGGCGCCGGGCTTCCATCTGTTCTGGTACGGACAACGGCCGATGTGGATCCAGCGCGACATCGCCATGAACCTGCAGGTCATCGAGACGGTGCGGATCAGCGCGTTGTTCGCTTCGCGGCGACTGCTCGAGGTGATGCTCGAAGACGTCGTCCATCGCGCCTATGCCCGCCTGGCCGACCATACGATGTTGTATACCATCGACAAATGGGGGGAATCATGGAATCTCGCCGGCGTGCGGCCACGGCGGCAGATTTCGTCGGTGGTGCTGGCAGACGACCGCGCGGAACGGCTGCTAGCCGACGTGCAGGAATTTTTTCAGCGCCGCCAATGGTACGCCAGCCTGGGTATCCCCTGGCGGCGCGGCTATCTGCTCTATGGACCACCCGGCACCGGCAAAACCAGCTTCGCTTACGCCCTGGCCGGCGAACTGCATCTCAAGTTGTGCGCGTTATCGCTGACCAACTCGAAACTGAACGATCAGACCATCGCTGAACTATTGCAGAAAACACCGCCGCGTTCGCTGATCCTGATCGAGGATATCGATGCCTTCTTCGTCGCCCGCGACAAGCAGGGCCAGCGTATCGAAGTCAGCTTCAGTGGCCTGCTCAACGCGCTGGACGGCGTTGCCGCGCAAGAGGGGCGGATCGTTTTTCTGACGACCAATCACCTCGAACGGCTCGATCGCGCGTTGATGCGTCCTGGCCGCGTCGATCGATTGGTCGAACTCGGCAATGCCACCCGCGGCCAGTTGCGAACGATGTTCCTGCGCTTTTACCCGCTAGAAAGCGATCTGGCCGACCGGGTGGTCACCGCGTATGTCGATGGCACGCTCAGTCCGGCGACGATCCAGCAGGCACTGCTCGAGGCGGACAATGCGGGCGAAGCGGTCGGCTTGCTGCAGGCCAAGGCGACGTCCACGGGCAGCGGTGAGGAATAGCAATGCTATTCGATTCCACTTGCCCTTCCGGCATGGTGCACTCGGCTGACGGTGCCAGGCACCGATTTCAGAAAGTCACCAGCCGGGTATTGACTGCCGACAGGCGCTCGCTGAGCACGGACAGGAACGCCTGGTAAAAATGCATCCGACAGACCTCGGAAGTGGTCTTGAAGTCGGTTTCGGCAATCTTGACCAACCGAGTGTCGGTCAGCGTAACGATATCGGCTCCACGCTTCGAGGAAGACTTGCCGATCACCGCCATTTCGCCGAAACATTCGCCGGGAGTCAAAATGTCGAGCATCGAGCCGTTCTTGAGCACTTTCAATTCGCCGGCAACGAGGAAATAAAAGCTATCGCCGACTTGACCATCATGGATGATTGTCACACCGGCGGGTTTCCCGCCCCACTCGGAAATACGAACGACTTCCCATATTTCGGCATCCGAAAAATCCTTAAAGAAAGGAAATGAGCGCAAGGTGTCGAATTTTTCGAAATCGGTGATCTTGTTGGCGGGGAGGGTGGAACGTCGGTCGCTGAAGGCTTTCGCCAGATCGCTGCCGAATTCGCGCCAATTGCGGTAGCGTTTGTTGAGCTTCTTGTTCATCGCCCGCAGGACGATGGTGTCGAGTGACGGCGGGATGTCACTGCGCCAAAATGAGGGCTTCCGCGGTTCGCTGTTGATGATCTGGTAGATCATGTCGTAGCTGTTGCGGCCCTGGAACGGTAGATGGCCGGTAAGCAATTGATACATCACCACGCCGAGCGAATAAATGTCGGTTCGGTGATCGAGATTGAGTTCTTTGACCTGCTGTGGCGACATATACGCCGGCGAGCCGACACCAAGGACCAGCGTGCGGTCTGGCGAACCGATGATCGCGGCGCCGAAATCGGAAATCTTGATGTCGCCGGCCTTCGGGTTCGATCCGACCAGGAGAATGTTGGCTGGCTTGATGTCGCGGTGGATGATGTCGGACTGCACCGCGAAGTCGAGCGCGCGCGTGCACTTGAAGATGATTTCCACCACCCGCTCGATCGGCAGCAGTTTGTCGGGAGTACTGTGTTTTTCGAGCGTGCCGCCGGTGACATACTCCATGACGATGTAGCATAGCTGTTCCTCGACGACAGCATCGTAGGTCTGGACGATGTGTGGATGCAGCAACTTGCCGACCAGCGCCGCCTCGTTGAGGAAAAGATGCTTGTAGAGCTGCCCGCGTTTTGGGTCGCGCAGAATACCAGGAAAGGCGACCTTGATCGCTACTTCGCGCTGGGTGAAGGGGTCAATGCCGAGATAAACGGTCGACGTCGCACCGTGGCCGATTTCGCGAAGCAGTTCGTATTTGCCGATTTTTTCCATCCGGCGAATCGCGCGCCTACCGGCTAACGCCGGCGCGCTCGCGCGATCGCCGCCAGAACCTGATCTGGCGCCGTACCGCCAAAATGTGAGCGTGCCGCTAGCGACCCGTCGATAGTCAGTGCGCTGGCGACGTCGTCGTCGATCAACGGCGAAAATTGCCGCAACTCGTCCAGCGGGAGTTGCGCCAGATCGACTTGCGATTCTTCGGCTCGGCGAACCGCCCGGCCAACCACTTCGTGGGCGTCACGAAAGGGCAATCCCTTGCGTGTCAGGTAATCGGCGAGATCGGTGGCGGTGGCAAACCCTTGTTGTAATGCCGCCCGCATCCGCTCGGGGTTGACGCTGATGCCGGGAATCATTTCGACGAAAATCCGCAGCGTGTCGCTGAGGGTATCCACCGTGTCGAACAGCGGTTCCTTGTCTTCTTGATTGTCCTTGTTGTACGCCAGCGGCTGACTTTTCATCAACGTCAGCAAGGCGAGCAGGTGGCCATAGACCCGGCCGGTCTTGCCTCGCGCCAGTTCGGGCACGTCGGGATTCTTCTTTTGCGGCATGATCGAGCTTCCGGTGCAGAAACGATCGGCGATTCGGATGAAACCGAAGCAAGGGTTCATCCACAGCACCAGTTCCTCGGAAAGGCGCGACAGATGCATCATCAACAGCGCGCTGGCGGAACAAAATTCGATGGCGAAGTCGCGATCGGAAACCGCGTCCAGCGAATTCTCGCAAACCTCGTCAAAACCGAGTAACTGCGCCACCAACTGGCGGTCGATCGGATAGGTGGTGCCGGCCAGGGCGGCGGCGCCAAGCGGCAGCCGGTTGGTGCGACGTCGACAGTCGACAAAGCGTTCGGCATCGCGCCGGATCATTTCGTGGTAAGCCAGCAGGTGATGCCCGAAAGTGACCGGCTGCGCCACCTGCAAGTGGGTGAAACCAGGCAAGGGGGTCGCTGCTTCCCTTTCGGCCAGATCGAGTAGGCGGTGTTGGAAACTTTCCAGCAACTCGAGCAGGTCGTCGATCGCGTCGCGCAAATACAGACGAATATCGGTGGCCACCTGATCGTTACGCGAGCGACCGGTATGCAGCCGCTTGCCGGCGTCACCGATCAGAGCGGTCAATCGCTTTTCAATGTTCAGATGCACGTCTTCGAGGTCAAGCGACCAGACGAATTCGCCGGTTTCGATTTCGGCCGATACTTGCGCCATGCCGTGTTCGATGGCCGCTAGATCGTCATCGCCGATGATTCCCTGTCTGGCGAGCATGGTCGCGTGCGCCAGCGAGGCGCGGATATCCTGCCGCCACATCCGCTGATCGAACGTCACCGACGCCGTGTAGCGCTTGACCAGTTCCGTCATCGGCTCGGCAAAACGACCGGCCCAAGTGTATTGGGAGAAATCCGGTTGGCTCATGAACGGGCAGGTTCCTGGGCTAGAATCATTCGTAGAACCTTCGTCAGGCGTCACTTCGAGTAATGACAAGTATAAAGCAAAACCTCACGGCCCAGCCGTTGCCGGATTTTCGCAATTTCGGAGTCGTCCTGCGCAGCTTGGTCGGCGTCAATCTGCTGACGCTGATCGCCGCGCTGGTGCAAAGCGACGAGGTCAGCCTAAGCCTGCAGCGCTATCTTGACCTGGCACTGTGGGTGCAACCGCTGTTATTGTTCAATCTGGCCTTGCTCGCCTTCCTTAGCAAGATGCTGGCCCGTATCCCGTTGTGGCTGGCGCAGGCGCTGGTCGTGTTGCAGGCCGGCCTTTCGGCGGCG
>JAEUOJ010000100.1 GCA_016789495.1 Accumulibacter sp. | reverse complement strand
CAGCCGGCGCGGCCCAGCCCGAGGAGGCATTGGCATGAGCGAAATCCGCATCCAGAGGACAGGCGAGCCCGACGTCATCGAGGCCAGCGATGGGCGGCTGACCTTGTCGGTGCCGATCCAGATCAAGCGGCGCAGCGGGCGTAAGTTGGTCACGCTGCCGATCGACCCTGAGACGGGCGAACCAGCCAAGGCCAGGCCCTGGGACACGGCCACCACCCCGCTGCAACTGGCGTTGGCCAGGGGTCACCGCTGGCTGGCCATATTGGAGTCGGGCGAGGCCAAATCGCTGCGAGAGATCGCTACCCGGGAAGGGGTCGACAACAGCTACGTCAGCCGGATGGTCAATTTGACCACGCTGGCGCCGGACATCGTGGCGGCCATCCTCGACGACGCCCTGCCCAACCACGTCACGCTCTTTGACCTGGCGGTGGATCCGCCAGCGTTGTGGGAGAGGCAGTGGGACCGGCTTCGGCCGGCACCCGAACACCCCTTCCCGACACGAGAGGCGACCGGATGACGCTAGCGTGACCACGCTCGTCGAAGGCGCAATCGCACACGGCGTTCAACGAGGATCAGGGGCTGTCGGCGGCGTCCGATTCAATCGCTTCCTGGACAAGCGCCGCCATGGCGCGCGCTGTGTCGCAGGCCTGCTCGCGCAGCCCGCGCACAGTCCCGATGCGGTCGGGCATCTCTTCGTCCTGGCTGGCTTTAAGCTTGCCCTCAAGGCGATCGATGGTGATCTCGATGCCCACGATGGCGCGCATCATCCTTTCCATGAACGGTGCCGGGGCGTCGGAGACCGACCACGGAACCGACCGGGGTGCCTCATTCGTCTCGGTGAGACGTCTCAGCATGTCGAAGACCCAATCGCGGTCCTCGACCGCACGCGCCACCCCATGGGCGTGGGCTACCACGTAGTTCCAGGTGGGCACGACCTTGCCATGCTCCGCCTTTCCCGGATACCAGCCAGGCGTGATGTAGGCCTGGGGGCCCTGGAACATCACCACGGACGGACTGGCCGAACCGAGCTCGCGCCAGACTGAGTTGGCGCGCGACACGTGGCCGATCAGGGTGCCGAACGGCCCTCGGCTGCGGTCCAGCAGGAAGGGCACGTGGTTGGCAACGAGGCCGGCGCGGCCGTGGCACACCCAGGCCCCAAGCGGGTGAGACGCCATCAGCGCGAACAGCGTGTCGCGATCTGTCAGTCGGTGTCGCGGGTTAACGTACATGCGCGGTCCTTCACATCCCGATCAGAGCGTGCCGCACCAGCATCGCCGACAACACAAACATGGTCGCGCCGATCAAGCCGTCGAGCACCTGCCATGCCCTTGGCCGGGCAAACCACGGTGCCAGCCAACGAGCGCCGTAGCCCAGCAGCGAGAACCACGCCAGACTGGCCCCGGCAGCCCCAGCGATGAACCAGCCCCGAAGTGCCGCCGGCTGCTGCGCGCCGATGCTGCCGACCAGCAGCACGGTGTCCAGGTAGACGTGCGGGTTCAACAGTGTGAAGGCGGCCGCCTGTGTCACCGCTGCGGCCAGCGACAACGACGAACCGGCAACCGACGCATCCAGCCGGTGGGCATGCCGTGCACGCCGCAGCGCCTGCCAGCCGTAGACCGCCAAGAACGTGGCGCCCGCCAAAGCCAGTGCGCGAGCCAGGTTCGGGCTCTGCCCCAGGGCCTGCGCCATGCCCATGACACCCGCCGCAATGAGCACCGCATCTGCCGCCGCGCAGAACAACACTACGCTGCCCACGTGCTCGCGACGCAGGCCCTGGCGAAGCACGAATGCGTTTTGCGCACCGATCGCGACGATGAGCCCTAAGCTCAGGGCCAGGCCCTGAACGAACACCGGGAAGGCGAGAGAAGCAGTGGCTGAAGGGTCCATCGTGAGCCGAGCTTGCCAGTCTCGACATATGAAGACAAACTAATCTCACTAATCTCGATGAAGTTAAACTGATTCATGCTCGACTACGCCGCACTCTCCGCGCTGTCAGCCGTCGTCCGGGAAGGCAGTTTCGAGCGCGCGGCGCAGGCGCTGTTCGTTACGCCCTCGGCGGTGTCTCAGCGCATTCGTTCTCTGGAAGAGCGGGTGGGCTGCGCCCTGGTCGTGCGCGGCCAACCCTGCCGCCCCACCGACACCGGCCGGCGCCTGTGCCAGCACGTGAATCGCGTTCGGCTGCTCGAGCAGGAACTGCAGGGCGCACTGCCAGCGCTGGCACCTGAAGGCCTCACCCGCGTGGCGCTGCCGATCGCAGTCAACGCGGACAGCCTGGCCACTTGGTTCGCACCCGCGGTGGCCGCTTTCGCGGCCGCTGCCCCGGTGCTGGTCGAGTTGTCGGTGGACGACCAGGATCACACCGCCACATGGCTACGCAGCGGTGCCGTTCTGGCCGCCGTGACCGGAACGGCTCGGCCCCCGGCAGGCTTCAACAGCAGGCCGCTGGGTGCCATGCGCTATCTCGCGGCTGCCAGCCCAGCCTATCTGGCGCGCCACTTCGCCGACGGCGTCGGGGCGGGCAGCCTGGCGCGGGCGCCCAGCCTGGTCTTCAACGCCAAGGACGACCTGCAGGCCCGATGGGTGCGGCGCCTTTGCCACCGAGATGTGGAATTGCCTCGGCATGCCGTTCCGTCAGCCCATGCATTCGTCACCGCCGCCTTGGCGGGAATGGGGTGGGGCCTGCATCCCGAGGTGTTGATCGCACCGCACCTGGCCAAGGGCTCACTGATCGAACTGGTGCCAGATACCGCCCTCGACGTTCCGCTGTACTGGCAGCACGCCCGCGCAGCGTCGTCGCTGATCGACGGCCTGAGCCGGGAGGTGGTGGCTGCGGCGGCCCGCGCACTGCGGCCTCTGTGACATGTGTGAGAGATGAACGCCACGTAGTGGATGGTGTCGGCATGCTGACCGTCGATCGTCGCACGTCGCCTGACTCCGGGCCCAGGGCCGCGGTTGGGGTCGCCCAATCCGTTCGGTTTCCCTTCGCTACCCAATGCCGCAATCCAACCGCTTGAACAGTCCGCGCGTAACCCGTTGATTCCAAAGGGTGCCAGACAGGCCCCTTGCGGACTTCGGGCCATTCGCGGAGAGCGAAGCCCGGGAGAAGAATGGCCAGGAGAGAGCGAAAGGCGGCCGAGAACGGGCCAGACGGCCAGACGGCGAAGTCCGCAGCTATCCGCATGAACCCGCGCAAACACGCGGGAACTGTCGCTATCGGACGAGAAAAAGCCCCAACTGAGAACAGTTGGGGCTTCAATAGTGGTGGGCCCGCAGGGACTTGAACCCTGGACCAAAGGATTATGCGTACCACTACGGCTTTCGCCGCCTCTTGCGAGTTTGTGGTCTGGACTATACCTTCCCGTAACGGGCTGGCCGTCTAGTCTCTACACCTTCCCCTCGTTGCGCGGGGCTTGGCTCGGTATTGGCTTGTCCTGACGGAGGTAGCGTCCACCGAGTTTGACCAGTTCTACCCGTCGCGGCGACTGCCGGCGGCGGGCAACCCATTGAGACCAACCACTGCGTAAACGCCGGATTGTTCTCGCTAAGTCCTCTGCTCTGACCAACTGAGCTACAGGCCCAAGGCCGGTATTCTACAGTTTTCCGGCGCATCGCCGATCATTGCGGCGCCGATATCGGCGTTTTTCGGGTCGATGCGAACTTCGGTTCGCGAGCAGTCGCTTGTCCGACCGTTCGTTTGCGCAGCTTAACGTCGGGAGGGCATGAATTTCCCGGGCTGACCCTGCCTTGGTGGCTCAAGCCCTTCCCGATCACCTCGCGGGCTGCCGGGAGACATCCCGATGCAGTAGCGGTCTGGCAGGCTCCGAGCTTGCCACCACGGAGACGACCATTTTCGCAAACGGCTCACGGTGACTGCGCGCAGCAATGCCCAACCGTTTAACGTACAGGTGGCATCTCCTGGCAAGGTTCGGCAGCTTGCACGGGACCTTCTCTCGCCGACCTGCGCCTATTTACCGAGTCACTACTCGCGAAGCGCACCGGGATAGCCGATCTGGCGCCAGGCTTCATAGACCGTCACGGCAACGGCATTGGAAAGATTGATGCTGCGATTGTTGGGAACCATCGGCAAGCGCAGACGCTGCTCGTCGCCGAAGCTTGCGAAAATTTCAGGCGGCAAACCACGCGTTTCGCAACCGAAAACCAAGGCGTCGCCGGCCCGGAATGCGGTATCGGCGACGCAATGAGTCCCTTTGGTGGTCAGCGCGTACCACCGCCCATCAGGGGAAAGTTCGCGTAACGACGCCACGCATCGCGGCCAATCGGCGTGTATCCGCACCGGCGTCAATTCCGCATAATCCATGCCCGCCCGCTTCAATCTCGCCGCGGTCAGCTCGAAACCCAGCGGTTCGACCAGATGCAACCGGGCACCGGTGTTGGCGCACAAGCGGATGACGTTGCCGGTATTCGGCGGTATTTCCGGGTGGACGAGGACCACGTCGAACATATTTCGGCTTTGCTGTTAAAACAGGCTCGTCCCCCATCATCAGGGCGAGATCGTTATCCGCACGTTCCCACCGCGCCGCAAGCGGTACAGAAATCGCAGCCATCCTTGCGGATCATGGTCAGATTGCCGCATTCACCGCACAGTTTGCCGGCGGTTGGTTTAGGTGCGGTGCTGCCGGCCGGCGGTTGCAGAATGCCCATTTGCTGCAACGGCAAGCCATTCTCGTCGAGGATGCCGAGCATCGCGTAGCGGTGAATGATCAATTGCGCCAGGTAAGCGACGGTCGACGGGTAATTGCTCTGCCGGCGGGTGCCGGGAACGTAGGCCATGAAATCGCCGAGCGGTTCGGGATAGTCGAGCAATTTCCTGAGCTTGACTCCGATCCATGCCGGGTCGATGACACGCATGTCGAGCGACAGCAGCCGGGTCAGTCCGTCGAGCGCGCGAGGATAATTGCCGGACAGCCAGACCGAGTAGGGACGGGTGACGCCGTCGGGCAAGGTGATTTCCTTGAGGCCGAGGACGAAATCTTCGCCGGTCGCCGGGTTGAAGACATCGACCGTCCAGGAGAGTGTGCCGTCGGTACCGGTTTTCGGTTCCTTGAGGCTGAACATCGCATCAAGGACCGGCGTGGCGCCGTCATGATTGAACGAGCCGAGTTTTTCGACGCGATACTGGATCAACTGGGCCATCGCGGCGACCACCGAAGGCAGGCGTTTTCTTTCACCGCGTGGCGGCATGGCCATGTCGAAGCTTTCTTCGCCGGCGGTCCGGGCGAGAGATTCGAGTTTCAGCGCCAGCCAGCCATGGTCGTTGGCGCGCATGTCCATCGACAGGGTCTTGGCGACCGCGCCCAAGCCGCGGGGTTGCTCGGGGCCGTTGACCCATACTTCGAAGGGCCAGTGGCGATCCTCCTGTTCGACGTGGCCGACGAACAGCGCGAACTTGCCGTGCGTATGCTCGATCATGTACGTCCAGGCCATGTTGCCTTCCGGCAACTGTGGACGGTTCGGCCAGCGCAGGCTGGCCAGTACCGGTGCCGGCAGGGTCTTGATCGTCAGCCGGCGGTTGGCGTCGCCGCTGACGAAATCCTGGGGCTGTTTTTTCTCTTCGGCCTTCTTCTGTGATTCGACGGAGAGGACCGCGCCGAGAACGGCATTCGGCCGATACGTGGCCAGACCTTTCAGACCGGCTTGCCAGGCACTCAGATAGAGATCCTGAAAGTCCTCGTAGGGATAGTCGGCGGGAACGTTGACCGTCTTGGAAATCGAGGTATCGATATACGGCGCAACGGCAGCGACCATGTCCTTGTGCGCCTTGGCCGAGATTTCCAGGGCCGTGACGAAATACTCGGGCAGTTTGTCGACATCACCGCCATGGTGCTTGAACAGCCGCCACGCGTAATCTTCGACGGCGTATTCCTTGAGCGTGCCATCGGCCATTCGTTTCTTGCGGTTGTAGGTCCAGGAGAACGCCGGTTCGATACCGTTGGAGGCGTTGTCGGCGAAGGCCAGCGAGATGGTGCCGGTCGGAGCGATGGAGAGGAGATGCGAGTTGCGCAGACCGTGCTTGCGGATCTGGTTCTTGATTTCAATCGGCAGTCGCGAGGCGAAGTTGCCACCCGACAGGTAGAGCTCGGCGTTGAACAGCGGAAAGACCCCGCGTTCCTGCGCCAGTTCGACCGACGCCAAGTAGGCGGTGTCGCGCATGAACTCGGCGATTCGCGCGCCCATGGCGGTGGCTTCCGGCCGATCGTAGCGCAGACGGAGCATGCACAGGGCGTCGCCAAGTCCGGTGAATCCCAGGCCGATGCGCCGCTTGTTGGCCGCCTCCTGGCGTTGTCGTTCGAGCGGCCAGGCGGTGACGTCGAGCACGTTGTCGAGCATCCGGATCGACACCTTGATCACTTCGGCAAAAGCGGCGAAGTCGAATTCGGCCAACGGGCTGAACGGATTGTTGACGAACAGCGTCAGATTGATCGACCCCAGGCAGCAGCAGCCGTAAGGCGGCAACGGCTGTTCGGCGCACGGGTTGGTGGCCTCGATCACTTCGCAGTAGTAGAGGTTGTTGTCCTTGTTCATCCGGTCGAGAAAGAGGATTCCCGGCTCGGCGTGGTCGTAGGTCGATTTCATCACCTGATCCCACAGGCTGCGGGCGGGCACACGACGATAGACCCACACCCCGTCCTCGCGTTGGTAGGCGCCACCGTGCTTGAGGTCGTCGCTCGGCTCGGCGCGATGAATCAGCTCGACCTCGCTGTCGGCTTCAACGGCATGCATGAACTCATCGGTGACGGCGATCGAGACATTGAAATTGGTCAGGTCGCCATGGTCCTTGGCATGGATGAACACCTCGATATCCGGATGGTCGCAGCGCAGGACGCCCATCTGCGCACCGCGCCGGGCGCCGGCCGATTCGACCGTTTCGCACGAACGGTCGAAGACGCGCATGTAGGACACCGGCCCGGAGGCGCGCGATTGCGTTCCCTTGACCAGCGCCCCTACCGGCCGGATCGACGAGAAATCGTAGCCGACGCCGCCGCCGCGGCGCATGGTTTCGGCCGCTTCGGCCAGGGCGCTGTAGATGCCGGGCTTGCCATCGACGATTTCGACCACCGAGTCGCCGATCGGCTGGACGAAACAGTTGATCAGCGTCGCGGCGAGCGTCGTTCCGGCCGCCGAATTGATCCGCCCGGCCGGGACGAAGCCGTTCTCCTGGGCCCACAGGAAGCGGCTTTCCCAATGATCGCGCTGTTTTTCCTCTTCAGCGGCGGCGAGCGCCCGGGCGATGCGCCGGCGGACGTCATGCAGCGACGTTTCGTTTCCCTTGGCATACTTTTCGACCAGCACTTCGATGGAAATTTCCTGTGCCGCCATCGGTGCGGTGGCGGGAGCTTCGGCGATTGCCGACAACGATAACTGCTGCCCGAGTTGGCTCATGGTCTGTCCCTTAGAAAACGGTTGATGGCATCGGTGAGCGGCGGCCGTGGCGATCGAAGCCATCGCGACGACCGCCCATCCCCTTGGCAAATTGCCTGTGACGCGTAGACGAGTCACAGATCGTGCGAATCAAATGGCCAGGAAAATCGACGGCGTTCCTGGTGATTTAAAAACGGCGGAAAACGTGTCAGGGAGGTAAAGCTACTATATCTAGTTGATCACGGCAATGACTTGACTAAATGTAGATTTGATGCCTCACGACTGCGGCGGCAGGAAAGGTCGCGAAATCACGCTCTTGCCGTGTCGGGACGAAGTAAAAATTTTTTCCGCGGTCGCCGCGGCGAGGCTATCGGACCGGTGAATGATCTGCCGAGACCTGGGGAAGAGCGGTCAATTTCCGCCGATTTCCCGTGACATCGGCCCGCCATGCGCCCCGACCTCGTGAGAAACCGTTCCCGCTCTCAGCCGGCAGGCGACGATCGCGTAAATCCGACAGACGCCCGGTTGTTGGCGGTGGAACAGGCGCGCTCCAGCGCGGCGATCACCGCTTGCGCGGTGTCGAAGCCGGTTTGCTCGGCGATCTCGACCATGCACGTCGGGCTGGTGACGTTGATTTCGGTGAGCCAATCGCCGATCACGTCGAGACCAACCAGCAACAGGCCGCGCGCAGCAAGCACCGGCGCCAGTGTGCCGGCGATTTGCCGGTCGCGGTCGCTGAGCGGTCGGGCGACGCCGCGACCGCCAGCGGCGAGATTGCCGCGCGTCTCGCCGGCTTTGGGAATCCGCGCCAGGCTGTAAGGCATGACTTCGCCACCGACGATCAGGATCCGCTTGTCGCCATCGACGATTTCCGGAATGTAGCGTTGAGCCATGATCGTCCGTTGTCCGAGGCGGGTCAGCGTTTCGACGATCACGTTGCGATTGACGTCGTCATGGCGAACGCGAAATATCTCGCTGCCGCCCATACCGTCGAGCGGCTTGAGAATCACATCGTTTTCGATGTCGATGAACGCATGCAGCCGCGCCGGATCACGAGCGACGACCATCGGCACGGCGAACTGTGCGAATTCAACGATCGCCAGTTTTTCCGAGTGATCGCGCAGGGCCTGGGGCCGGTTGAAGACCCGGGCACCCTCGGCTTCGGCCCGCTGCAGCAACCAGGTGCTGGCGACGTATTCCATGTCGAACGGCGGGTCCTTGCGCATCAGCACCGCCATGAAGTCGCGCAGAGCGACGGTTTCGCGGTCGATCACTACGTGCCAGTCGCGGTCGTCGGCGAGCAGTTCGATATGCACCGCCTCGGCACAGACGCCGTGCAGCGGCAACCAGTGGATCTTTTCCTGCTGAATGACCCACACCGCGTGCCCGGCGGCTTGCGCGGCGCGCATCATCGCGATGCTGCTGTCCTTGTAAGCTTTCAGCGAATCAAGCGGGTCGACGACGAAGGCGATACGCATCAGAGATCCTCCGGTGGCGCCGTCCGTTCAAGTTCGAGAGAGGCGGCGAGTTGCGCCAAGCGGGCGACGACGCCGTAGGCGTAAAAGCGGTTCGGTGCGGCGTCGGGGTTCTGGCAATGATCGGGCAGCGAGCAACTGGTTTCGAAAGCGAGCGGTTCGAAGTGCATTCCCGGCGCGTTGAGGTTTTCATCCTTGCCGCGCTGCCGATGCACGCGGTAAAAACCGCCGACGACGAAGCGATCGATCATATAAACCACCGGCTCGGCGACGCCCTCGGCCTCGCCCTTGCCGACCTGCTCGTAGGTATGCACGCCTTCCTGGATGATCACCTGCGATACCGCCATCCCTTCCTTGATCACCGACATCTTGTTGCGCTGGCGGCGGTTCAGACCGGTGATCTGCGCGGCATCTTTGACCGTCATCACTCCCATGCCGTAGGTGCCGGCATCAGCCTTCACCACCACGTACGGCGTCTCGTCGATCTCGTACTGACGGTATTTCTCGCGAATCATCTGCAGTACCGCGTCCACGTTGGCCGCCAGACAATCCTCTCCTTGCCGCTCGTGAAAGTTGACGCTGTCGCAGACCGAAAAATAGGGATTGATCCGCCACGGATCGATACCGACCAGTTGAGCAAAATCGGCAGCCACCTGATCGTAAGCGGCGAAGTGGTTCGATTTGCGGCGCAGCGCCCAGCCGGCATGTAACGGCGGCAGAACGAAATGTGGCGCAAGATGTTGCAGAATCGGTGGAATCCCCGCCGAAAGGTCGTTGTTGAGCAAGGTCATGCACGGTTCGAAGTCGGTCAGCACCAGCCGGTCGCCTGCACGGCGCAACGGTTCGAGGAGTAGCGCCGAGCCGTCGGGCACGTCGACCGGCGTCGGCCGGTCGATCTCCGGCGACAGCGAAGCGAGGCGGACCTCCAGGCCGGTCAGGCGCAGGATGGTGGCCAGACGCGCGACATTCTGCAGATAGAACTGATTGCGGGTATGGCTCTCGGGGATCAGGAGCAGCTTGCGGGCATCCGGACAAATCCGGTCGATCGCGGTCATCGCCGCCTGGACGCACAGTGGCATGCAACTATGGTCGAGGTTGTTGAAGCCACCCGGAAAAAGATTCATGTCCACCGGCGCAAGCTTGAAACCGGCATTGCGCAGGTCGACCGAACCGTAGAACGGGGGCGTATGTTCCTGCCACTGGCCGCGCAACCAGCGTTCGATGTCCGGCATGGCGTCGAGAAATCGTCGTTCGATGTCGAGAACGGGGCCGCTCAAGGCGGTGGTCAGACGTGGCACCATCGGTTGGCTCTCTTGTTGAGTCGTTTCGCCAGCTGGTGGCTAGCGTAGCGAAAATTCCGGTCCGGTGGACTGGCGCTGCCGGACGGTGCGCGATCTTACACCGGCATGAGGCAGGAAAGCACGAAACGACTCGGGCAGCGGCGTCTGTTCGAGGCTGCGTTGCGTGAAGAGAAAGCGTCCATCGCAGACGAACCCCAGATCGGCCCAATCGACGGCATTCAAGGCGGCGGCGAGTTGCCGCACATCGACCGCCTGGTCGTACGGAAAAATCGCCATCACCGAGCCATCGTAATGAGGGCAAGGGTGCACGAAAAACGGTTGCGGACGACGGGTCTTGTTATTGACATAGACGCGGGGCTGTTCCGATCGATAGTAGCCGCGCCCCCAATGCCACCAGTTCGATTCGTCGAAGGCGCGGATGCGGCGCGCCAGCAATCGATCATGATGCGGTTTCAGGACCTCGGGCGGCGGCGTGCCGGGTTCGCACCACAACATCCGCCGGGTCTGACCAGTGGTCAAGGTCGATGAGCAGACGAATTGGCGGTTGCCGTAGCGCTCGTCGGCGTAAATGTCGTCGGCGCCCGTCACCGCGCCCACCTTGACGAAGGCCAGATCGGCGAATCGGAGCGGGTAGTCGCCGCTGGTGAAGAGCAATTGTCCACCGCATTCCAGCGCGTAACGGTTTTCCCAGCGCAAGCGACTCAGTCCCGCCAAACCGTCGGCGGCGCCCAGCGCGGCGTAACGAGTCCGCCGTAAGCTGTCGTTGCGCTGAAAACGCCAGATCGCGCAATTCGGCGTCGCGTCGTCGAAAACGCGCATGTCGCCAAGATCGATGAAGTCGGTGATCGTGCCACAGGCATGGAGCAACTGGTTGAGCGGTACCGAGGAGGTCGATTTGATGAAATCACGTGGCGTGATGAACACGATTTCGCCGTTCGGCATCAGATGCCGCAGACATTTTTCGATGAACAACAGATATAGATTGGCGCGCCCGTCGAGCAGGCTGTCGCGGAAATACTGCCGCGTGCTGGGGGCGATGTCCTGATAACGCACATACGGCGGGTTGCCGATGATCGTCGCGAAACGCTCGCTTTCCGGCAAGGCGAAGAAATCCATCACCCGCGCGCCCGGCGGCGCGTGCCGGGGATCGATTTCGACACCGACGGCGAACGGGAAGTGCTGCAGAAAAACGCCTTTACCGCATGCCGGTTCGAGAACCCGACCGCGATTGCGCACCAGGCCCAACATCAACTCGACCACGGCGGGCGGGGTGAATACCTGTCCCAGCCGGCTGACGTCGCGTTCCATGGTGGTCAGGGAACCCTTCGCGTCGTTTCGATCAACGACCGCCCCACGGCATCACCGGCACCGTCGAGATGCTGTTGGCCGGTGCGCCGTCGATCACCTTGCGGCTGATCGCCAGATACACCAGGGTGTTGTGCGCCTCGTCCCACAATCGGATCACCCGGGTTTCCTTGAACAGAATCGAGGTGTCGGCGGAAAAGACCGTCGACTCCTTGGGCATTTTCGCCGGTAGGACGATCGGTCCGGTCTGTCGGCAGGACAGCGAAAATTGGGAAGGATCCTCGGCGACGCCGACCGCGCCCTTGACCCCTCCTTTCCTGGCCTGACTCACGTGACAGGTGACGCCGGCAATTTGCGGATCGGCAAAACTTTCAATGCAAACCTTGTGATTGGCGCCGAGCAGCTTCCATTCGGTGGTCACACAGGCCAGTTCCTCGGCCGCCGCTGAGGCGGGATGGAGCAGCAGCGCGGCGGCAAACATCGCCGGCAGGGACATACGCGAGTGGATCATCGGTTTCTCTTGCGCGAATCGGCCAGCGCCGTGCCATCGAAGGTGCCGGTCAGAAGACGAGCGGTCGGCGGCGCCAAGCCGGATTATGAAAAATGGTTGCTTATTCAATGGGACGGATCAGTCTCTGGCGATAGGGATCCGCCGGCTCAATTCGAAGCATACCTGACCGGGACGGTTACAGGTCAGCCGCAATTGATAGCCGTTGGCCTGCGCTTGCTGACTGGCATGGTACAGACCGATTCCCAGACCGTTATCGGAAGCCACCGGACCCTGGAACAGATTGCGGGCCAGTTCATCGGACAAAGGGCGGCCGTTGTCGCAAACACTCAATGTCGACGCGTCCGGCGTCAGGGAAATGACGACCTGCAACGCCCCTTCGTGACCCATCTTCGATGCGGCGTTCTGCAGCAGGTTGTCGGTGACGCTGTCGAACAGCGACGACGGCACCCAGGCGTCGGCATCGAAGGTCGGCTCACGGAAGACGAACGGCGCATCAAGATAACGTTGCCGCAAGGAGGCCCACCACGCGACAGCGGCGACCGGACCGCTGCCGTCGCTTTCCGGTCGTTGCAATTTGGCCAGGGTCTGTTGCAGACGGTGGGAAATCTGTGGCAGTTGCCGCTGCAACATCTCGATTCGCTGGTTGTCGAGAGGATGTCCGCCCTGTACCAGATAACACAGATTGTTCAACGATTGCAGAAGATTTTTCACGTCATGCGTCAGGCGGGCGCCGGTTTCATGCACCGCGCGCAGATAGCCGACCTGTTGCAATTCCCGGGCGTGCAGCTTGGCGACATAGTATTCACTGGCCAGTTGCGCGAGCAGGCGAAAATGCCACACCAGCGCCGGACTCAGTCGATAGCGGGTGTGCAACACCAGATGCAGCGGCTCGCCTGGAAAATCCTGGCGAAAACGCGAATTTTCGCCGAAAGAACCATGGCGAGTACCGACACGCCAGTTGCCGCCGTCGATCCACGGCAGGGTGAGCATTTCCTGCAGGGACTGCGACAAAAACTTTTCGGGATCGCTCTCCTGCGTCGCCAACGTGGTCAGACCATGCAGCCATTGTTCGAAAGGCAGACCGATGGTCAGCAGATAACGCGAAAAAATCACACCGATGCCAGTAAACCCGGGGCGGGTGTTCCAGGTCCAGCCGATCAACAGCAACAGCACCGCCATCGCCAGCAAGGTGTCGAGCAGCGCCACGAAATAATGGGTCTGACGCAGCAGCATGAACGCCAGGCTGCCGAGAAAGAGCACCGCGATCAACAGAAAAATGAACAGGCTGTAGAACAGATCGATCATCCCGTCACCGGGGCGGTCGGAACGGTCATCTTTGCTCGACCGCGGCAGCACGGCCATGATCGCGAACAGTATCGGCATTCCCCAGAGAAATTCACGATCCAGTTGCGGCCCGCTCAACGCCGCCGGCGGAACGACGCGAGGGATCAGCAGCAGCAGCAGCGCCGTCAGCAGGTAAGCGAAAGCGAGCAAGTAAAAAATTCGCGTCGGCCGATGGTCGATGAACATCACCCGCCCACCGACCAGCGCGGCGACGATCGTCACCCAGACGTTGAGCAGCCACCAGCCGTACCAGGCCAAGCCGGCACCGAGGACCAGCGCGATCACCGCCAATGCGCCAGGATCGACGCGCCGCTCGGCATAGGTGAAGGGTTGCCAGAGAATGAACAGCCCCACATTGACCAGCCAGCACAACCGACCGACCGGGGTTTCCGTGCCGGCGAACAGGGCCACGTGCATGGCGATCAACAAAGCAATCAGCAGACCCCGCTGACGCCGTCGCAGCGCGTCGGCTAAACGGGCAAGCAGACGCATCGTCGGCAGGCGACCGGCGGCAAGACCGCCTCCGCGGCCTGCCGACGTCGAACTCCGGTCATCAGTGTCGAGAAATCGACACCTTTCCAGGCGGTGGTCAGCGAAACGACGCTAAACCACGCGAAATTTCTGGCATGGAACATGCTTTGAACTGGCGGGGATTTTGCACACGTACGGAGACAACAATGAGGGAATTGAAAAAACAACAGTCCGGTTTTACGTTGGTGGAAATCGCGATTGTACTCGTCATCATCGGCCTGCTACTCGGCGGTGTCCTCAAAGGGCAGGAACTGATCAACAGTGCCAAGGTCAAGCGGCTGATTGAAGATTTCCGCAGTTACTCGACGATGGTCTACGCCTACCAGGATCGCTTCAAATCAATGCCCGGCGACCAAAATGCGTCGCAATTGACGGCGGCGTTCGGTTCCACTACGGCGGCCGACGGCTCGTCGACGCCAGTGGCCAGCGCTTGCACTACCGGGGCGGCGACATGCGTGCCGAACAACGGGCGGATCGAGGGCGTGTTCACCAACGACGGCGCGGACAATGAAACCTATGTGCTGTGGCAACATTTGCGGCTGGCCAACCTAGCCACCGGCCCGACGGTGATTCCGACGGCCACGCCGGATACCACCGGCTACGTGCCGCGTAATTCGGAAGGCGGCCGGATCGGCATTCAAAGCGCGGCATTCATCACGGGCATGCGCGGCGCGTTTTTCGTCTGTTCGAGCGGCGTGCTCGGACGTTACGTCAAACAGATCGAGATCACCATGGACGACGGCAACACCGCCACCGGCTCGGTTCAGGCGGTCAGTGGGGATACTCCGGGAGCCCCAGCCGCCAACAACACGATTACCGATTCGAACAGCTATACCGTCTGCGTCGGCTATTGAAGACGATTCCTGAGCAGGTGATCTGACACAATAGGCCCGCCACGAGCGGGCCTTCATCTTTTTTCTCCCGCCAACTGCACGACGACCAGACAGGCGACTATCAGCACGGCACCGGCCAGGCCGCTGCTGGTCAGCCGCTCGCCGAGCAACAGAAAGCCGAACAAACCGGCAAAAACCGTTTCCGCCGACAGGATGATCGCCGCTTCGGCCGGTTGCGCGTAACGCTGGCCAATCACCTGCGCTGAAAAGCCGATGCCAACCGAGATCACGCCGGTATAGACGATCGGCAGCCAGGCTTGTCGCAGCCCGTCCAAAGTCGCCGTTTCCCCCCAAGCGGCCGCTAGCAAACTGAGCAGCCCGCAGACCGCGAACTGGCCGCTGGCAACCAGGAACGGCGCGTCTAGACGCTCGGCCAGACGGCCGACGAACAGCACGTGCAAGGCCCAGAAAAAACTGCTGGCGATCACCCAGCTATCGCCGACACCCGGTGGCGAGAACCCCTGGCCGGAGATCAGCGCCGAACCAAGCACACACCCGAACGAGGTCGGCCACACCGACCAGTGGGGCGGCAGGCGATCGACGGCCCAGACCAGCAACGGCACCAGCGGCACATAGAGAGCGGTGAGCAGGCCGGCATTGGTCACCGAGGTGTCGACGATGCCGATCTGCTGGCAAACCGCGCCAAGCATCAACAGCACGCCCAGGCCGAAAATGCCGCGGGCATCGCCGATCGCCGGAGAGGCGCCGCGTTCGGCGCGGGCGCGCCATTCCCGCCAGGCCAGGGGCGCGACCACCAGCGCACCGAGCAGAAAGCGCAGGCCGGTGAACGTCAGTGGCGCGACGTTGGCCATGCCGAGCGACTGGGCGACGAACGCCGATCCCCAGATCAGCGCCACAACCAGCAACAGCAAATTGGCTTGCCAGCGATACAAGCGCATGGTGTCGGAAAAAGTGGCGAGTGTAGCCGAAACGCCGCCGATCGCCACCTTGGCGGTGGCGAAGGCGCTTAAAGACCAAGCGTCGTCGGGCTGATCGTCTCGCCGCCTTCGGCGAGGATTTCCGCGAAACGCGCCACGTACGGCTCGCAGTCGTTCGCCTCGTCGATCAGCCGTCGCGCCCGTGGCTGCCGCCGGTCGAAGCGCACCAGCACATGCCGGTCGTCGGCGATCAACAGCGAATCCCGCAGCGAAGCCAATGTCGTCGGCGCTTCGACGAGGGTCACCGCTGGCGCGTACAAGGTCAGCAGATTGAGCAAGCGCGGGCAGTGCTGACGGACGAAATCAGGCTGCTGAACGACGATCGTCAGTCGGCAGGCGGATTCCCTGCCGACCAGCAAACGGCGCAACTGGGCATGGCGCGAGGGGTCGTCGGGTTTCAACAGCGACAGGTCATGATCGAAAATCGACAACGTACGTCCCGCCAACGCCAGGATCTCGTCGATTGACTGCTGATAATCGCGCCAAGTGGTGAGCAATTGATGAGGCATCGCGCGCTCCATGGATTGACACGCGACCATAACAGGCGGGCAGCCAGGCTGGCAAGCCTGACCGTGCCGCTGGCCCAGGCAGAAAACCCATTGACCAACAACGTGTTACCTGCCGCACAGTCGACCGGAAAAGTCCTGTGCCGGCCTTCGACCGACCGGGAAATTCGAGGCGCCGGACGGAAACGGACAGACTTCATCAGCGGGTTCTCCCGCCGGCAACTCGGACCATCTCCCCAGCGCCTTGAACCACGGACCTTTCAATGTTGCGGTTCTGACCGACGAATCAGCGTTTGTCCAGCTCGAACTGGGCCAATTGGTTCGATGTATTCAGGTTTTCGAATGCTGTCGCATCGTCGAAAGCGACTTCCGCCACCGGCAAGGTAGCCAACCACTGTTCGACTTTGCGGCCGCCGCTGGCCAAAAACTCCGTCAACTCCGGCAGCACCTGGCGACGACAGAGGGTGAACACCGGCTGCATGCGCTGCGGGGTGCGGGCGACGGCCACCACCGCCTCGGCCGCGTTGATGCCGGTCAACAATCGGGCCACCAAATCGGTCGGCAGAAAGGGCGCATCGCAGGGTGCGCTGGCCACCCATTCGTCGCTGGCCACCGACAAAGCGGCGTGCAAACCGGCCAGCGGCCCGGCATAGCCGGGCAGGGAGTCGCCGATGACACGATATCCGAACGCGGCGTACTCCGTCTGGTGACGATTAGCGCTGATCAGCAGTCGATCGACTTGCGGTCGAAAACGCTCCAGGGCCCAATACACCAGCGGACGGCCCTGGAACAACTGCAAGCCTTTGTCTGCCCCCCCCATTCGCCGCCCCTGGCCCCCCGATAAAATGACGCCGGTGATCATAGCCAAACGGTTCCCGCCGTCATCCGACCGGCATCGTTGGTTCGGACAAGCCGTCTCCAGACTCCGGCGAAGCGAAGACCCTGATCCCCGGTCATGAAGACGTTTCGCGAGCGATCGCCGATATCATCTCGGGCTTGACGCGCCGGACCGCCAGGGCGCCACGGGGCGGCAGATGTCGGGCCGCTTAGTGCGAATGCTCGGCAACCGGGCCGGCGGCCAGGTCGCGGACCGGTACCTCGACACGAATTTCGCTGACTTTTTTATCGTGTCCGGCGAACTGCAGCGTCAGCGGTACCTTATCCCCTTTCCGGAGCGGTTGCTTGAGTTTGATCAGCATCACATGGTAGCCGCCGGGAGCCAGCCGGACCGGCTGGCCAGCCGGCAGATCGAGACGGGGTATGGCACGCATTTTCATCACCGTGCCATCCATCTTCATTTCATGAACCTCGGTGATCGCCGCCACCGGGCTGCTGGCACCGATCAGCGTGGCGCCAGCGGCGCTGCGCAGTTCCATGAAGGCGCCGGTGGCTTGCTGACCGACAACCGTGCCGCGAACCCAGGGATCCTTGATCTCGATGTCGTCGCCCCAGGCGGCGGTCGCCGCCAACCCGATCGATATCCCCAATGCCATCCGTTTTATCTGCATGTCAAACTCCCGCTGGTCATATTGTCAGCGTCGATTATAGAGGGCCAGTCAATCCGCGGACCGCAAGCGATTAACGCGGCGGCCCTCACGGCTTTTTGAACCATTGCCCCTGCTCGTCCTGCATCCACCAACCGGCGTGAAACTGCTCCTTCCAGCGTCGGACTTGCGCCGCGCGAGCGGACGGCTCGACGCGCGGACCGCCGTGCGCTTCGGCCAGCGCGTAGATCAGCGAGTTACGCTCGGGGTTTTCCTGATCGATCAATTTTTCCGCGATCTGTCTTTGCACCAGCGTCAAACGACTATCGTCGCGCATCTTGACCATTCCGTCATAGCCGAGACCGATGATTCCCGCCTCGTAAAAGCGCACCAGCCGCGAGGCGCGTTGCGCCAGGCTGTGTCTGACGATGATCACCGGTGGCGAGCCGACATCGAGATTGATCGGCGGCATCTCCGGCGCGGCCAACACCGGTGACATCAGACAGAAGCACAGCCATAACCATCGTTTCATCTTTGCACTCCAGCCTATCAACGACCGGCCAGCAACTGCCGCAGATCGGCGACGATGTTGTCAGGCGTTTCACCGTGGCGAATCAGCAAACGGAGCCGCCCCTGGGGATCGAACACATAGCTGCCGGTGGAATGGTCGATGGTATAACTGTCCGGCGACTTGCCCGGCTGCCGGGCATAAAACACCTTGAAATCCTTCGCCGTTGCCGCGGTGACCGCTTCATCGCCGCGCAGGCCGATGAAGCGTGGATCGAAGGCGGCGACGTATTGCGCCAGCACGTCCGGCGTATCGCGCGCCGGGTCAAGACTGACGAACAGCACCTGCAGCCGATCGGCGCTATCACCCAGGCGGCTCATCACCTCGCGCATCACGGTCAAGGTGGTCGGACAGATATCGGGACATTGGGTATACCCGAAGAAGACCACTACCGCGCGGCCCTTGAAATCAGCCAGCTGGCGGCTTTGGCCGCGGTGATCCAACAGTTTGAAATCCTTGCCCCAATCCGAGCCGGAAATGTCGGTCGATTTGAAGCTGACCGGCGGCGAACAGGCGGTCATGCAGACGACGAATCCCAGCAACCAGGCGACTAGCGTTTTCATCCCCAGCCAACGACAAGAAAAATTTTCGGTCAGATTCATTCAACATCCACGGTGATCGACGAACGGCGTCCCGGACGCGGTTCGAACTGTCCGGCGACGATAGTACATGGTACCCGGATTGTCGGTTTCAGGGTTGACGCCCACCTCGTCACCACCCGCGACCCTGATTCACCGAGGCGTTGGCAAAGTTCACGGCGCGCTGCGCGGCCGATTTCCCACCATGAAGCGAAATCAGTCATCAATCGCCGATGACAGACACCCGGGCAAGTCTCGCATCCGTTCGATGATCGCCAGCGCGCCAGCGGAGCGCAAGCCTTCGGCCGTGCTCGGCTGGCAATGACTGCCACCGACAAAGCCGAGAACCCGCATGCCGGCGGCACGACCGGCTCGCACGCCAGGAATGCTGTCTTCGATCACCACGCAATCCGCAGGTGAGAAACCCATCCGTTCGGCGGCGAATAGAAACAGATCCGGTGCCGGCTTGCCATGCTCGACCATTTCGCTACTGAATAGATGTGGATCGAAATGTCCGAGCAATCCGGTGAGCTGCAGATTGCGACGGATTTTCAACAGCGACCCCGAGGAGGCGACACAAAACGGTCCGCTCAATCGGGCCAGCGTGTCCGCCACCCCGACAACCGCTCGCAGATCAGCGGCAAACGCCTGCTGACTACGCTGCCGCAGGCGGTCGGCGAAGTCCGCTGGCAGTGACCGGTCGGCCGAGCGCTCGATCATCGCCAGCACGGTCGGCAGACTGATCCCGGTATGGTTTACGGCACTGGTCTCGTCCGGGGACGGGAAGCCGATTTCTTTGAGCAGCTCGGCCAGCACGCGCCTGGCGATCGGTTCGCTATCCACCAGCACGCCGTCGCAATCGAAAATCAGCAGCATCTTCATCCTTGATAAGGTCATCACAGGCATTGCCATCGGCTCTGCTCGATGAAAACACGCGTGACGACCGGCTGGCGCCACCATCGGCCGCGGTGCCGACAGAAAAGGGTGTCGACCGGTGTTTGACCATGGCGGATGGAACGACGATACTGACTCTGTCAGCTCACTTTCAGATCACGACCGTCCCGTTCAGCCGACATGATCATCCCCCGGCCTGGCCAGCGATGCAATCCCTACGCCACGTGTCTGCTCGGCTGACGCCGATCCGAGGCGCCGCCGGTTACCGCTGGCTGATCGTCGCGACTTGGCTTTCACTGGCCGGTCCGGCCAGCGCCGAGCGGCTGAGCTGCCATCTCGAGTATGGCGGCGAAAGCCGGCTGCTCACCGCCACCCCGGCGGAATCGCCGTATACCGTGCCAACGCAGGCGATTGGCTCGTATTTTCTGTTCCGAATGGTTTTGCAAACCCAGCCACCCGACTTGGCGGCGATCAAGCTCTACGTTTTTGCCGACCGCGACGGCGGACCGTTGCCCCTGCTCCAGGCCACTTATCACTATCCACCCGATCCACCAGCCGGGGGGGACGAGCGGCGCTACGGGTTTACCGGCCTGCATCAGGTGTATGAACCCATCCGCGACGGCGAACTGGCGTTCTGGTGCGATTGGTCGGCGGATCGAACGCCATGACTGATTACTGGCTGGCACTGTGCCGGTTTGTCGCGCTGCTGCCGCTGCTCGTTTTCGCGCCGGCGGGCTCGATTTGGGCGGACGCGGTGACGTTGATTTTCGTCGGCGACATCATGCTCGACGACGGACCGGGGCGAACGATCGCCCAGGGCGGCGACCCGCTGGCGGCATTCGCCCCGCTTCTGCAACAGGCCGACTACACCATCGGCAATCTCGAATGCCCGATCGCCACAGTGGGCGAACCGCTGGCGAACAAGATTTACACGTTTCGCGCCCACCCGCGCGTTTTGTCGCGACTGGCGGGCCGCTTCGATGCCTTGAGCGTCGCCAACAATCACAGCGGCGATTATGGGCAAGCGGCGTTTGTCGAAACACTGGCTCTGCTCGACAACATCGGCATCGCCACCGTTGGCGGCGGTCGCCATCTCAGCGCGGCACACCGGCCGCTATGGATCGAGCGGCGCGGCCTGCGGATCGCCATTTTGGCTTATAACGAGTTCAAACCACGTCTCTTCGAAGCGGGAGCCGACTGGCCGGGGATCGCCTGGAGCGAGGACAGTCACGTGATTGCGGATATCCGTGCGGCACGGGCCGCCGGCGCCGATCTGGTGATTCCGTTCATGCACTGGGGCTGGGAACGCGAGACGAAGCCGAGCAATCGACAGCGGCAACTGGCACGGATCATGATCGACGCCGGCGCCGATGTGGTGGTCGGAGCGCATCCGCACGTCACCCAGGGCGTCGAGTATTACCGCGGCAAGCTGATCGTCTATAGTCTGGGGAATTTTGTCTTCGACGGTTTCGAGACGGCGGAAACGACCACCGGCTGGCTG
>JAEUOJ010000080.1 GCA_016789495.1 Accumulibacter sp. | reverse complement strand
ACGACGGAACCATCTACAACGCCTACGCGACTGGCAGCGTCACGGGCACTGACGTGGTCGGCGGGCTGGTGGGCGACAACGAAGGACCCATCAACAACGCCTACGCGACTGGCAGCATCACGGGCAATGACCTTGTCGGCGGGCTGGTGGGCGACAACGGAGGACCCATCAACAACGCCTACGCGACCGGCAGTGTCACGGGCAATGACTTTGTCGGCGGGCTGGTGGGCTGGCATTGGCATCGAATCATCAACAACGCCTACGCGACCGGCCGTGTCACGGGCAATGACCTTGTCGGTGGGCTGGTGGGCTTTAACACTGAAATCATCAACAACGCTTACGCAACCGGTAGGGTCACGGGAACCGACAGTGTAGGCGGGCTGGTGGGCGATAACTCCGGAACCATCAACAGTGCCTACGCAACCGGCAGCGTCACGGGCGTCAACGCGGTCGGAGGGCTGGTGGGCCGGTATTGGGACGGGGACTGGTACTACGCCCAAGCGATCACCCACAGCTTCTGGGATATCCAGACCACCGGTCAATCCACCAGCGCTGGCGGCGTCGGCCTGACCACCGCCCAGATGAAAATCCTGGCCAACTTCAACAGCGCCACCGAAGCCAACGGCAATACCAACCCCGGCTGGGATATCTCCGCCAACGGTGGCGGCAACACCGTCTGGCGTCTCTACGAAGGCCAGTCCTACCCAGTGCTGAGCAGTTTTCAGAAAAACCTGACGTTCACCGCCAACGATGCCGGCAAAACCTACGACGGCGTGGCCTACAGCGGTGGCAATGGCGTCATCCAATCGACGGCCAATGACCTGAGCGGCACGATACGCTACGGTGGGAGCAGCCAAGGCGCCACCCGCCCCGGCCGCTATGCGATTTCACCGAGCGTGGCGATGACGCAGCAGGATTATCAGAACTGGAATGTCACTTTTCTCGATGGCGTGCTGACCATCGATCCCGTTCAACCGGCGAGCGGTGAGATTTGGTTGGCCGGGCAAGCGCGTGCGCCGGTGCCTCCGTCTTCAACCCCACCGTTCGCCGATCGCCCAGCGGCGGAAGCATCGGCCGGCAGCGGCACGCCCTTCCTGAACCTGGCGCCGGAGTTCATCCGACTCGGGGTTTGCCCCCAGGACGAAGAATGCCCTCCAGGGCGATGATTGGCCGTGCGGGGCGTTCTCGAAAACTGGGCAAACCACGGACGGCGGACAGGCGAAGAACCGTTGCGGCGGGTTCGTGGCTTCACTTTGCCAGAATCGGCAGCCACCGCCAGGCGTGATGCGATTCAGTTATAAACAAATGAAAAAAGATGCTTTGTGGATCTAATCGGCTCGACTATAGTTTTTCGCTTCACGCTTGATGGGCCATGCCGATGCTTCAGAAATTCATTTTGTTCGTCGCGGGTGTCGCCGCCGCTTGGTTCGCCGTCGGCGCCCAGGCCGACGGCAACGGCCTGCTGAACGTTTCGTACGACGTCGCACGCGATTTCTACAAGGATTACAACCCACTGTTTCAAAAGCATTGGCAGGCGACTGCCGGTCAGAAGGTCGAGATCAGACAGTCGCACGCCGGTTCGAGCAAACAGGTGCGCGCGGTGGCCGACGGGCTGGACGCCGACGTGGTGACCATGAATCAGGCCTCGGATGTCGATTTTCTCGCCGAGAAAGGGTTGGTCGCCCGGGATTATGCGCGGCGGTTTCCCAACAACGCCTCCCCTTACACCTCGACGATGGTGTTGATCGTCCGCAAGGGCAACCCGAAAGCCTTGAAGGACTGGAACGACCTGATCAAGCCGGGTGTGCAGGTGATTCTGCCGCATCCGAAAAACACCGGCAACGGCCGCTACAGTTATCTGGCGGCCTGGGGGTACGCGCTCCGGCAACCCGGCGGCAATGAACGCAGCGCGCAGGAATTCGTCGGGCGGCTGTTGAAGAACGCGCCGCTGTTCGCCGCCGGCGGCCGCGATGCGACGACCACGTTCATGCAGCGGCGGATCGGTGATGTGCTGCTGTCTTTCGAAAGCGAAGCGGAATTGATCGCCCGGGAATTCGGCAAGGGTGAATTCGAGATCGTGTACCCCTCGCTGTCGATTCTCACCGAGTTTCCAGTGGCCATCGTCGATAAGGTGGTGGACAAGAAAGGCACGCGCAAACTGGCGCAAGCCTACCTCGACTATCTGTGGTCGCCGGCCGGCCAGGAGAACGCGGCCGAGAATTACTTGCGGCCCCGCGACGCGGCGCTCTTGAAGAAATACGCTTCGCAGTTTCCGCCAATCCGCACGTTCACGGTCGATGAGGTGTTTGGCGGCTGGAGCAAGGCTTTTCCGACGCATTTCAAGGATGGCGGCACTTTCGATCAGCTATATCAACTGAAATGACCTCCTGAGCTGTCGTTGCGCGGCCGCGCTCACCCCCAACCCTGCCATCGTCTGACCGACGCCATGTTCGCTCCCCTCTCCCGTCGCCGGCGGGTGTTGCCCGGCTTCGGCCTGACGCTGGGCTGCACGCTGGTTTACCTGTCGCTGCTGATTCTGTTGCCTTTGTCCGGATTGGCGGTCAAAGCCAGCCAGTTGAGCTTCGCGGAACTGTGGGAGGTCGCCAGTGGCGAACGGGCATGGGCTTCGTATCGCATCACCTTTGGCGCGGCGTTCCTGGCAGCGACGATCAACGCCTGCTTTGGCCTGATCGTGGCCTGGGTTCTGGTCCGTTATCCTTTTCCCGGACGGCGGGCCATCGACGCGCTGGTCGACCTGCCCTTCGCCTTGCCCACCGCGGTGGCCGGCATCACCCTGGCGACGCTGTACGCCGGTAACGGCTGGATCGGCAGACATCTCGAACCGCTGGGCGTCAAAATCGCTTTCACGCCGCTGGGCATCGTCGTCGCGCTGACTTTCATCAGCCTGCCGTTCGTGGTCAGAACCCTGCAACCGGTGATCGAGGACATCGAACCCGAGGTCGAGGAAGCGGCCGCCTCGCTGGGCGCCTCGCGGTGGCAGACCTTTCTCCGGGTATTGTTGCCCGGCATTTTTCCGGCGCTGCTGACCGGCTTTACCTTGGCTTTCTCGCGAGCCATTGGCGAATACGGTTCGGTGATCTTCATCGCCGGCAACATGCCGCTGATCTCTGAGATCACCCCGCTGCTGATCATCTCCAAGCTCGAGCAATACGATGTCGTCGGCGCCACCGCTCTGGCGATGGTGATGCTGTCGATTTCCTTTGTCATGCTGTTGGCGGTCAACGCCTTGCAATGGTGGGCGGCCAACCGCCATCGTCCCGGCGCGGCGGGATCGGGGCGATGAGCGCGCGCGCGACACGCCGTGCCACCGGCGAACCGTTATGGTTGCGCGCCCTGCTGATGGTCATCGGGCTGGGTTTTCTGTTGCTGTTCCTCGGTGTGCCGCTACTGGCGGTATTTGTCGAGGCTTTCGCCGCCGGCTGGCCAGCCTATCGCGACGCGCTGAGCGACGGCGAAACACGTTCGGCGATCGCGCTGACGGTGCTCATCGCGCTGGTGGTCCTGCCGTTCAACGTCGTTTTCGGCGTCGCGGCCGCCTGGGCGATCGCAAAGTTCGATTTTCGCGGCAAGAGTCTGTTGATTACGCTGATCGATCTGCCCTTCGCCGTTTCGCCGGTGGTTGTCGGCCTGGTTTTTTTGCTGCTTTTCGGCGCGCAGGGATTATTCGGCCCCTGGCTGGCGGCGCATGAAATCAAGGTGGTCTTTGCCTTGCCGGCCATGATCCTGGTCACCTTGTTCATCACCTGCCCGTTCATCGCGCGTGAATTGATCCCGCTGATGCAGGTGCAAGGCAAGGATGAGGAGGAAGCGGCACTCTCGCTGGGGGCCGGTGCCTGGCAAATGTTCTTCCGGGTCACCCTGCCGAACATCAAATGGGGATTGCTTTATGGGGTGATCCTGGCCAACGCCCGCGCGATGGGTGAGTTCGGCGCCGTTTCGGTGGTGTCCGGGCATATTCGCGGCGAGACCAATACCCTGCCGTTGCATGTCGAAATCCTCTACAACGAATACAACGCGGTCGGCGCGTTCGCCGCGGCGTCGGTGCTGGCGCTGCTGGCCTTGGTCACCCTGGCCGCGAAAACGATCGTCGAGTGGCGGATGCGCCACGAAACACAACGGTTGACCGCCAGCGATCTGCCGCCGGAAAAGGGTTGATCGCGGCAGCCGGCCCGGGCGACCAGCGCTCGCCGCTGAAACCCTCGCGATGCGTAAACCCAGAGCCATTTCTTCGGAAACCTCGATCATGAGCATTGAAATACGCCACATCGGCAAACGCTTCGGCGACTACGTCGCGCTGGAGAACATCGATCTGCACATTCCCACGGGCGAACTGGTGGCGTTGCTCGGTCCCTCCGGTTGCGGCAAGACGACGTTATTGCGCATCATCGCCGGCATGGAGTCCGCCGATTGTGGACAGGTACTGTTTGCTGGCGAGGAGGCGACCCATCTCCCGGCACGGGAGCGCAACGTCGGTTTCGTCTTTCAGCACTACGCGCTGTTCCGACACATGACGGTATTCGAGAATGTCGCGTTTGGTCTGCGCGTCAAGCCGCGCAAAATGCGTCCTGCCGAGCACGAGATTCGTCGTCGGGTCGATGATTTGTTGAAACTGGTTCAACTCGACTGGCTGGCCGACCGTTACCCGTCACAGTTGTCCGGCGGTCAGCGTCAACGAATCGCCCTGGCCCGCGCGCTGGCCGTCGAGCCCCGAGTATTGTTGCTCGATGAACCATTTGGCGCGTTGGATACCAAAGTGCGCAAGGAATTGCGTCGCTGGTTGCGTCGTCTGCACGACGAGATGCACATTTCCAGCGTCTTCGTCACTCACGATCAGGAGGAAGCCCTGGAAGTCGCCGATCGGGTGGTGGTGATGAATCAGGGAAAAATCGAGCAGATCGGCTCGCCGGACGAGGTTTACTCCAACCCGGCCTCGCCATTCGTCTATCGTTTTCTAGGGAACGTCAATGTCTTTCACAGCCGCTTGCATGGCGCATGGGCGGAAGTCGATCGCGATTCGCCGTCAGTCGATGCCGGGGAAGCGATCGCCTTCGTCAGACCGCACGATATCGATATCGAGCGCCGGGCCGTGGCCGGCGGTCTGGAAGCGATCATTCAGGAAGTGCAGGTGATCGGGCCACGGGTACGCGTCGAACTTTCACATGACGCGGAATTGATCGAGGTCGAGCTGTCGCGTGAACGGGCCAACATCCTGTCGCTCGCCAAGGGGCAGCAAGTCTGGATCAAAACACGAAAACTACATGTATTTTCATCGCCACTCGTCGCGATGGAAGAAGAAGGCTCGGGAATCTGACCCATCATGAACGAACGAGAAGGATGGTTCCCGAAGAATCCATCAAGACCACACAAACCGCCAAACAGCCGCTCATTGTCTGGTACGATGCGTACCGATGGACACGTTTCTTTCCATTAAATTCGTCATTTCTGGGCTGCGACTCACGATGTTGGGTGTTTTGGCGGCGCTTATCCCAGTGAACGCAGCGTTCGCTCAAACCGACGAAACGGGGATCGTGGTCATCGCTCACCCAACGACCAGCAAGGAGTCGATCCCGCGCGAATCGCTGCGTGCCATATTTGGCATGCTGCTGCAAAAGTGGCCGGGAGAAACCGCGGTAAAGGTTTTCGTACTCCGCGACGACGCGCCTGAACATGCCACCTTCAGCAAGTCCATCCTGCAAGTTTTTCCACACCAGTTGCGGATGGCCTGGGACCGACAGGTCTTTTCTGGACAAGGCCAATACCCCGAGCAACTCGGCTCGACCCAGGAAATTCTCGTCCGCGTCGCCACCACTCCCGGGGCAATTGGCTACGTCAGAAGCAACGAGGTCAATCAAAATGTACGGGTTCTCAAAATACGCTAGACAGACACTCGCTGCCGCTCCACTGATCCTGTCGCTGGCATCGCCGCGCCTCGCACAAGCCGTCGACCTGATGGACGGCGACATTCAATTGCACGGTTTCCTGATGCAGAGCCTAGTCAGCACATCCGACAACAATTTTTTAGGACAGACCGACGATCGGCTCGGCAGAGATTACCGGGAATTCGGCGTCAATTCGTCTTGGCGACTGACGCCGGAAGTGCAACTCTCGGCGGGAGTGCTGTCGCATAGCGCCGGTGGAAGCGACGATGGCCGTTTACGGCTGGATTATGGCCTGCTCGACTGGACCACGCATTCCAGCGAAACCGGTCGTGGCGGGATTCGTCTAGGGCGGGTCAAAGCCGCCTACGGTCTCTACAACACCACCCGTGATGTACCATTCACTCGCCCGGGCATCATCCTTCCGCAGTCGATTTATTTCGAACGCACGCGTAATTTGACGGTTTCCGCCGACGGCGCGGAAATCTACGGCGAAAGGTATGATGACAACGGACTGCTTTCCGCCAGTTTCGCGCTCGGCCTGCCACAAGCCGGCACCGAAGCGGCCAGGGTGGCTTTGGTCGGCATAGCCCCCAACGGCCGATTGAAGTCCGATCTGGCGCCCGACTTCCAGTTGCTTTACGAAACGACTGGCGGCAAGTTCCGTCTGGGACTCACCGCCACCCGGCTTAAACTGCATTATCAGCCCGGCCCTGGCGATCGACTGCGAGCCGGCAGTTTTGAACTGACGCCGCTGGTATTTTCCGCTCAGTACAACGCCGAGAACTGGAGTTTGACCAGCGAATACGCGCGGCGAAGAACTTCGAGCACCAATTTCGGTCCGGCGTTCTACAATGGTCAGGCGACAGGTGAAAGTTACTATCTTCAAGGCACTTATCGCTTTGCGCCGCATTGGGAAGCCCTACTCCGTTATGACGCTTATTACGCCAACAAAAACGACCGTCACGGCCAAGCCTTCGCGGCAAGCACCGGTCTTCCCGGCTTTACACGCTACGCCCGGGATCGGACCGTGGGGGTGCGCTATGACGTCACATCGTCGCTCATGCTACGCGCGGAAGTCCATCACATCGATGGAACGGGTTACCTGGCGGCTCAAGACAATCCGATCCCCGGGGTCTTGCAACCGCACTGGAAGTTGTACCTGTTGCTCGCCTCCTTCAGGTTCTAGCCGCCTGTCGGATGAGATGGGTCGACGCGCAGGGCCAGGAAGACACGCGAAGTTTTCCCCAGGTGTCAAGCGCATAGGGTGGGCCATTCGCATGGAAGGCCGGGATCAAGTCTGCCTCCGTTCCATGTCGTGCCTCCGACGGCATCCCGTCCGACAGGCGGCCAGAGTTCTCGACATCGTCCTCGGCCATGCGGGATAAGAACGGTCTGTCTCCAGTTAACGGCGGCACGCGTTTCCTGAGTCTGAAATGGAAAGTGCTGCTCACTCTCGGCGTGATCATGCTGTCGGTGAATGGCGCATTGTCATGGCTACATTTCAACGATTTGCGGGCCCGGTTCGAGTCCCAACGAACTGCCGCTCGCGAACGCCTGATCAATGAAGCGCAATCCTTGCGCACCGACTTCGGTCGCCATCTGCAGGCTTTGGCCAGCATGCTCGCCGCCTTGAATTCGGTCGATGTCGATCTGCTCCAGACTCCGTCGGGACGGGAATTGCTCAACAAGTTGTTCGAAAGCTACTGGTCGGCATTGCAACTCGACCTGGGCATCGATTCGCTGCAAGTCTATCCCAGGGAGGGACCGCCCATCGGCACATGGAGTACCGACACCAGCGCGGTCCGTGATCAGCAAGCCTACGTCCGCAATGTGATCGCTCATGAGCAGGCGATCTATTGGACCAGTTGTCACAAGATCTGCAGTCAGTTTGCCGCTGCGCCGGTGCTGGCGGCTGGCGACGCCAGCGGGGCGGTCGTCCTGAGCAGTTCACTGGCTGAACTGGTCGTCTCCTTCAACCGCATTTCCGGCGCTGATCTGGGCGTCATGACTGCCGCCAGTCCGGCCAGCGGTGAAAACACGTTGCCTGGCATAGGTTTCCGAGTGCTCGGTCTGAGCAACGCCGAACGAAACATGCCGCTGCTGAAAAGACTGACCGAGATTCCGCATCTGGTCAATGGCCGAGCCTGGCACGCTTTGAGTCATGAGGGCAAGGATTACGAGCTGACGTTTCTGACGCTGGACAACACCGAACGTCAATCCACTCCCGCCCTGATGGTGATTGTCGACGATCTGACCCAGGCCTTGGCCGACATTCGCACCGCGGTATGGCGCCGCCTGTTTGGCGAGTTGCTCGCCTCCCTGTTGTCACTCGGACTATTGGGCTATCTCGTGCACGGTCCCTTACAACGAATGACCAAGGCGGGGCGGGCGATCCCGTTGCTGGGTCGCAGCGCGTTTGCCGAGGCGCGCCAGAAAATCAAGCCGCGCAAGCGACGCGTGCTGACCGACGAAATCGATCTGCTCGCCGAGGCGGCGATCGCGCTTTCACATCGACTTGAAACACTGGAAAAAGGCATTGTCGAACACGCCTCGCAGATGGACGCGATACTTAAACGAATTTCGGTTGAACGCGATTTTCGACAAAATCTGCTCGATACCGCTCAGGTCATCATCCTGACGCAGAATGCCGAGGGAAGAATTCTCAGTCTCAATCGCTACGGGCAGATGTTGTTCGGGTGGGGAGCCGACGAATTGCTTGGGAAACGGTTTTTTGAAGTCATCGCCCCAGGACCGTCCTCGCACATCAACATGCAGCAAGCATTGCGTGGGCTGGCCGGAGGAGGCAATCCGCATATCCAGGTGGAATCGATATTGATCGGCGCCAGCGGTCAATCCTATGAAATCACCTGGAATCACTCGCGCCTGTCAGGTCGGGCCGCCGAAAATCTGGTGATTCTGACTGTCGGCATCGATCACACCGAGCGCAAACGAGCCGAGTCGCACGTCAGTTACCTGGCCGAGCACGATCCATTGACCGGGCTGATCAATCGTCAACACTTTCAAAACGAGTTGCAGCACGCGTTGGTCAACAGTCGCTACACCAAACCCGATGGCGCCTTGCTCTACCTGGATCTCGACGGTTTCAAATACGTCAACGATCTCAGCGGTCATCAGGCCGGCGATGCGCTGCTACGAATCGTCGCCGACGAAGTGGGCCGAGCGGTGAAAGACAACGACTTGCTGGGACGCCTCGGCGGCGACGAACTCGGCGTTTTTCTGCGTGATTGTCATCGGGAACGGGCCATCGAAGTTGCTGAGGACATCAATCGTCGCCTGGCCGAAATCAAATTCCCGGGATTCGGCACCAACCACCGAGTATCGGCCAGCATCGGCATCGTCGTTTTTTCCGAAACGCGGATGGAAGTCAAGGCGTTACTAGCCAACGCCGACATCGCCATGTATCAGGCCAAATCCGCTGGCGGTGCCGGCTGGCATATCTATTCGGATGGCGAAGGGGTGCAAGAAAAGATGCAATCCCGCCTGTATTGGGAAGAGATGATCAACGACGCCTTGACGGACAACGGACTGATCGTTTACTACCAGCCGATTCTCGACATCCGCGCGCAACGGGTCAGCCACTATGAAGCGCTGGTACGCATGCGCACGCTCGGCGGGCCGGTGATTCTCCCCGGCATGTTCATGGAAGTTGCCGAAGACAGCGGTCTGATCCGCGAAATCGATCGTAGCGTGATCCGACAGGTGTTCGGCAAACTGGCATCATTGTTCGCCGCCGGCAAAAATAATTACAAATTTTCGATCAACCTTTCGGGAGTGAGCATCAACGACCCCCGGCTGCTGGCGTTCATTCACGATGAACTCGCTCATCACCCGCTGCTGCCCGGCGCGGTGATTTTCGAGATTACCGAAACGGCGGCGGTGTCTGACTTCTCGGCGGCGCGGACCTTCATGAACGCCGTCCGCGAACTCGGCTGCGCCTTCGCGCTCGACGACTTCGGTGTCGGTTTCTCGTCGTTCAGCTATGTCAAGCAGTTGCCAGTCGAGTATGTCAAGATCGACGGTTCATTCGTCCGCACGCTGGTCGAAAATCCTGATGACCAGGTTTTCGTCCGCGCCTTGGCCGAAGTAGCGCGTGGCTTCGGCAAACAGACCGTTGCCGAATTCGTCGAGGATGAATTGTCATTGCAAATGGTCCGTGACTTCGGCATCGACTACGCCCAGGGCTATTTCGTCGGCAAACCACGACCCGACGTCGACTGAATCGAGATAAGCCGTTGATTTTCCGCAAGGGAAGCCATCGGGTCGAGTGTTATAATCACCCTTCGGCTTTGACTGTCGGCTTTTTCCTCTTTCTCTTTCATCGTCTGTCGCAGAATGGCGCTGTACACCCTTGGTTTCAATCACCTGACAGCGCCCCTCGCCGTCCGCGAACAGCTGGCCTTCCAGCCTGAAATAGTTCCCGCCGCGCTGACCGACCTCGCCCGCCGCCAACCGGTTCATGAAGCAGCGATCCTGTCCACTTGCAATCGAACCGAGGTCTATCTCAACACCGAACAGCCCGACTCGGCGATGCAATGGCTGGCCGATTATCGCCATCTGACCCGCCACGAACTCGAACCTTATCTGTATACCTACCCGGAACACGACGCCATCCGGCATGCGTTCCGGGTCGCCAGCGGCCTCGATTCGATGGTCCTCGGCGAACCGCAGATTCTCGGGCAAATGAAGGAAGCGGCGCGTTTCGCCGAAGAAGCAGGAACGCTCGGTACCACCCTGCACAAACTGTTCCAGTTCTCGTTTGCGGTGGCCAAGGAAGTGCGGACAACCACGGCCATCGGCAACCACAGCGTTTCGATGGCTTCAGCCGCCGTTCGGCTGGCTGAACGGATCTTCGAGCGTCTCGCCGACCAGAAAATTCTTTTCATCGGCGCGGGAGAAATGGTTGAACTGTGCGCCAGACATTTTGCCGCCCAACAGCCACGGCAAATGGTGATCGCCAACCGGACGGTCGAACGCGGACAATCGCTGGCGCAACGGATCGGCGCGATCGCCATCCGGCTCGAAGAAATCAGCGAGCGTCTGGCGCAATTCGACATCGTCGTCTCGTGTACTGCCAGCCCGTTGCCGATTCTCGGGCTAGGCGTGGTCGAACGGGCAATCAAAGCGCGGCGGCATCGACCGATGTTCATGGTCGACCTGGCGGTACCGCGCGACATCGAGGTCGAAGTGGGTGAAATGGACGACGTTTTCCTATACACCGTTGACGATCTCGGCCAAATCGTCAAATCCGGGCTGGAGTCGCGACAAGCGGCCGTGCTAGACGCCGAAGCAATCATCGACGAGCGGGTGGCGGCGTTCCTGAACTGGTTGTCTACCCGCGGCACCGTGCCGGTGATTCGTTCGTTGCGCGACGCGACGGAACGAATCCGCCGACACGAAGTGGAACACGCCATGAAACGACTGGCAAAAGGCGACGATCCGGCGCAAGTGATCGACGATCTCTCGCACCGCCTGACCAACAAATTCCTGCACGCGCCGACACAGGCACTCAACCAGCCGGGAGACGATCACGATCTTCTGCCGGCGTTGGTCGAACGGCTGTTCCGCCTGCATCCCGACAACCGTCCGAGCAACTGAAACACCAGAACCCGCCCAGCGCGTCGACGGCCTGATTTCCCACCGAATCCATTTTGAGTCTTTTCGTTCCATGAATCAGAGCATCCGCGACAAACTCGAACACCTGACCGGTCGCCTTGCCGAACTTGATCGCATGCTGGCCAGCAGCGAGGTCATCGCCGACCAAAACGAATTTCGCAAGCTGTCCTGCGAACATGCCGAATTGGCTCCGCTGGTCGCCCTGTACCAAACTTGGCGGCAAAGCGAAGCCGATCTGACCTCGGCGCGTGAAATGCTCGACGACCCCGAGATGCGCGATCTGGCCGAAGCGGAGATCACGGCCATCAAGGAACGCCTGCCGCTGCTCGAAACCGAGCTCAGCCAATTGCTGCTGCCGAAAGACGCCGACGACGAGCGCAACGTCTTCCTGGAAATTCGCGCCGGTACCGGCGGTGAAGAATCCGCTCTCTTTGCCGGCAATCTGTTCCGGATGTACAGCCGTTACGCCGAACGACAACGCTGGCGTCTGGAGGTGATCTCGGCGACGGTCTCCGACCTCGGTGGTTATCGGGAAATCATCGCCCGGATCAGCGGCAGCGGGGTGTACGCCCGCCTCAAATTCGAGTCCGGCGGCCATCGGGTCCAGCGTGTTCCGGACACCGAAACGCAGGGCCGCATTCACACCTCCGCCTGCACCGTCGCGGTGATGCCGGAAGCCGACGCGCTCGCCGAGGTATTGATCAACCCGTCGGAGATCCGTATCGACACCTACCGGGCATCGGGTGCCGGCGGCCAGCACATCAACAAGACCGATTCCGCGGTGCGTATCACCCATCTGCCGACCGGCATCGTCGTCGAATGTCAGGACGATCGCTCGCAGCACAAGAACAAGGCGCAAGCGCTGTCGGTGCTGGTCGCACGAATCCGTGACCGCCAGCAAAGCGAACAACACGCCAGCATTGCCTCCGAACGCCGTAATCTGATCGGCAGCGGTGACCGTTCCGAACGCATCCGGACCTACAATTTTCCGCAGGGACGCGTCACTGACCACCGCATCAACCTGACCTTGTACAAAATTGATGCCATCATCGACGGCGACCTCGATGAACTGCTTGGCGCACTGAGCGCCGAGCATCAATCCGACCTGCTGGCCACGCTGTCGGAAAACAGTGCCTAAATGGCCGCCACCGAGAATTTCATCAACACCACCGCGAACTGACGCCGAACCGCCGACGATGAACACCGTCAACGACCTCTGGCGCGCCGCCTGTCAGCGGATCGACACACTCGATGCCCGGCTGCTGCTGCTGCACATCGCCGGCTGCAGTCACGCGCAGCTCATTGCCTCGCCGGAGAGGACGCTGCTCCCCGCACAAGCCAGGTGCCTTGCCGAGCTGGTCGAACGACGCGCCGATGGCGAACCGCTGGCCTACCTGCTCGGCACGGCAGGATTTTACGGTCTCGAATTCCTGGTCACGCCAGCGGTGCTGATTCCACGTCCGGAAACTGAACGACTGGTCGAACAGGCGCTGCAACAACTGCCCGCCGGGAACGGCCCGCGAATTCTCGACCTCGGCACCGGCTCCGGAATCATCGCCATTGCGCTCGCCAAGCATCGGCCGGATGCCCGGGTCGTGGCGGTCGATGTGTCGGCGGCAGCGCTCGATATCGCCCGCCACAATGCGGCGCGTCATGCGGTCGACGTCGAATTTCTGCTCGGCGACTGGTACACGCCGCTGCCCGGTCGCCGCTTCCAGCTCATCGTCGCCAATCCCCCCTATGTCGCCGATGGCGATCCGCACCTGCAGCGCAACGGTCTGCCGTTCGAACCTTCGCTGGCCTTGACCGGTGGCGTCACCAATGCCGACGGACTGACCTGCTTGCGGACGATTGTCGATGGCGCGCCAGCGCATCTGGCACCTGGTGGTTGGTTGCTTCTGGAACATGGTTACGATCAGGCGGCGGCGGTGCGCGCTTTGTTGAACGATCGCGGATTCGACGCTGTCCACACTTGGCCAGACATCAACGGCATCGAACGAGTCAGCGGCGGGTGCCGCGTTGACGCCCTCGCAGGCTAACCGCTAGACTTATTGGTTGACTGTTTTTATCGGCTGTTACAATCAAACGGCTGTGATCAGTTATCCCGCCAGTTAACCCGCTTCAACCCGGCTTTACGAGGTCCGTCCATGGATGTGCAACAAGTCATCAAAGAACAAGTCACCAGCCACCCGGTAGCGCTGTACATGAAAGGAACGCCGCAATTTCCACAATGCGGCTTCTCGGCGACGGCGGTGCAGATTCTCAAAGCATGCGGTATCACCGACTTCCTCAGCGTCAATGTGCTCGAGAACCCAGAGATCCGCGAAGGAATTAAAACCTTTGCCAACTGGCCGACGATTCCCCAGCTTTACGTGCGCGGCGAATTCATCGGTGGCTGCGACATCATGCGCGAAATGTACGCTGACGGCGAATTGCAAAAACTCCTCGCCGAGATCTGAAGTCGGAGACCGGCCCGCCATCGGCGCCGGCCTGGTACCGAAGGACGGTGCAGGCGTCGCGTCTCGATCCGGGTCGCGTCGCCGCCTGAAGCCGCGCCGGGCCGCGGACCCACCGAACTCCCCGCCGACGCGTCAATCCATTTGCCAGATCCGGCAAACCCATTCAGGCGGTTTGCGCTCCGGGCTTTCCGGCGGTGAATTCCTCATACGCCCGCACCGCTTCGGCGGCATACATCAGCGACGGACCACCGCCCATGTAGGTGCACACGGCCAAGGTTTCCATCAATTGTTCGCGCGTCACCCCCAGACGGATCAACGCCTTGACATGAAAACCGACACAGGCATCGCAGCGGCTGGCGACGCCGATGGCCAAGGCAATTAATTCCTTGTCCAGTGCCGACAAGGCACCGGCAGACAATGCCGCTTTGCCCATGGCATTGAAAGCCTGCATCGTCTCCGGCATTTCGTTGCGCAAGGTGCCCAGCGCCTTGGCAACGTCGGTGGTGATCGTGGTGAACGATTTGCTCATTTCGCTTCAGCCCTTTCATCATAAAAATCTAATATAACCACGATCGACGGACCGGGGCAACCGTTAGTTCATCGTGATCAGCAGTCCAGACAGCCATCTTGCTGATGGCAACATTAAACCGCTATAATCCATGGTTTTTTCCACCTTGCCCCACCGTTCGCATGGCGGGGGGTTTACCCATAAGGAGTGTGCATGCGCCATTACGAAATTGTCCTGATCATCCATCCGGACCAGAGCGAACAGGTGCCGGCGATGATCGAGCGCTACAAGTCGCTGATCGCCAGCCGTGAGGGGCAGATTCATCGCCTCGAGGACTGGGGGCGCCGGCAACTGGCGTATCCGATCCAGAAGCTGCACAAGGCGCATTATGTGTTGCTCAACGTCGAGTGCAACGATGCGACGCTCAGCGAGCTGGGTCACGGTTTCAAGTTCAACGACGCGATCCTCCGCCATCTGATCATCCGTACCAAGCGGGCGGTAACCACTCCGTCACCAATGATGAAGGACGAAAAATCGAAGTCGATGCTCGAGCTCCGTGAGCCTGCACCGACCGAAGCGCCCGCCGGGGAACAGACCGCCTGAGTGTCGAGGTCCGGCTGAATCGCGTCGAGCTGACCGGCACGCTGGTCGAGCGCAAAGCGCTACGCTTCACTCCCGCCGGGGTACCGATCCTCGAATGCCTGATCGGTCACCGCTCGGAACAGATCGAAGCGGGTCACCTGCGGCAAGTCGAATGCGATATCCAGGCGGTGGCCGTCGGCCCGACGGCACACTGGCTGCAGGCGGCTCGTCCTGGGGCGTTGCTGCGCCTGAGCGGTTTTCTCGCCGCCCGGAGCCGCAACAGCCGGCAACCCAGACTGCATCTAACCACGATCGAATTTGTCGAAGGAAATCAAGATGGCCAGATTCTTCAAGAAGAAGGATGACAAGAATGTCAAAAAACGCGGCAGCGGCTTGTTCAAGCGCCGCAAGTTTTGCCGCTTCACCGCGGAAAAAATGGAGGAGATCGACTACAAGGATGTCGACCTGTTCAAGGAGTACATCGCCGAGAATGCCAAGATCATGCCTGCTCGGCTGACCGGCACCAAGGCGGGCTACCAGCGCATGTTGTCGGTGGCGATCAAGCGCGCCCGTTTCCTGGCGCTGCTGCCCTACACCGATAATCATCAGTAAGCGAGGACGAGACGATGCAAATCATTCTGCTGGAAAAAGTCGCCAATCTCGGCAACCTCGGCGATCTGCTGAAGGTGAAAGATGGCTATGCACGCAACTTCCTGATTCCGAAAGGCAAGGCCCGGCGGGCGACGCCGGCGGCGCTGAAGGAATTCGAAGCCAAACGCGCCGAACTCGAGAGCGCCGCGGCAGCCAAGCTGGCGGCGGCGCAGGCGGAGGCCGAAAAACTGAACGGCACGGTGGTGCAAGTCGCGCGCAAGGCCGGCGTCGACGGTCGGCTGTTCGGCTCGGTGACCAATTTCGACATCGCCGACGGCTTGCGCACCCTCGGCTTCCAGGTTGACAAGTCGTCGATCCGCATGCCGAACGGCCCGTTGAAAACGCTTGGCGAAACGTCGCTCGAAGTGATGCTGCACAGCGATGCTCCGGCGACGATCACCGTGGCGGTGGTCGTCGAGCAGATGAAGCTCTGAGGCCAACGCGACTCGGTAAGCAGCCTTGCCCGTGGGCAAGGCTTTTTTTCGCCCGAAGTTCACCTTGGGCGAAGTAAGATTCGGCTCGGGCTCTCTGGCCCGTTTCCCCGCTTCCCGATGAGTGACTGTCATGGCTGACCCGACGTTGGCGCATTTGCGCGTTCCCCCGCATTCGATCGAAGCCGAGCAGTCGGTGCTCGGCGGCCTGCTGCTCGACAATGCCGCTTTCGACAAAATCGCCGATCTAATGGCCGAAAGCGATCTGTATCGCGATGACCATCGGCGGATTTACCGGCAAATCTGCAAATTGCTCGAGCGCGGCAAACCGGTGGACGCGGTAACGGTCGCCGAAAGCCTGGAACTGGCCGGCGAGAGCAACGACACCGGCGGGTTGGCGTATCTCGGTCAACTAGCGGCGAATACGCCGTCGGCGGCGAATATCCGTCGCTATGCCGAAATCGTTCGCGAACGGGCGATCCTGCGTCAACTGGTCACCGCCGGCGATGAGATCGCCGACAGCGCGCTCAATCCGCGCGGCCGCGATCCGAAAACGCTGCTCGACGAGGCCGAGGCGAAAGTGTTCGCCATCGCCGAAGGCGGTTTCCGTCATCAGTCCGGTTTCGTGCATATCAATCCGCTGCTGACACAGGTCGTCGAACGGATTCAGGAATTGCACGATCGCGATCATCCATCGGACATCACTGGCGTGCCGACCGGCTATCACGATCTGGACGCCAAAACCTCGGGGCTGCAAGGCGGCGACCTGCTGATCGTCGCCGGACGACCGTCGATGGGCAAGACCTCGTTCGCGCTGAACATCGCCGAACACGTGGCGATCGAAGTCGGCCTGCCGGTGGCGGTGTTTTCGATGGAAATGGGCGGCACGCAACTGGCCATGCGGATGCTGTCGTCGGTTGGCCGCCTTGATGCGCATCGCGTGCGCACCGGCCGTCTCAATGACGACGAGTGGTCGCGGTTGTCGTTCGCGCTCGGCAAGCTGCACGAGGCCCCGATCTATATCGACGAAACGGCGGGACTCAATCCGATCGACCTGCGCGCCCGCGCCCGGCGGCTGCACCGCCAGTGCGGCCAGCTCGGGCTGATCGTCATCGATTACCTGCAGTTGATGAGCGCCACCAGCCAGGGCGAAAACCGGGCCACTGAAATCTCGGAAATTTCGCGTTCCTTGAAAGGGTTGGCCAAGGAACTGAATGTGCCGCTGATGGCCTTGTCGCAGTTGAACCGTTCGCTCGAACAGCGGCCGAACAAGCGGCCGGTGATGTCGGATCTGCGCGAATCAGGCGCCATCGAACAGGACGCCGACGTGATCATCTTCATCTACCGCGACGAGGTGTATAACCCCGACACTCCGGACAAAAGCATCGCCGAAATCATCATCGGCAAACAGCGCAATGGCCCGATCGGCACCACCCGACTGACCTTCCTCGGCGAGTTCACCCGCTTCGA
>JAEUOJ010000011.1 GCA_016789495.1 Accumulibacter sp. | reverse complement strand
CAACCTTTCACGTTCCGCGCGGACCCAGGTCAGCAACGCGTTCAATCCGGTACCAAAACCGACTTCGAGTAACCGTAGCCGTCGCGGTGGCAAGGGTTGTGCCAGAGCATAGCCATGATCGATGAAGACATGTTGCGATTCTTGTAGGGCACCATGGGTGGAATGGTACTGTTCGTTGAGACTTGGCAGATAAATCGAGTGCGATCCATCCGAAGTCGTCACCAAACGTTTTTCCTGATGATCGAGAGTTTGCATGACAGCAATCTTGCCAGATGAGCTGCCTGAAGCCAAACGATCGGCGGCCGGGCGGCAATGACCTCTGGGGAGACGTCCCTATGCCCTCAGCAATTCCTCCCGCCTGCCGAGCCAGCGCTGCAGATGCCGTGTGGCCCGGTCAGGGTCATCGCACAACAGCTGCCCGGCGAGTTGTTGAGCAAGTTCGACGAGATCGCCGTCGGCGTTGAGATCGGCATAGCGCAGCAGCGGCACGCCAGACTGGCGGCTGCCCACGAACTCTCCGGGCCCTCTCAACTGCAAATCCTGACGGGCAATCTCGAAACCGTCATGGTGCTGAAAAATGACTTTCAAGCGTGCGCGGGCGGCCTCCGACAAGGGCGGCTGGTACAACAGCACGCAGACCGAGGCCTCGACGCCACGACCGACGCGACCACGCAATTGGTGCAACTGGGCCAAACCGAAACGTTCGGCGTGTTCGATGACCATCAGACTAGCGTTGGCGACGTCGACCCCGACTTCGATCACCGTCGTCGCCACCAGCAGGTCGATTTCTCCGGCAACGAAAGCGGCCATGGTCGCGGCTTTGTCGGCACTTTTCAGGCGGCCATGCACCAAGCCGATGCGCAGTTCGGGGAGTTCGCCGCTCAGGATGGCATAGGTGTCGAGCGCCGCCTGCAATTCGAGCTTTGGCGACTCTTCAATCAAGGGGCAGACCCAATACGCTTGTCGACCGCGGGCAACGCTTTGCCGCAGCCGGTCGATGACTTCGGCTCGCCGGTGCTCGGCGAACAGCCGGGTACGTACCGGTGTTCGACCCGGCGGCAATTCGTCGATCGTCGAAACGTCGAGGTCGGCGTAGTAACTCATCGCCAATGTGCGTGGAATCGGCGTCGCCGACATCATCAGCTGATGAGGGTTGCCCCCTTTGCGCCGCAGTTCAAGACGTTGCATCACACCGAAGCGGTGTTGCTCGTCGACGATGGCCAGACCCAGGCGAGCGAAGTCGAGCTTGTCCTGGATCAGCGCGTGGGTACCGACGATCAGTTGCGCGCTGCTCGCCGTCTGCTGTTTCGAGAGACGCTTGGCGCTCTGACGCTGGCGGCCACTGAGCCAGACCACTTCGACATCGAGTGGCGTCAACCAGGAACGCAATTTGAGATAGTGTTGTTCGGCCAGGATTTCGGTCGGAGCCATGAAGGCGACCTGGTAGCCCGCAGCGATCGCCTGGCAGGCCGCCAGCGCGGCGACAATCGTTTTGCCACTGCCGACATCGCCTTGCAGCAGACGTTGCATCGGATACGCCTGGGCCAGGTCTAGCGCGATTTCATGGACCACCCGATGCTGCGCGGCGGTCAGGACGAAAGGCAGCGTCGCTTTCAGCCGGTCGGTCAGATCGTTGAGCAGCGCCAGTCTAGGCGCGGCCTGGCGCCGGCGCGCCAGATAGGCACGCCGCAACGAGAGTTGCTGGGCCAATAGTTCGTCGAATTTGACCCGCCGCCAGGCTGGATGAGCACGTTGGTTCAAGACCTCGGTATCGACCGACGGGGGCGGCGCGTGCAGCACGGCCAGCGCATCGGCCAGCGACGGCAAGGCGTGGGCGGCGCACCAGCCAGCATCGAGGATTTCACTCAGATCTGTTTCGCTCCGGGCACGTCCGATCAGGCGGCGCAAAGCCGTCTGAGACAGGCCGGCGGTCGTCGGATAGACCGGCGTCAGAGCGACTGGCAATTGCTCGCAGGACTCATCGATGACCCGATAGCGGGGGTGTACCATCTCCAGCCCAAAAAAACCTTCGCGAATTTCGCCAAAAACGCGTAGCCGCCGGCCCTGATCACGCGCCAATTCCAGGATCCGCAACTGACTGCCATGGAAACTGAGAAAACGCAGAACGAGGCTGTCGCGCTGATCGATCGGCACTCCTCCGTTGACCGCCTCGACGACCGTGACCAGCAACTGCCGACGCGGCGCGGGCTTGAGCGAAATTTCAACGATCAACACCTCGATTTGCAGCGGTTGACCGACAGGGGCGCCAGCAAGCGGGGTGAGTTTCGTTTCGTCGTCGTAACGCAGCGGGAGATGCAGGACGAGATCAAGCCGGCGTTCCAGGCCAAGCTTGCGCAATTTGTCGCGCAGCGGTGCCGCCGCCGGGATCTCGTCCGTGGGAGACATCAGTCGGCAAAGACCATGATCGCCTCGGCTTCCACCAGCGCGCCACGCGGCAATGCGGCGGCGCCGATGGCGGCACGAGCCGGAAAGGGTTCGGAAAAATAGCGGCTCATCACCTCATTCACTTTGGCGAAGTGGGCCAGATCAGTGAGATAGACCGTCAATTTGACGACATCGGCAAGCGTTCCACCCGCCGCATGGGTCACAGCTTGCAAGTTATCGAAAACACGGACGATTTGCGCGTCGATGCCGTCGACCAGTTGCATGCTCTCTGGATCGAGCCCGATCTGACCAGAAAGATAAACCGTGTCACCAACCCTGACGGCTTGCGAATACGTGCCAATGGCTACCGGCGCATGCGGCGTCGAGACGATCGTTTTGTTCATTGCGGTGTCCTTTACAATATGACGTCGTTAAACTGGGAAGTCTAAATGAGCGCCGCCGTTATCACCAATTTGGAAAAGCTGCTCGACGGACCACGCGACGGCGCGCTGCTGCGTTATTCGCTGGGAAACGAGTTATTGAAGGCTGGCAACCCCGCCGCCGCGATACAGCGCTTGCATGAAGCCGTCGATCGCGACCCAGAATTTTCGGCGGCGTGGAAATTGTTGGGCAGAGCTCTGGCCGAAAATGGCCAGAGCAACGAGGCACTCGCTGTCTATACGCAGGGGATTGCCGTCGCCGAGGGCAAGGGCGACCTGCAGGCCGCCAAGGAAATGCGTGTTTTCATGCGTCGCCTGGCGCATCGTCCGGGCGGGGCAGGCGAGTGATCCCCGTTCACTTCAGTGCACATTTCCTGCCACGCCGTCATGCCGTCTGCCTTGTCCGTGGCGTGATTTTTCGTCTCACCAGCGGTCCGGAGTCGAAGGCTCCTCGAGCTAACGCGACCCAGACCTGATTCGCTGCACCGTGCCATCGACCCCCAGGGCGTTCATCTGCCGGCGGGCGGATTCGGCGTCGGCGCGACTACGGAATGGTCCGACTTGCAACCGTGTTTCGATAACCGACGGAATGCCAACCTGCGCCAGCCGTGCCTGCAATTCCTCGGCACGCGCCGCATCGGACAAAGCGGACGACTGCAGGAGGTAACCGGAACGCGGGGGCAGGTCAACTTTCGGCGGACTGGCTGCCGCCCGTGGCGCCTCGGCAGTTGGAACGGCCGGTAAAACGGGTTTGGCGGCAATTTCAGGGGGCGGAGGAGTAGACACGGTCGCCGGCCGCTGGCTGGTCACGGTCGGCTCAGTCGCCGGAGTGTCGCCGGGTGTTGAACGTTGGGGGATCGATGGGCTTGCGGCCGGAACGTCCGCTGATCCGCCCGGCCTCTTCGTTATTGACGGTGCTGGTGGAGA
>JAEUOJ010000005.1 GCA_016789495.1 Accumulibacter sp. | reverse complement strand
CCGCTGTTCCGGCCCGACACGCCCGCCGAGTATCGACAGCAGACCAAAGACCGGCTGGTCGGTCGGCTGGCGTACCTCGCCAGACACCTGTCGGACAATTGCTATCTGCTCGGCGACCAGTTCACCGTCGCCGATGCTTACCTGTACACCGTTCTTGGCTGGGGTCGGCCGCTGGGTATCGACCTCGCCGAATGGCCGTCCCTGCTTGCTTTCCACGAACGTATCGGCCGGCGGCAGAGCGTCGTCGATGCGCTGGCCGCCGAGGATTGATCGCCTCGCCGGCGGCGCGCGAAGAAGGTCGACGGCTGGATGAGCGATTACCTCGATCAGGTGGCACGCCGCGCCGCGGCCTTGCTCCGCGACGCCGACGGCCTGTTGATCACCGCCGGCGCTGGTATCGGCATTGATTCCGGACTGCCCGATTTCCGCGGGCCGCAAGGGTTTTGGGGGGTCTATCCGGCGTTGGGACGAGCCCGGATCGCCTTCGAGCAGATTGCCAATCCGCAGGCTTTCGCCTCCGATCCGCGTCTGGCCTGGGGGTTTTACGGCCATCGGCTGGCCCTTTACCGTCGCACCTCGCCGCACGAAGGATTTGCCTTGCTGCGACAATTCGCCGATCGTCTGCCGCAAGGCGGCTTTGTCTACACCAGCAACGTCGATGGCCAGTTCCTGAAGGCCGGTTTTGTCGATTCGCGGATCGCTGAATGCCATGGTTCGATCCATCATCTGCAGTGCCTCGACGGATGTCGCGGCGCGATCTGGCCGGCTGACGACTTTCAACCGATGGTCGACGAGACGCAGTGCCGGCTGACCGGCGATTTTCCGTTTTGCCCGCACTGTCGGGGGATCGCCCGCCCGAATATCCTGATGTTCGGCGACTGGGGCTGGCTGAGCACGCGCAGCGACGCCCAGGACGCCCGCCTGCACGATTGGCTGCGTGGGGTCGGCCGCTTGCTGACCATCGAAATCGGCGCCGGTACGCACATTCCCACCGTCCGTCTGCTTGGCGAACGTCTCTCCGGCCAACTGATCCGTATCAACCCCGGCGAAGCGCAGTTGCCGGCTGGTAAGGGCTTGGCCATCGCCAGCGGCGCTCTCGCCGCGCTGCGCGCCATCGCTGTCGCGCTGCGTTAAGGCGGCGCCTGTCGGGCTGGCGGCTGATCGGCCGCGCTTGTGGAAAGAGCGCTTCATATTCCCCGACTGCTCATCACATCGGCCCAAGGTACGCCGCGCAATCGGCATAGACCGCTACCGCTCCCACTCGGCTGGTGACGGTCGCCGGAGTCCGACGGATTCTAGGAATTTTCCGTCGTGCGCCGGTGGAGATCGCCCTGCGTGCCGCCAGTCATCAGAAATTGACTCCGGTTGGAAACCTTCACCTTCAGGGGGATAATCCAGCCTGGAGAGGCGTAACCGCTCCAGGCTGTTTCGCCCGGTCGCGGGCGTGGAGTGAAACAACTAAGCAAACAATCATTGGCAAGGAGACGTCATGTCAGGTCACGGGTTCCATGTGCACGGTCCACACGATCATCAACTCGAGCATGCCGCCCAGCACGGCGGCGACACCTTCACCTCGCGGATTGCGGTATTGACCGCGATCATTTCGACGATCGGCGCCATTTTCGGCTATATGGCCGGGCACTCGCAGAACGCCGCGCTGCTCTACAAAAACGAAGCGGCGATTCAGAAAACCGCCGCCTCCAATCAGTGGAATTACTACCAGGCGAAAAGCAACAAACAGAATCTTGCTGAATTGTCGATCGCCCTAACCAGCGGCGAGGCGCGCGACAAATACCAGCAGGAAGTCGAGCGTTACAAGAAGGAAAAACAGGACATCAAGGCCGATGCCGACAAACTCGAAGCCGCGGCCAAGGAAGCCGACCACAAGAGCGAAATCGAAATGCACGTTCATGAACGCTGGGCGATGGCGACGACGTTGCTGCAGGTGGCGATCGCCCTGTCGGCAATCGCCCTGTTGACCCGCAAAAGTTGGATGCTGGCCGGAGTGTATGGTTCGTCGGCGCTCGGCGTGCTGGCCGGGGTGGCTGGCTACCTGCATTTCTGACCCGCCGATGAAGGACAACGCATGCCTGCCCTGTGCGCCGCGAGCCCACTCGCCTCCGTCACGCGCCTGACGCTGCTCGTCGCGCTGGCCGTCCTCGGCGGCTGCGCCAGCGTTCCCGGCGGCGGCGAGTTGATTCTCCACCGCTGGAGCCAGCATCTTCCTGACCGCCTGCTGAGCTTGCGCGCCATCGTTCACGCTGGCGCGCCATGCCCATCGGCAACGGTGGACGGTTTCAGCCGGCCGCTACAGGCGCGTATCGTCGCCGCGCCTACGCCGACGCCGACCGTCGCCGGCGAAGCGGCCGATTTTCCGGTCACCCTCTGCGAATTGACGGTGCCGGCGACCACCCGTCAGGCCCGCATCGCCGGCCAGCCCGTGCCTTTGGCCGCGGCCGATACGCGGCGGATCGTGATCGTCGGCGACACCGGCTGCCGGATCAAGGTCCCGGTAACCGGCTCAGGCGACCCGATCCAGGACTGTGCGGACGTCAACGCCTGGCCCTGGGCGCGCATCGCCGCGGCGGCGGCGGCGACGCGGCCGGATCTGGTGATCCATCTGGGCGACTACCACTACCGTGAATATTGCCGGCAACCGGCACGCTGTTCGTCGCTGGCCGAAAAAGGCGTCGTCATCGGTTACGGCTGGCCGGGATGGGAGGCCGACCTGTTCACTCCGGCGACGCCGCTGTTGGCCGCGGCGCCGTGGATCACGGTCCGCGGCAATCACGAGAATTGCGACCGCGGCGGCGAAGGCTGGCAACGACTGCTCTCGCCCTTGCCGCCACAAACCTGTCCGAGCGCCGCCGACGGCCGCCCGCCACGCTCGGTGTTGAGCAACAACGCCACCGCCGATGCCTACCGCCTTGACCTGCCGGGCTTGCCGACGCTGATCGTCGCCGACAACGCCGGCCATGAGGATTACCGCCCTGCCGAAGCGACACCCGAGGATCAACCGCTGTTCGAGCGGACGCTCGCCGCGCTGCACGAGGCGCCCGCCGGGCAGCCGCTGTGGCTGCTGATCCACAAACCGCTGTGGTACGACCTGCTCGCCGCCGATTCGCCAGCCAACGCGCTGCAGACCACCGTTCGGCATCGCCCGCCGACGGCGCTGTCGCTGGTCTTCGCCGGCCATCAGCATGCTTTCCAGACCCTCGTCTTCGCTGGCGAGGGCGCAGCGCCGCCAGGCGTGCCCAGCCGACCGGCGCAGGTGGTCGTTGGCAACGGCGGCACCCAGCTTGAAATCTTTGATCCGGCCTCGCCGTTTTTCACCGACCGACAGCCGCCGGCAAGCCAGGAACGCTGGCGAGCGGCCGAACGCCTCTACGACGGCCGGCGAGCGACGGCGGGGATCGTCGTGCACCGTTACGGCTTCCTGCTGCTCGAGCGCGACGACGATCAGCCGGGCGTTTGGCGCGCCAGCCTGCGCGACCCGGAGGGCCGGTCGATCGTCGCCTGCCGCCTCGATGACGCGCGCAAGACCATCGCTTGCGTGCCGGAAGGGTTGCCATGATCCAGAAGCCTGTCGGACTGGCGATCGAACTGCCGCGCCGGGGGGAAGAATCGTCGATTGTTGCCGATTCACCGTCACCTCAGCCCGCCTCGGAATCGGCAAAGACGACCCTGGCGCTTCCGCTTGGCGGGCAACGATTGCGCCAGTTCGACAGACAGCGGAATGGCCGGCGAGTTTGTCCGCCGGCGCCAACCAACCTCCCACCTCTTCGTCCATCAGCCCACACGAGTTGAATCATGCCTAAAGTCACTGCCAATCATTTGCAAATCGAATACGAATCTTTTGGTGCCGCCGATTCGCCGGCGATACTGCTGATCATGGGCCTGGGCGCCCAACTCGGTCGCTGGCCACGTGAACTGTGCGACGCGCTGGTCGACCGCGGCTTCCGGGTGATTCGTTTCGACAATCGCGACTGCGGGCTGTCGAGCAAGATCGACGACGCCGGTATTCCGGCGATCGGCCGATTCCTGCGCTTCGGCGAACCACTCGACGTTCCCTACTCCCTTGCCGACATGGCCGCCGACAGCGTCGGGCTGCTTGACGCGTTGTCGATCGAACAGGCGCACATCGTCGGCGCTTCGCTTGGCGGCGCGGTCGCACAACTGATCGCCGCGACCTATCCGCAACGCATCCTCTCGCTGACCTGCCTGATGTCGACCAGCAGTCACCCCGATCTGCCGCCGCCGACGCCGGCCGCTTCGCAAGCCTTGTTCGCCCCTCTGCCGGCCGAGCGCGACAAAACCAGCCTGATCGAGGACGCGCTGCGACGGCAACTGGCGGTGTCAAGCCCGGCCTATCCCGCCTGCCCGCAACAGTTGCGTGAAGTGCTGATCTACGAACACGAGCGCAGTTACTACCCGGCTGGCGTCGCCCGCCAGCTGGCCGCCTTCCTCGCCAGCGGCGACCGGCGACCGTTGTTGGCGACGATCCAGACGCCGACGTTGGTCTTGCACGGCGCCGACGACCCGCTGATCCCGGTCGAATGTGGCCAGGACATCGCCGCGCACATTCCTGGCGCCGAACTGCGGGTCATCGACGGGATGGCCCACGATTTTCCACCGCCGCTGATCGACGTCTTCGCCGAGGCCATCGCCGGCATCGCCCGACGCGGCATGGTCTCAACCGCCGGCTAGCGGAAAAATGGGCGATCCGGCGATCCGGCGAAATCGCCGTTTTCGATCCGCCGGCGAAATCGTTGTTCTGTCGATCGCTGTCGGTGACACACGAAAGCAAGGTCTTTTTAATTTTATTTTTAATCAATATATTGGTGGGCTTGTTTCAGATGTTGCACGAAAACGTAGCCAATGCAAGGCGGCAGATAGTATCCTTGACAGGGCTGATATGCTCCGTACCGGGTTCAGGCCGGCCGTCATGGCCTGCATTCGGTCAGCCTTTTGGCAACCTTTTGAAGTTGTACCCGTCTCGTAAGTGATCTCATGCTGAAACAACGAACTTTGAAAACAGTGATTCGTGCCGCCGGCGTCGGCTTGCATTCGGGAGTCAAGGTCACCATGATCCTGCGCCCGGCCGCGCCGGGAACCGGCATCGTCTTTCGTCGCGTTGACCTTGAGCCGGCGGTCGATCTGCCGGCGTCGGCGCTGTTGGTCGGCGACACCCGGCTGTGCTCTTGCCTGGAAAGCGGCGGCGTCAAGGTGGGAACCATCGAGCACCTGATGTCGGCCTTCGCCGGTTTGGGAATCGACAATGCCTATGTTGACCTCGATGCCGCCGAACTGCCGATTCTCGACGGCTCCGCCGCGCCTTTCGTTTTCCTCATCCAGTCGGCCGGTATCGAGGAGCAACCGGCGGCGAAAAAATTCATTCGCGTCAAACGGCCGGTCGAAGTGCGCGAAAAAGACGCTGCGGGCGAAAAATGGGCGCGCTTCGAGCCCTATGAGGGATTCCGCCTGTCATTTTCGATCGGATTCAACCATCCGGCGATCGACCGCACCGGGCAGCAGGTGGTCATCGATTTTGCCGAACATTCGTATGCTCGCGAGGTGGCGCGAGCCCGCACTTTCGGGTTCATGCAGGAAGTGGAGTGGCTGCGCGAACACGGCCTGGCTCAGGGCGGCGGACTGGATAATGCGGTGGTTCTCGACGAATTTCGAGTGCTCAATGCCGACGGTCTGCGATACAGCGACGAATTCGTCAAACACAAGGTGCTCGACGCCATTGGCGACCTCTATCTTCTGGGGAGTCCGCTGCTGGCGTCGTTCATTGCCCATAAATCCGGCCATGCCTTGAACAACGCCTTGGCCCGTGAATTGCTGGCCAGACGCGATGCCTGGGAATACGTCATTTTCGACGATCAGGCGCTGGCGCCTCAGGGTGTTTCCCGCTGGCTCGCGCAACCGGCTTTTTGAAACATGTGGCTATTGCGTTTGTTGGCCGTTCTGACCGCCTTGACGGTCGCTGGCAGTGTGGTGATCTATCTTCTGACGGGTGACCGACGCTACCTGCGCATATCCTGGCAGGTGTTTCGCTTCGCGGTGATCGTCGCACTGTTGATTTTTGCGCTGATCATACTCGAACGGGTGGCGATCATTCCTTTTTAGCCGCCCGCTCGACCAGCGTTGCCAAAGCGGTGCGTAGCGGTGAGGGTGGCAGCGAGTCGCTCAGGGCGGTCAATTGGTCGCAGGTGCGCGCCGCCAGAGGTTTCAAAAGGGGCTGGCGTGGCGTCGATGGCAGGTCCTGAGAGCCCTTGATTTTGATTTGGATCCCGGTGCATGGCACGCCATGTTCCAGAAATTTTTCGAGCAGGCTGTTCGGCATCTGGCGGAGTTTGCTGGCTACCGCGCCGTTGGCAGCGTGGATCACGACCACGCCGGACTTGAAATTCGCCACTCGACTGCCATCGGCCAGATGCCGCGGCGCGATGTCTCGGTAAACACGGGCGATCGCCAGCAGTTGATGGGCGTGCGACATGACTTTCGCCGCGCCAATGCTTTCGTCCACTTCGAGAAATTGTGTCAGTCGTTTTGCCATTGGCAACCATGGGCACAGGGCTTCATCGCTTCGGCCCATTGCGGTGCCCGGCAGGTTTTCAGGGTTTTCTGTCCAGCCGATCGTAGACGACGAAATCATAAGCCGGGCCGCCTGCCGGTGGCGAACCGGCACGTCGGGAAACTTCTTGCCATTCAGTCGCCGGGATTTCCGGAAAATGGGCGTCCGCCTCGTAGTCTTGGTCGACTTCGGTCAGATAAAGCCGATTCGCCAACGGCAGCGTCTGTCGGTAAAGTTCCGCCCCGCCGATGATCATGGTCTCGTCGGCGTCTTGCGTCAAGGTCAGCGCCTGCTCGATCGAGTACGCCCAGGTGGCGCCGCTGGCCGGGTAACTGGCGTTGGCGCTGACGACGATATTCCGTCGTCCGGGTAAGGGCCGAAAGGCGGCCGGCAGTGACTCCCAGGTTTTTCTCCCCATGATCACCGGCTTGCCCAGCGTTTTTTCCTTGAAGTAGCGCATGTCTTCCGGCAGATGCCAAAGCAATCGCCGATCCTTGCCGATGGCTCGGTTACGGGCGACAGCGGCTATCAATGACAGCATGATCCTTGCCTCCTACGGGCGCGTTTATGCAGGGGTCATTCGGCGCTTGCTGATCACGGCCCGGCCGGTTGTGGGCTCGGCGCAACCAAAGCAATGACCGGCTTTTCACACTCACCGGGCAGGGCGGATATCTGCCAATGAATCGAGCGAATCATACCGCCATGGGCGCCGTTAGCGGCTGGTGGTGTTGATAGCCCTCGAGCCAGAAATCGCCAGCCTCGACCTTTTCCAGCCAGTCCGGCTCGTATTTGCCGGTGACAGCATGCTCTGGAATCCGATCGGAGAGGACCAGTTTGGGTGCGGGAAACGGCTGGCGTTGCAACTGCGTCCGCAGCATGTCGAAGTGGTTCTCGTAGATGTGGGCATCGCCGATGAAGTAGGTCAACCAGCGCGGCACATATCCGGTCAGCCGACCCACCAGGTGCAGCAGCGCGGCGCCTTCTGTCAGATTGAACGGGGTGCCCAGGCCCACGTCATTCGACCGGATGTACAGACACAGCGAGATTTCACGCGTCGATTGATTGGTCAGGAACTGGTACAGCAAGTGGCAAGGCGGCAACGCCATTTCTTCCAGTTGTGCCCAGTTCCAGCCATGGAAGAGAATCCGGCGGCTGCCGGGATCCCGGACGATGGTGTCTAGACACAGCCGTAACTGATCGATCGCCTTGTAGAGCAGGACGCCGGTCGCCCCGCCGCCAATCTTGACCGTGTCGATCCGCTGGTAACCCTGGGCCAGGGCTTCGGCCACCTGGGCCGTGCTTTGCGGTAGGTCAAGGTCGATCAGCTTGTAGGCCGGCCATTGACGCCACTGCACGCCGTAGATGGCGCCCAGGTCGTCTTCCTGCAAACGGTAGGGGCTGGCCAGCCAATGCGCATTCTCGTTGGCGTTCTGGTCCCACACCTTGCAGCCCAGAGTCCGGAAGTCAGCGGCGCTACGGTAGCCGCGGATGAAACCGATCAATTCGCCGATGGCGGATTTAAAGGCCAGCTTCTTGGTGGTGACCGCCGGAAAGCCCTCGCGCAGGTCGAACTTCATCATCGCGCCGGGAATGCTCAGCGTGCGAATGCCGGTACGATTCACCTGCCAGGAACCGTGGTCGAAGATGTCTTGAACGAGATCCAGATACTGTTTCATGTTTCAGGGCCAGGCGACCGGACTCTCATCGACCGGGCGCTCAAGCGCTCGCAAGCCAGCCCAAGCCCCCTCATGCGCAGCG
>JAEUOJ010000139.1 GCA_016789495.1 Accumulibacter sp. | reverse complement strand
CCGCGCCAACAGCCGCTTAAGTTCTAAACAGAATGGAACACTACACTAGCTGTCAGGCGTGTTGTGGTCAGTCAGAATGCGCGCGAACGAATTGGGTTGAATCGTGCGAGCGAAGCGAAGCCACGATCCGAACCGTTTGTTGGCTCGTTGGACCCCTTTGAGAAAGGTGGTCAACGGCGGAATTAATCCGACGCAGTTTCGAATTGCCTTGACAGGCGAGAGGGGCCGGTCGCCGCCGCTATGCTTCTTCGCACCGCCAATCCGCTGAGTCTTCATCGCCGCATTCGCAGGGGTTATCGTCATTGGGAAGCGCGTCCAGGACCGACTGCCGCTTCGTCACGACAAGGTGTCCGCCGGTTGCGGTGAAGGAACGAAACGGTAATGGCGAGGTACCTCCGGCCGGCGTATGGCGTGCAACGGCAGCCGCCGCTTTTGCCATGCCAGGTACAGTCCATCGACGGTGCCGTCATCGATCGCCGCCAGCACGGTCTTTTCATCGGCCGGTTCACCATTTTCGATGTGCAGTCGCTCGATGAAACTGGGCAGATCTCGGTCGCAAAGCAGGGCGATTCCGATCCCGATATCGAACAACAAATTTCCTTCTTCGTCGATGGCCGCACTCAAGACCTGGTCGACGGTTTCTCCGATGTGCGTTTCCAGCGTCTCCGACGACACCAGGCGAACGATCCAGGGGGTGTACTCGAGTTCAACGTAGACGCGCTGCGGGCCATTCTGAACAAAGTAATTGCCGGCAGCGTCGTGCGCGTATCGTCGATTCAGGAAATCGTTCAGGCCGCGATGGCTGACCGCTTCGCCTCGCAAGCGCCAGTGACCGCGGCGATCGAGCGACAGCCAGCCGTAGCATGCCGGAACGTCCGGCCAGCGCCGCATGGCGCTCAACTCCGGGTTGGCCCCGGCGTGCCGGCTATTCGGGCCCGCTGTTCGATCGCCCGTCGTCTCGGCGACTGCCGCGGATTCGATACTCCGCGGGATCTCGGTCACTGAAGCAATTTTTCGATATCACGGGCGATCGTTTCGGGGGCGGTCGCCGAGGCATAGCGTTCGACCACTCGTCCCTGGCGATCGACGAGAAACTTGGTGAAGTTCCATTTGACGCCTTCGCTGCCCAGCAGGCCGGGGGCGGCTTTTTTCAGATGAACGTACAACGGGTGGGCCGTCGGACCATTGACGTCGATCTTGGCAAACATCGGAAAGCTGACCTGATAGCGCGTTTGGCAGAAGTTGGCGATTTCCTCGGCGTCTCCTGGTTCCTGGGCGCCGAACTGGTTGCACGGAAAACCGAGGACCAGCAGACCGCGCGACTGGAAGCGCTGATAAAGCGCCTCCAGTCCCTCGAATTGTGGGGTAAAGCCGCATTGACTGGCGGTGTTGACGATCAGCAGGACCTTGCCCACGTACTCGGCAAAGTCTTGCACGCTGCCATCCAGCCGTTCGGCGCTGAGTTGATGGATCGTTCCAGACATAGGGGTTGCCTCGATCAGCAGGGGAAACGCTTCCGAGTGTAACGGAAATCTCAGGCAATGCCCCGCAGTGTCGCGCTTCATCCGCAATAACCCGGCCATAGCCGTTCCACTCCACTTCAGCGGCGCGGATTTGCTCGGCTGGGGCGAGCCGCCGCATGTAGTCAGGGGAAGGCCAACGCAGGTGATCGGCGGGTACGGATTCCAGATCAGTCAAGCTCGAGCGGGCGGGTCTCACCACCCGGTCGAGAAAGCGTTGCCGCACCGTCATTCAGCGTCATCAACAAAAGGTAAATGACAAATTTGCGCGGCGTGGCCAAGCGGTGTCTCGAGGTCGTGAAAGTCGCTGAGGGTCGACTGGGTTCCCTATCGTTGTGTGTCGAAAAAATTTACACATTAATTCATAAATTTCCAAAAATTTTTCTAGGAAATTGTTTCTTCATATAAAAATTTTCTGGCAGGTTTATTGCTTCATTTCGTTTCCTGCAGGGATCCGGCTTTTGCGACCAACAATCCATTAAATTAGGGGGAAATCAATGAAGGCGTTCCATAAGCTGCTGCCTGCCGCCGGGGTTGTTGCGGCGGTTGTCACGGCGACTGCCCATGCGGCACCGGTTGTCACCACGATGTCGGCGGGCTCGCTGACCGCGAGCAATCTCGTCAATTCCCTGCTCTCGGGGTCCAGCGGTGTGACGGTGGTCGCCGGCTCGGAGACCTACACCGGCTCTCTGTCTGCATCGGGCCTGTTCACCAACGGCGGCAACAACCCAGCCAATTCGGTCGGGATAGCCAGCGGGGTCATTCTGACCTCGGGCGATGCGGACTTCGTCTCCACTGCCAACAACAATGGCGAATTTACCGGTAACAACGGCACCCCGGGGAATCCGCTGCTTGACGGCTTGGGCCAGGGAACGACGCACAACGCTTCGCTGCTCAGCTTCCGCTTCATTCCGAGTGGCAACTTCGTCCAGTTCAGCTATGTGTTCGGCTCCGAGGAATACAACAACTGGGTCAACACTGGGTTTAACGATATCTTCGCCTTTTTCGTCAATGGCACGAACCATGCGTTGATCCCCGGCACAACCGCGCCCGTGTCGATCGACAACGTGAACTGCGGGGGGCCGACGGATGGTGCCGCCAACCACGTCAACGAAATGAACTGCCAGTTCTTACGCGACAATCCACCGTTCTCCGGTTTGATCGACACCCAGCTCGACGGTCTGACGACGATCCTGAGTTTCATCGCGCCGGTAAACCCCGGAGTCGAGAATCTGATCCAATTGGGCATCGCCGATGTGAACGATCCCGCGAACGATTCGGCGGCGTTCATCGCCGCTGGAATCTTCGCGGCTTGTGGCGGCCCGAACCCATCGAGTTGCGGTGGTCACGTGCCAGAGCCGGGTTCGTTCGCCCTGATGGCGATCGGACTGGCCGGTCTGGCGCGCATGCGCCGCCGTGACCGGTCAGTTTGAGGAAGCGTCTGTAGGCTGTATTGGGGAAACCGTGTTCAGGGTTTCCATTATTTGCGAGGATCCTGCCAGACTTGCGTGATCGTTGTCAGCCGAGTGGGAGCGCGAGAACGGTTTTCCCAGTTTTCGAGACGCAGGGCGAGTCCATGTCGCGAGAAACCGGGGAAATCCGTTCTTTCCGCAGGTCCAGCAGATCAGTCTCCGGTCCGACCGGCTCCTGGAATTCTGCATGGGCAGGCGGAAACTGAAGATCCCGAAACTTGCGCAATGGCGGGTCGGACGATGCGCTTCGATCAGGCGGGGAAGTCAAGCGTCAGTTGCAGCCGCCCAGCCGTCATCTTCCGAAACACCGGAGAGAACTGCCGGGGTAAGACAAAGTACTTGCGCTGCTGGGAGCGCGGATTGGCAAATGCACTCCAGCCACGACTGACGGATTTGGCGGTCTCGTGCCTGCTCGTCCCGATGGTTGCAAGCGGGACCGTTCTACTCCCGATGGGTTGCAAACGGGACCGTTCGACTGGTTGCCATCAGGCGAAAGCTACCCCTGAACGGCGGGTGGTTCTATTTGGTGATTGGTGAATTCCGTCCGGAAAACTGATCGCTCAGGCGAAATGCCGCATCGCTGAATTGCCCGAGCGGTTTCTCGGCACAAAAACGATTGACGAATTGTTCGACAGTCGCGCTCGATATCGCCGAAACCTGCTGCCCAGGATTGGCGTAATTGTGGCCGCTGAGCACCCCACGTATCCAGGCGACGTACTGTTGCCGCTGCTCGGCATCATCCTTGGATTTCACCCAGGCGCGACAAGACATATCCTCGAATCCCAGGATTTTCAGGGGCATCGCTGCCCAGGCCTTCGGCGCCCCCAGCATGCAAAGGGTCAATAGCAGGGTTGGCGTCCATTTCTTATCCCACATCGAAGGGTTCCTTGCAGAGGTTCGGTCCCGAGTGTCAGCGGCCACGCCGTTTGCTGGAACACCACCGCACGCCGACCTTTGGTTGATCACTAGTTGCATGGTTTGGCTTGGGCGGAAGCGGTGGTTCGGACGGCTGTCAGGAAGCGGCTGACCAGGAATTATCCTCGAAAAATGGTTGAACGCGCTCGAGTTTGCGGACCCTGGCCGCGAGAGACGGTTGAAGAAATCGGACCGGCCGGGAGGTTGCCGAGCGGTGCGCTCGCGAAGTGCGCAGTCGACCGGCCCGTCGGCGCCTGCCCGGGTTGACGACGACTAGGCGGAACAACCGCCTGGCCGTTGCCGCTGATGGGTTCCGGCCGCGAAATTTTTAGCCGAGAGCCACCAGGATCGCTTGCAACAATTGCCAGCAGCGATCCACCGAGGCGACATCCACCGCTTCGCCGGGGGCGTGCGCGCCGCGGATCGTTGGGCCGAAAGAAATCAGGTCCAGGTTCGGAATCTTGGCGCTGATCAGGCCGCATTCGAGTCCGGCATGGATGATCTGAATCGCTGCCTCGCAGGCGAACTGCTGACGATAGACGCTCCGGCACAAGGCCAGCAGCGGTGACTCGACAGCCGGTATCCAGCCGGGATAATGACCGGACGGCTGGCAGCGGCTGCCGGAGAGCGCGAACAGGCTACCGATTTCCTCGGACAGCGCCTGGCTGCCGCTGTCGCGCAACGAGCGGACCATGAAGTTGCACCTGCCGCCGTCCGCCCGCAGGTCGACGATCCCCAGATTGTTCGATGTTTCGACGACACCGGGCCAGAGGTCGCTCATCCGCCACACGCCATGCGGCGCGGCGTGCAGCGAGTGCAACCAGATCGCCTGCTCGTCGGTCGACAGTACCGCGCCGGCCTCGGCGGCTACGCTGCGCAGGCTCACTCCCGGGTCTACGGCGGCCAATTCCTCCTGAAACAGCGTTTGCCACGCCGCGATCTCGCTGGCCAACGCCGGCAGCGCCTCCGGCGGCAGAGTGAGCAGCGCGCTGGCCTCGCGTGGTAGCGCGTTGCGGGCGCTGCCGCCGCGCAAGGCGGCCAGACGCAGCGGTAAGCGCTTCTGCAAGGCGCACAGCAGTCGGACCAGCAGCTTGATGGCGTTGCCGCGGCCGTGATGGATATCGATTCCCGAGTGACCGCCACGCAAGCCATGCACCTCGATCCGTCGTCCGAGATGTGTCGGCGGTGCCGGCTCGGCATTGGCGCGGCGCATGACATCGACGTCCAGACCGCCGGCGCAGCCGACATAAAACTGGCCCCATTCCTCGGTGTCGAGATTGATCAGCAGGCGGCCGGCGAACCTGTCGCCAGCCAGCGCCCGCGCGCCACCCATGCCCGCTTCCTCGTCAACGGTGAACAGCGCTTCCAGCGGGCCGTGCGCCAAGGTGCCGCTGGCCAGCGCGGCCAGGATCAGTGCGACGCCGATTCCGTTGTCGGCACCCAGTGTCGTTTCCGGCGCTCGCAGCCAGCCGTCGTGCAACTCGGTGGCGATCGGATGGCGGCTGAAATCATGCGCCACGCCGTCGTTTTTCTGGCACACCATGTCCAGGTGCGCCTGCAAGATCACGGTCGGCGCGTCGCGATGACCGCTGGTAGCCGGCTTGCGGATGATCAGATTGCCGGCGGAGTCCACCTCGCTGGCCAGGCCGCGTTTGCCGGCCCAGTCGCGCAAGTGGTCGCGCAGCGGGCCTTCATTCTTCGAAGCGCGGGGAATGCGGCAGAGCACGGCAAAATGCCGCCAGACCTCGGCGGGTTCGAGCGCGGCAAAGGTGGGATCGGTTGAAGTGGAGGTCATTACCTTGCGCCAATGA
>JAEUOJ010000104.1 GCA_016789495.1 Accumulibacter sp. | reverse complement strand
GACTTACCTTAAGGGCTCCGGGAAGGTCCGTCGAACTGACTATTAACGGCAAGACACAGCAACTCGATGTGGCACCCGACACCCCGCTGCTTTGGGCACTGCGCGATACGCTGCGGATGACCGGCACCAAATATGGCTGTGGCCAGGCGTTGTGCGGCGCCTGCACCGTGCATGTCGAAGGCAGTCCAGTGCGCGCCTGCATGACGCCGGTGTCGGCGGTGGTCGGGCGCAAAATCACGACCATCGAAGCGATCGACACCCTGCGTGTCGGCAAGGCCGTACAGGACGCCTGGCGCAAGCTCGATGTCGTGCAATGCGGCTATTGTCAGTCAGGCCAGATCATGAGCGCGGTAGCGCTGCTGAGCCAAAACCGCCAGCCGACCGACGCCGACATCGACGATGCGATGTCCGGCAATCTCTGTCGTTGCGCTACCTACGTACGCATTCGCGCGGCCATTCACGAAGCGGCCAGAGCGCTGGTCTGAGGAGAGCCCATATGAACGAAATCGTTATTGAAAACCTCAGCCGCCGCCGTTTTCTGCAAGGTGGCGCTGGCTTGACGCTGGGCTTTTGTCTGCCGGCCATGGCCACCGCCGGAAAAATGAACAGGGGTGTCGCCGCCAGCTTCGAGCCGAACGCCTTCTTGCGTATCGGTACCGACAATAGCATCACCGTCATCTCCAAGCACCTCGAAATGGGCCAAGGCACTTACACCGGCCTGGCCACCATTCTGGCCGACGAACTCGATGCCGACTGGCAAGATGTTCGCGTCGAAGGCGCCGCCGCCGATGCTAAGCGCTACAACAACACCTTCTGGGGGCCGTCACAAGGCACTGGCGGCAGCACGGCCATGGCCAATTCCTGGGAACAACTGCGCACGGCTGGCGCCGTCGGGCGGGCCATGCTGGTTTCCGCTGCCGCCAGGCGCTGGAAGGTCGGTGTCGCCGGCATTGCGGTACGCGACGGCATCGTCAGCCACGCGGCCAGCGGTCGCCAGGCCACTTTTGGCGAACTGGCGCTGGACGCCGCCAATGAACCAGTGCCGACCGAGGTCAAATTGAAAAATCCCGAGAATTTTCGTCTGATCGGCAAACAGGCCAAGCGCAGGGACAGCGCCGCCAAAACCGACGGTACGGCGAAATATACGCAGGACGTTTTTCTGCCCGGCATGTTGGTGGCTGTTGTCGCGCATCCTCCCCTGTTCGGTGCCACGGTCAGGTCCTTCGATGCCGGCAAAGCGAAAGCAATCAAGGGCGTCGTCGATGTTGTGCAGATTCCTCAAGGCGTAGCCGTGCTGGCTAGCGATACATGGAGCGCCAAGAAGGGGCGTGATGCGCTGTCGGTTACCTGGGATGAAAGCCAGGCCTTCAAGCTGGGCAGTGATGAAATTCTGGCGAAGTACAAGGAAATGGCGAAAAAGCCGGGCTTGATCGCCAGCCAGCGGGGCGATGTCGATAAAGCCTTTGCAGGCGCGGCCAAAGTGGTCAGCGCCGCCTTTGATTTTCCCTACCTCGCCCATGCCGCCATGGAGCCGATGAACTGCGTCGTGCAGATCAAGGCCGAGGGCTGCGAAGTATGGAACGGTGAGCAATTCCAAACCATCGACCAGGGCCGGCTGGCGACGTTGTTCGGACTCAAGCCGGAGCAGGTCAAGATCAATATGCTCTACGCTGGCGGCAGTTTCGGCCGCCGGGCCAACACGCATTCCGACTATGTGCTGGAGGCGGCGCACATCGTCAAGGCGATCAACGGCAAAGCACCGGTCAAGCTGGTCTGGCTGCGTGAAGATGACATGCGCGGCGGCTACTATCGCCCGCTCTTTCACCATGTGCTGGAGGCAGCGCTGGATGACGCTGGCCATCTGGTTGGCTGGCGTCACCGGCTGGTTGGTCAGTCGATCATCAGGGGCTCGTCGTTCGAGTCGATGCTGGTCAAGAACGGTATCGACCGGGTTTCGGTCGAAGGAGCCGCCAACCTGCCGTACGCCATCCCCAATTTGAAGGTCGACCTGCATACGCCCACCGACATCGCCGTGCCGGTGCTGTGGTGGCGTTCGGTGGGTTCATCACATACCGCGTATTCGACCGAGGTCTTTCTGGATCAGGTGGCGAGGGCGATGGGCAAGGATCCGGTGGCATTGCGACTGGCATTGCTCGGCGAGCATCCCCGCCATGCCGGAGTACTCCAGTTGGCCGCCGAGAAGGCCGGGTGGGGAACGCCCCTCAAGGCGGTTGCCGGCGAGCGTCGCGGCCGTGGCGTGGCGGTGCATGAATCCTTCAATTCGTTCGTCGCCCAGGTGGCCGAAGTAACGGTCAATGGAGACGGCGCCATCAAGGTCGACCGCGTGGTCTGCGCGGTGGATTGCGGCACGGCGATCAACCCGGATAACATCCGCTCTCAAGTCGAAGGCGCGGTCGGCTTTGCATTGTCCGCCGCTTTGAGCGGGGAAATCACGCTCAAAGGTGGCCGTGTCGAGCAGGGCAACTTTGATGGCTATCCGTTGCTACGCATCGGCGAGATGCCGAAGGTCGAGGTGCATATTGTTCCTTCGAGCGCCGCCCCGACCGGCATCGGCGAGCCGGGTGTGCCGCCGCTGGCCCCTGCCGTCGCCAATGCCATTGCCGCCGCCACCGGCAGGTTCCTGCACCGGATGCCATTCAACACCGCCGAACTGGCAGCCTGACATGGACAACGTGGAGACGCAGGTGCTGGATGCCGCTCGACGCTGGGCGGCTGCCGGCCATCGTTTCGCGTTGGTCACCGTCGCCCGGACCTGGGGCTCCTCACCTCGGCCACCAGGCGCTTGGATGGTGTTGCGCGATGACGGGCAGGTGCAAGGATCCGTGTCCGGCGGCTGCATCGAGGACGATATCATCCGCCGCGCTGCCGCCGGTGAATTTTCCGGCACGGCGCCGCGCGTGCTGCGTTATGGCGTCACTGCCGATGAAGCCCGTCGCTTTGGCTTGCCATGCGGCGGTACGTTGGAATTGGTATGCGAGCCGGCGCCGGATGCTGGCCTGCTCGAGGAATTGGCCCGGCGCATCGGCACCGGCCAGCTGGTTCGGCGCCGGGTGGAACTGGCTTCCGGTCGCGTCAGCATCGCCAGTGGCAGTGTTGGCGACAGCCTGCAATGGGATGGCAAAATGCTGGTGACCTTGCATGGCCCGGTATGGCGCTTGTTGATCATCGGCGCCGGGCAGTTTCGCGCTATCTGGCGATGATGGCGCAAGCGCTGGCTTATCGCGTCTACATTTGCGACCCGCGCGGCAAGTACGCCGAGGGCTGGGATGTACCGGGCACCGAACGCATTGCTGCCATGCCGGACGATGCCGTAAGCCAACTGGCGCTCGATCCGCGTAGCGCCGTGGTCGCTTTGACGCATGACCCCAAACTTGATGACCTGGCCTTGCTCGAAGCGCTCAAATCCCCGGCTTTTTACATTGGGGCGCTAGGATCGCAAGCCAACAACAACAAACGCCGCGAGCGACTGCTGCAATATTTCGACCTGGCACCAGCCGAGGTCGACCGCCTGCATGGTCCTGTCGGCCTGCCCATCGGCAGCCGCACACCGCCAGAAATCGCCATCTCCATCCTGGCCGAAATGACCGCATTGAAGAATGGGCGCAATCCACGGCGGGCCGGCAAAGACGACGATCCGCACCTTGCCGCATCGAATGAAGCAGATTGTCGGCATTCTGCTCGCCGCGGGCAGTAGCAGGCGCTTCGGTGCCGACAAGCGGCTGCAGCCGCTGGTCGACGGCACACCGATGGTGCTGGTCTCTGCCCGGCGCCTGGCTGAAATATGCCGCCGCACCATCGTCGTCATTCGCCCCGACGATGCCGCCTTGGCCAAGCTGTTGGCGGCGGAACGGATTGAAACCGTCGTTTGTGAGCAGGCCGCGCAAGGCATGGGCCACAGTCTGAGTCGAGGCGTCGCCGCCAGCGCCGAAGCTGACGGCTGGCTGGTTGCTCTGGCCGACATGCCTTACATCGAACCTGCCAGTTACCACACCGTTTGGCGGGCGCTGCAGAATGGCGCCCGGCTCGCCAGACCAGCCTACCAGGGGAAAAATGGCCACCCGGTGGGGTTCAGCGCCTGCCACCTTCCTGAACTGCTCGCCTTGACCGGCGATCAAGGCGGCAAGACGATTCTCGATGCTCACCGGGATGATCTGTGCCGCTGCCCGGTGGAGGATTCGGGCATACTCAAGGACATCGATCAACCTTGACCGGTCATCGTAACCGAAGCCGATCCCCTGATCGTAGCTGTCGCGCGGAGGGTATCAATACGGACAAGCCCGGACACTAAATTGAAATACCAGCTGTCAAGCCCTGACTGGCCATAAATGCACTCGGCCAAGCACCCGGATCGTTTTTTCGTAAGCGCCCAGCACAACAGGCGCACAACCTCATTTTTGGGCTAGTCAATTCATAACAATATGATTTTTATGTCTAACTTAACTTTCCGTGGCATTGTTTGTATTTCCTGCCGGAACCGCAGGGGCAGGGGTCGTTGCGACCGACCTTCGGGCCCGCCGGCAGCGGCTTTTGCGGACTGGCCGTCGTTTCCTGGTCGGCCTCGCCTAGCGCTTCGTCGTAATCGGCGTGGTGATAGCGAACATTTTGCATCTCGGCATGCGCCGTGCTTTCCTCGACGTCTTGCGCCTGGATCTGAACCGTGACCAACACGCGGGTGACGTCGAATCGCACGCTGTCGAGCAACCGCTCGAATAATTCGAAGGCCTCGCGCTTGTATTCCTGCTTGGGATTTTTCTGCGCGTAACCGCGTAGATGGATGCCCTGACGCAGGTGATCAAGCGCCGCCAGATGCTCGCGCCAGTGGGTGTCCACACTGTTCAGCATCACGTTACGTTCGAATTGGTGAAAAGAATCGGCGCCGACCAGTTCGACCTTGGCGGCGTAGGCCAGGTTGGCCTGGTCGACGATCCGTTGCAGAATTTCCTCGTCGCGCAGGTTCGGCTCCTGCCGTGACCAGTCAACGATTGGCAGATCGAGTTGCCATTCCGCGGCCAGCGCTTTTTCCAAACCCGGCAGATTCCACTGTTCCTCGACGCTGTCCACCGGGACGTAGACGCGGAAAACCTCGTTGAACACCGCTTCGCGCATCGCGCCGATCGTTTCGGAAATATCGTCGGTGGCCAGCAGATCGTTGCGTTGCGCGTAAATCACTTTGCGCTGGTCGTTGGCGACGTCGTCGTATTCGAGCAGTTGTTTGCGGATGTCGAAATTGCGCGCCTCGACTTTGCGTTGCGCCGATTCCAGCGAGCGCGAAACCAAGGGATGCTCGATCGGCTCGCCTTCCGGCATTTTGAGCCGTTCCATGATCGTTTTCAGCCGCTCGCCGGCGAAAATACGCAGCAGGGCATCGTCGAGCGACAAATAAAAGCGCGACGAGCCCGGGTCACCCTGGCGACCGGAGCGGCCACGGAGCTGGTTGTCGATGCGCCGCGATTCATGGCGTTCCGAACCGATGATGTGCAAACCACCGGCGGCGACCACCTGATCGTGCAGCTTTTGCCATTCGGCGCGCAGTTCGGCGATCCGTGTCTCGCGTTCGCTGGCGCTTAGCGTCTCATCGTCGCGCAAACGGGTCAGTTCCTTGTCGATGCTGCCGCCGAGGACGATGTCGGTACCGCGTCCGGCCATGTTGGTGGCGATGGTGATCACCCCCGGCCGGCCAGCCTGCTGGACGATTTCCGCTTCACGGGCATGTTGCTTGGCGTTGAGCACCTGATGAGGCAGCTTTTCGTGGTCGAGCAAGGCCGAAAGCAGTTCGGAATTTTCGATCGACGTGGTGCCAACCAGGACCGGCTGGCCACGTTCACGGCAGGAACGGATGTCGGCGACGATCGCGGTGTGCTTTTCCTGGGCGGTGCGAAACACCTGATCGTTGTTATCAACCCGCCGCATCGGCTGATTGGTCGGGATGACCACTGTTTCGAGGCCGTAGATCTGCTGGAATTCGTAGGCTTCGGTGTCGGCGGTGCCGGTCATTCCGGATAGCTTGCCGTACATCCGGAAATAGTTCTGGAAAGTGATCGACGCCAGCGTCTGGTTTTCATTCTGGATGCGCACCCCTTCCTTGGCCTCGACCGCCTGGTGCAGGCCGTCCGACCAGCGACGCCCAGCCATCAGCCGGCCGGTGAACTCGTCTACGATGATTACTTCGCCTTTCTGCACCACGTACTGCTGGTCTTTGAGGAACAGATTGTGGGCGCGCAGGGCGGCGTAGAGATGGTGGATCAGCAGGATGTTGGCCGCGTCGTACAGGCTGCCGCCGTCCGGCAACAGGCCGGCGTCGGCCAGCAGTTGTTCGGCGTGCTCGTGGCCCGCCTCGGTCATCAGAATCTGATGACCTTTCTCGTCGACCCAGTAATCGCCGGAACCGTTTTCTTCCAGGCAGCGGTTCAGTTTCGGCGCCACCAGGTTCATCCGCACGTAGAGATCGGTGTGATCCTCGGCTTGACCGGAAATGATCAGTGGCGTGCGCGCCTCGTCGATCAGGATCGAGTCCACTTCGTCGACGATGGCAAAGCTCAGCCGCCGCTGCACTCGTTCGGCGGCAGCATAAACCATGTTGTCGCGCAGATAATCGAAGCCGAATTCGTTGTTGGTGCCGTAGGTGACGTCGGCGGCGTAGGCGATTTGTTTGTCGTCATGCGCCATCTGCGACAGATTGACGCCGACGGTCAAGCCCAGAAAGCGAAGCAGCCGGCCCATCCACTCGGCGTCGCGATTCGCCAGATAATCATTGACCGTCACCACATGCACGCCGTTTCCGGACAACGCATTGAGGTACGACGGCAAGGTTGCCACCAGCGTTTTCCCTTCGCCGGTACGCATTTCGGCGATCTTGCCATCATGCAAAACCATGCCGCCGATCAACTGCACGTCGAAATGACGCATGCCCAGCGTACGCTTGCTCGCCTCGCGGACTACGGCGAAGGCCTCCGGCAGCAGTGCGTCTAGCGATTCGCCGTTGGCCGCCCGGGTCTTGAATTCGGCCGTTTTCCCTCGTAAAGCCTCGTCCGACAAGGCGCTGATAGTGGCTTCCAGTGCGTTGATCTTGCGCACGACCTGCGAATATTGCTTGATCAGCCGATCGTTGCGGCTGCCGAAAATCTTCTTGAGTAGGCCGGAAATCATTCTGGAGACGAGAGAGGAAGGAAAAACGAAAATCCGCGACGACGCGCTGTTTCGGGGTCGATCGGCGAAAAATGGCGATCAGCGTTCCGCAGAAGCACAAAAACGGTGCGATGAACAAGCCACCGCACCACGCAGCGCCACCGGCCAGCGGCCGGAAACGCAAGGCATGGATAGTACCGTCAAGACCGGTTCGGCGCAATTCGCATTTGATTCGCCGGCTGCCTGCCGGACTGGAAGGGGCGAAGCGAAAAAATCCGGGCAAACGAAATTTTTCGTGGTGTTGAAGCGAATCGTGTGTACGTTTCAGTGGCAGGCCAAAGAAAAAAATCCACTGGTGCCGTTGACTTGATCAAGCTTGGCTAACGATGCGCGCTGTTGGCAAGGGTCCTTCGAGTCCTTCCATCCGCCGTCACCTATTCGCCATGTCTGCGCAAACTGGCACAATGACATGATCGAATGGAAAAATTGCTACAAGGAGGATATGAACAGAACAACCGCCGATTTCAGCATCGTTGCCCACACTGCCAGCGATATCGGCTGTGTGCGCAAATGCAACCAGGATGCCGTCGCGTATATCGTCCCCCGGCTGGCCGCGGACCGCCAACGGCTCGGGGTGTTGTTGATCGTCGCCGATGGCATGGGCGGGCATCAGGGCGGCGAAGTGGCCAGTTCTCTGGCTGTGCAGACGATTGCCGAGAGTTATTTCGCTATCGCGGGAGTGGATCGGCGGCGGGCGCTGGAAAAGGCGATCGAAATCGCCAACGAGGTGGTTTTCCGTGCCTCACAAGCCGATCAACGGCTTGAAGGCATGGGTACCACGGTGACGGTGCTGGCGCTGGTTGGTCGTGAAGCGATCTATGCCAACGTCGGCGATAGCCGACTGTATCGTTGTGTGAATGGCGATTGCCAGCAACTGACCCGAGACGATACGCTGGTCGAACAATTATTGCGTGCCGGAGTCATCGACGCCGACAAAGCCCGCCACCATCCCATTCGCAATATTTTGCTGCGCTCGCTTGGCACACAGGACAAGCTGCGGATCGTCGCCCGTCACGCCGAGCCGATGGCGGTTGGCGATCAGTTCGTCCTTTGTTCGGACGGACTCTACGACAGCATTGATGAAGAGGAAATCGGCCAGGCGGTCAGCACACACGATCCGGAAATCGCTTGTCGGGAACTGGTCGAACTCGCCCGCCAGCGCGGCGGTCGCGACAACATTTCGATCGGCGTGATTGCCATCCGCCCGCTGGCGGCGATTGTCCGCCGATACCGCCGCCGCATCAGCCGTGCCGACCAGACGGCGCGCTGAACGCCTCGCCCCCCCCTCGACGGCGCTGTCGACGCTCAGATGATTTTTTGTTGTTGCAATTCGTCGATCGCCGCGTCGCTCAAGCCGGCCTCGCGCAGAATTTCCCGATTGTGCTCGCCTTGCCGGGGCGCGGGAGAACGCACGACGAACGGATGATCGCTGATCTTGAACGGTGGTGCCAACTGCTTGACGCCATTGACGTCGACGACCAAGCCGCGGGCTGCGATTTGCGCGTTCCCCAGGCTTTCTTCCGGGCGCAGAACCGGCGACACGCAGCAATCGGCGTGCTCGAAAATCGCCGTCCACTCGGCAAAGCTCTTTTGGGCGAACACTCTGGCCAGTTCAGCGCGAATGCGCTCTCCTTCCGGGCCGTAGGCCAAAGCAAACGACGATAAATCCGGGCGGCCGATCGTAACGCAAAAAGTTTGCCAAAATTTCGGTTCCATCGCACTGACGGCGAAATGGCGGTCGTCGCGGGTGGCGTATACCGCATAGCTCGGCATGCCGCCGGACAGAATATCCTCGCCTCGCGGCAGGGCCTTTCCCATGCCCTGTACCGCCAGAAACGGAAACAGCGCATGGGTGAACACCCCGTCGGTCATCGCCACATCGAGGTAGCGCCCCTGGCCGCTGGCGCGCGAATCGATGACCGCCGCCAGCAGGCCGACCAGTGCGTTCAAAGAGCCACCGAGCAGATCGCCCAACTGAAAATTCGGCACCGCCGGGTCGCCGCCGGCGGTGCCGATTTGATCGAGCAGCCCACTGTACCCGAGATAATTCAGATCGTGGCCGGCACGGTCGCGGTAGGGTCCATCCTGTCCATAACCGGTGATCGAGCAATAGACGATGCGCGGATTGGTCGCCGCCACTGTTTGATAACCGATCCCCAGCTTGTCGACCACCCCAGGGCGGAAGCCTTCGATGATCACCTCGGCCTGGTTCGCCAGGTGCAGAAACAGTTCGACTGCCGCCGGCTGTTTGAGATCCAGCGTCAGGCTGCGCTTGTTGCGATTGACCAGCTCGAAATAACTGACCGCGCCATGCACCGCACCAGCGGTGCGCGCGTAATCGCCGGCAGCGGTATCTTCGACCTTGATCACGTCGGCGCCGAGATCGGCCAGATGCATTGACGCCAGAGGACCCGGCAACAAGCGCGTCAGATCAAGAACGCGGAGACCGGCGAGCGGGGGGGTACGCATGAGAGGTCTTTCAGAAAATGGGCGGAAGGGTGCCACAACGGCGATGCCCGAAAATTTTTCATGCAACGGCTAAAGTCCGCCGTCGTCCGGCCGCTAAAGGGAAGAGCGTGCCATTTCGAACCGGTCCCACCAACGTAACACGGTGATTCATTGGCCCGAAAGGAATGTCTATACCGATGGCCTCATCGGAAACGCAACGAACCAGTCCTCCCTTTTTCCCGGCATCGGTCTGATCAACCAGCCGGGATTTTTTTGGCTGTCGTTCATGAAACGACTCAAAGGCCGATGTTGGCCCAGAAGAAAAGGATGTTGCCGTGCGCTTTACCGCCCGGGACGTAGGTCATATTGATACCGTTGCGGCGATAATTGAGCGAGGCCACCGGCAAGATGCCGGGGATCGGCAGATAGTGGGCGGTATCCGAGCGGGCGGTGATGAAGACGGTGTAACCGAGGCCGGCATGGACTGCATCGACATCGCCGACGTTCCAGCGATGGGCGTAGCCAATGATCGGTTCGAAATCGCCGTGTGAATCGCGGAAACCCATCGCGTAGAGGCTATCCGAATTTCCGCGCGAGTCATAGCGCGTGCGCCCGTAGCCTAAACCCCAGGTATTCTCAACCAGTCTACTGATCCTTTCCCTGGAATAGGCGTAACGCAGGTGATGGGTGTGGAACGGAACCATCAGATCGTCCTTTCCCTCATTCCAGGTGTCGGCGAGGGTTTTACAGATCCCACCGAAAAACGTCGACGGATCGTCACATACGGCATGCGCTGGAGTGGCTAATGCAAGCGCGCAAACCGCCGGCAGCAGACGGCCAGTCAGCGCGATGGACGAGAGCGGAAAGAGGCAGCCACTACGTTTCATAGCGATTTAGATCCTGTCGAAGTGAGAATCGAATCGTAACGTGATGTGACATCCGGCGCCAGTACCCCTGGAAAGAGCGCATTTTTGCCGTTGCTCGCTGCCGGCGCAGCGAAACCGGCTGACCGGCTACAATAGCGCCGGGATGCGAGGTTCTGGCCGCATCTTTGTCGAATCAGGAGCAGATCAGCATGGAAATTCGCAAAGTGGCGATCGCCTGTCAGGGCGGCGGTATTCACGGCGCTTTCACTTGTGGCGTTCTGGACCGGCTGTTGCAAAGCAAGGAGAACGAACAGGAAGGCGCACCGGCCGGCCGGGCGCTGGTCGGCGCGCGACGCCGTTTCGAGATTGTTGGCCTGAGCGGAACCTCGGCGGGTGCGCTGAACGCGTTCATGGTCTGGTATGGCCTGCTGCGTCACCGTGGTCAACCTGGCGCCTTCGCCGCCGCGCGGCGGGCGCTCAACCATTTGTGGGATACCTTTCAGGTCAATAAGCTCGGCGAGGCCGGCATCAATTCATTGACGCAATATTTCTATACCTTGTCGGAATCCGGGGTCAGCGTCAAACAGACCCATCCGGCGGAGTACAACGACTGGCTGATGGCCACCCTCGACAGTTGGTCGCGCTTCGAAAATCTGCTGGCTCCGAATCTCGACCTCGGCGAAGTCCGTCCGGAGTTCTACGACTTCATGGCCTTGCTGAAAACCTGCGCGCCGGATTTTCCGGATTTGCAGGAGCGCTTGGACGAGGTGGCTCGTCAGCGACTACAGCCGCGTCTGCTGCTCGGCGCGGTGGAAATCCTCAGCGGCCGCTTCGAAGCCTTCGATTCGTGGAGCGATCCTGATGGGCCGCCGGCACAGCGGCGGCCCATCAGTTATCAAGCGGTCGCCGCTTCGGGGACATTGCCCGATCTGCGGCGCGCGCAACGCATTCCGGGGCTGAAAAACGACGATGGCAGTGAGGCGCTGTATTGGGACGGCGTTTTTTCGCAGAATCCGCCGATCCGGGAATTCGTCGCCAATACTCGCCGTGAGGAAACACCCGACGAAATCTGGGTGATCCGCATCAACCCGCAGAAGCGGAGCAGCGAACCGACCAAACTAGCGGCGATCGAGGACCGGCGCAACGAGTTGTCCGGCAACCTGTCGTTGTTCCAGGAGCTGCGCTTCATTGAAACGGTGAATCAATGGCTGGCCCGGATCGAGCCATTCACCGATGCTGATGCGCCGATGCGCGCGGCTTTCGCCGACTATAAGCCGATCACGGTGTACATGTTGACCATGGCTCCGGATCATGCCGAACTTGGCGTGGCCTCCAAGTTCGATCGCAGCCCGGTGTTCATGCAAAGTCTGCGCGAACACGGCGCGGCGCGGGCGGAGCAGTTCCTGCCGCGGTGGCAGGCGAACTCGCCCGAGTTGCTGACCTGGCCGACGGGCGACGCGCTAGCGCGGATCGACGGCAGCTGAGCCTCTCACCATTGGTGTCGATCCTCGATACGGATACGGGGCCCGCGTTTCCCGTCAGCACGCGCGCCAGATTTCAGTCCAGCAGGCTCCCGGAGCGATCGGCATCGATAAGGCGAACGATCAACCGGTCAACCACCGACGAATTTCCGCCAGACCGGCGGAAAGCATCGCCAGATCCTGAGGTTCGCTGACCTTGATTTCGGCGAGGATGGCCTCGGCCGCGTCGGTGGACGGCAGGCGGCCAGCGAGTACCTGCTGGAGCAGATGCTGGCGCAAGCCAGACAGGTCGACGACCAGCTGCGCGCGCGCGCGCGCCTGCCAACGGTTGCCAGCCGGCAGTCGACCGATCGCCGTCGCCAGCCAATCGATATCAAGACGCTCGTCCAGGGTGGCCAATGCCGTTTCAACCGCCGACAGGGGGCAACCGCAGAGCCTGGCCAGGCCGACGCGGTCGAACGCGGCGACCACCGCCGCCCGGCCGTCGATCAGCGCGGTGATCGCCTCGACACCGACATGGGGGTGACGGAGGCGGTCGACCGTCTCGCCGACGGCCGACCGGTAATTGGCGATCAGCGAGGTGATCGTCGTCCCCGAACGGTATTCGGCGAGCAGCAGACGGGTGGCGGCGGCGACCATCGCCCGCAGGCCGCTCATCAGCGCCTGTTGTCGGCTGGCCGGCAGTTGCAGGTCGAGCGCTTCGAGTGACTGCCACAGCGCTTCGCCGTCGAGGACGCGGCTAACCGCGTGGTAGGCGGCGGCGATCTCGCTGGGGTCGGCGCCGGTCTCTTCCTCCATCTGCATCACGAAGGTCGTCCCCATGCGATTGACCAGGCGATTGACCAGTTGATTGGTGATGATTTCACGTTTCAAGGGATGCGTCGCCAACAGGTCGACGCAGGGTTCGCGAAGCGCCGCGGGGAAGTAGGCGACCAGCAGTTCATGAAGATCCGCGCTGTCGGGCAGGGTCGACGCCAGGATCGTCTGTTTGAGCGAGATTTTGACGTAGGCAAGCAGAACGGCGATTTCCGGCGCGGTCAGGGCGCGCTTTTGTTGCGCGCGTTCGACCAGCGCCTGGTCATCAGGTAGCGCTTCGATCTCGCGATGCAGACCGGCCTTGGCTTCGAGCTGGCGGAGCAGGCGACCGTGCGCCTCGAGCAGGTCGCCGCCGGCGGCGATTTCCAGCGCGATGGCTTGTGTTTGCTGATAATTGTCGGCGAGCACCAGGCGGCTGACTTCGTCGGTCATCGACGCCAGCAAGACATCGCGCTGCTTGCCGGTCATATCGCCACGGCTAACCAAGCCGCTGAGCAGGATCTTGATGTTGACTTCGTGGTCCGAGCAATCGACGCCCGCCGAGTTGTCGATGGCGTCGGTGTACAGCCGGCCGCCGTGACTGGCAAATTCGATACGGCCCTTCTGCGTCAAGCCGAGATTGCCGCCTTCGCCGATCACCCGCGCCCCGAGCTGGCTGGCATCGACGCGCAGAATATCGTTGCCGCGGTCGTTGGCTTCCTGATGGCTCTGCGTGCTGGCCTTGACGTAGGTGCCGATCCCGCCGTTGTAGAGCAGATCGACCGGCGCTTGCAGCAGCGCATGAATCAGTTCCGGCGGCGTCAATTGCAGGGCGTCGACGCGCAGCCAGGCGCGGGCTTGCAGCGACAGGGGAATCGTCTTGACGCTGCGCGACCAGACACCGCCTCCCGGCGAAATAAGCGTCGAGTCGTAGTCGGCCCACGACGAACGCGGCAAGTCGAACAGGCGTTGTCGCTCAGCGAAACTCCGTGCCGGATCCGGGTCAGGGTCGAGAAAAATATGTCGATGGTCGAAGGCGGCCAGCAGCCGGATGCACGGCGAGAGCAGCATGCCGTTGCCGAAGACGTCGCCGGACATGTCACCGATGCCGACGACGGTGAATTCCTGCCGCTGAATGTCCTGGCCAAGTTCGCGGAAGTGCCGCTTGACCGCTTCCCAGGCGCCACGCGCGGTGATGCCCATTTTTTTGTGGTCGTACCCGGCCGAGCCGCCGGAAGCGAAGGCGTCGCCGAGCCAGAAGCCGTAATCGATGGCGATGCGGTTGGCAATGTCGGAGAAGGTCGCGGTGCCTTTGTCGGCGGCGACGACCAGGTAGGGATCGTCGTCATCGCGACGGCGGACGCCGGCCGGCGGTACCACCCGACCGTCGACCAGGTTGTCGGTCAGGTCGAGCAAACCGCGGATGAAAGTCGAATAGCAGGCGATGCCTTCAGCCTGATACGCTTCACGTTCGCTGGCCGGTGGCAGTCGTTTGCACACGAAGCCCCCTTTCGAACCGAGTGGCACGATCACCGCGTTTTTCACCGTCTGCGCCTTGACCAGACCGAGCACTTCGGTGCGAAAATCCTCCATCCGGTCCGACCAGCGCAAACCGCCGCGCGCCACACGCGCGCCGCGCAGATGCACCCCTTCCATGCGCTCGCTATAGACGAAGATTTCGTACAACTGTGCGGGCGGCGGCAGGAACGGAATGGCGCGCGACGACAGCTTGAATGACAGATAGCTCTTCGGCGAGCCGTCCTGTGCCGGCTGGTAGGCATTGGTGCGCAGTGTCGCTTCGATGACCGTCTGAAAGCCGGCCAGGATGCGGTCGTCGTCGGGATTGCTGACCTGCAACAACGCGGTGGTCACCTCGTTCGACAATTGGCCGGCGCGCCGCTCGTCGGCGTCGGCCGAGAACAGGGCTTCGAAGAGTTCGATCAACCGTCGGGCGATAGCGGCATGTGTCGCCAGGCAACGTTCGACATAAGTCTGGCTGAAGGTCAGACCGGCCTGGCGCAGGTAGCGGCTGTAAGCGCGCAACAGGGCAATCTGCCGGCCATCGAGTCGCGCCAGCAGCACCAGGCGGTTGAAACCGTCGTTTTCCGCCTCGTCGCGCAGCAATTGTTCGAGCAGTTCGACGAACGCCCGGCGAGTGGCGTCGTCGTCGAGCGCCTTCGGTCGCGGCAACTGCACCGCGAACTCGGCGATGTGAAGGTCACTGCTTGGCAAGCTGTACGGTTGCTCGGAGAGCACCGTCAACCCGAGGTTTTCGAGCACCGGCAGAATCAGCGACAGCGGTCGTGGCCGACCGCGGCGGAACAGTTTGAGCACCTGCTGTGCATCGTCGATGCTATCGCCACTACCGGTGGCGATGCTCAGCTTCACTTCGACACGTCCACTGTGCTCGGCGGCTTCAAGACAGGCAAGATCGGACACCGCCGCCGCCGGTGTCACCTGCTCGCGGTACGACTGCGGTAATTCGAGCGCGTAACGGCGCAACAGGCGGTTGCCGTGTTCCTCGCCATAGTGCTCGATGAGCTGCTGTTTCAATTCGTCGCGCCAGCCGCGGACAATGCGCGCCACCTGCTTTTCGATCATCCCCGCGTCGTAGCGGTAGTGCGTGCCGACCGGCGTGCGGACGATGAAATGCAGTCGCGCCAGCCGCGAGTCGCCAAGCATCACGAAGTAATCGACACCGTCGGCCATCAGGCTTTCACGCAACAGCGCCGAAATCCGTTCGCGGATCGTGCTGTCGAAGGCGTCACGCGGCAGGTAAACCAAGGCCGAGACGTAGCGTCCCCACGGGTCGTCACGCAGGAAAAGGCGTACCTGCTCACGCTCATAGACCGAGACGATGCCGCGCGCGATACGCGTCAGATCTGGCCGGGCGATTTCGATCAGTTCGTCGCGCGGATACGTTTCGAGCACGTTGAGCAAGGTCTTGTCTCGATGACTGCCGCCGACAAAACCCAGTTCTTCGCGAACCGCGGCGATCTTTTGCCGGATCAACGGCAGTTCGTTGGCGGCGACGTGATAGACGTGCGCGGTATATAGGCCGACGAAAACCCGCGCGCCGGTGACCCGCCCGGTCGCGTCGTAGGATTGCACGCCGATGAAATCGAGATAGGCCGAGCGGTGCACCGTGGACCGGGCATCCGCCTTGAACAGCAGCACCGGAACGTCCCGCGCCAGTTTGATCAGTTCGCCGGGAATTCCCGACAGGCAACGACCGTAATGCGCATGCGCCGGATCGCGCAGCACACCGCGGCCGCTGTCGTCGACGCGCTGCAAGCGTTGCCCGTCGTCATCGACGCAATAGTCGGCGTAACCGAGAAAAACGAAGTTGTTGGCCGCGATATAGCGTAGGTAGGCGGCCGCTTCGTCGGCGTCGGCGACGGGCGCGGTGGCGGTCTGTTCGCTTGCTTCGCGCAACGCCCGTTGCATGGCCGGTCCGTCGGCGACGGCCGCGCGCACGTCGGTCAGCACGGTGGCGATCTCCTGCTGCAACGCTGCCGACAAAGACGCGTCGCCGACGCGATCGATTTCCAGATGGATCCACGATTCGGCGCGCGTGCCGGCGACGCCGCGTGTCCGTGTGCGTCGCAACACCCGCTCGGCATCGCGTTCAATGCCGAGCACCGGGTGCAGCAGGCGGTGAATGGTCAGGCCGTAGCGATAGGCGACCATGGTCACCGAATCGACCAGAAACGGCATGTCGTCGGTGACGATGTCGATCACCGTATGCGGCGAGTGCCAGCCGTGCCGGTCGGAATCCGGAGTATACAAGGCGATCGACGCCTGGTCGGCCGGCCGGATGTCGCCCAAGCGGAAGTGCTGCGCCGCGGCGCCGAGCAATTGCTCCGGACTGGCGTCGTTGGCGGCGTCGCTCAACTCGGCGTCGACGAAATACGAGTCGAGAAACTCGTTCAAACGCGCCGAAAGGGCCTGTTGTTCGGCGATTTCCCGCAGGTTGCGACGCAGGGTGAGAGTCGCTTCGGTCGGCATGCTCATACCATTTCTCCCGTATTTCGCACCGAACGCCGCGGGACTTGCCGGCGCGATCGTGCCAGTCGTGCTAAACAGAATCCATCGTGATTCTCTCGCTCCGACGCCCCGGGAGGAGCCTTCCGACCGGGGAGCGCGACAATCGAGGCCCGGTGCCGGGCAAACGGACCCGGCCGCGATCGTCGGTCAATGATGGAGGATTTTGGCCAGAAACTGTTGCGCGCGTTCCGAACGCGGGTTGGCGAAAAACGCTTCCTTGCTGTCGTCCTCGACGATTCGTCCCTGGTCCATGAAGATCACTCGGCTGGCGACACGCTTGGCGAAACCCATTTCGTGCGTCACGCACATCATCGTCATTCCCTCGCGGGCCAGTTCGGTCATCACGTCGAGCACTTCATTGACCATTTCCGGGTCGAGCGCCGAGGTCGGTTCGTCGAACAGCATGCAGATTGGGTCCATGGCCAGCGCGCGGGCGATCGCCACCCGTTGCTGCTGGCCGCCTGAGAGCTGACCGGGAAATTTCGCGGCTTGCGCCGACAGGCCGACGCGTTCGAGCAATTTCAAGCCCTTGTCCCGCGCCACCTCCTGCGTCCGGTGCAGCACCTTGGTCTGAGCGATACAAAGATTGTCGATGATGCTCATGTGCGGAAAGAGCTCGAAGTTCTGGAACACCATGCCGACCATCGAACGCAGCTTCGAGAGATTGGTTTTCGGGTCGCCGACCGATAGGCCGTTAACAATGATTTCGCCGCTCTGAAACGGTTCGAGACCATTGACCACTTTGATCAAGGTGGACTTGCCCGAACCCGACGGTCCGCAGACGACGATCACTTCACCCTTTTGCACCTGGGTGCTGCATTCGGTGAGCACCTGGAAGGAACCATAGTGCTTGCTGACATTGTTCATGGTAATCATTGAAAAATCTCCTCTCGGTCGGGCGGCAACGCGGTTACGCCGTCTTCAATTTTTGTTGGTAGTGACGGACGATCCGCGAGGCAGTGAAGCAGATCACGAAATAGACCGCCCCGGCGAACAGCAGCAGTTCGACCAGCCGGCCGTCGCGGTCGCCGACCTTGTACGCGGCGCCAAAGAAGTCGGCCAACGCCGACACATACACCAGCGAGGTATCCTGGAAAAGGATGATCCCTTGCGTCAGCAGCAAGGGCACCATGTTGCGGAACGCCTGCGGCAGGACGACCAGCCGCATGCCCTGGGCGTAGGTCATGCCCAGGGCGCTAGCGGCGGACATCTGGCCTTTCGGCACCGACTGGATGCCGGCACGCATGATTTCGGAATAGTAGGCGGCCTCGAAGAGCGCGAAACCGGCCATCGCCGAACCCAGCCGCATGTCCGAACCGCGAGGAAAGCCGAACAGACTTTCAAGGAGATGCGGCACGATCAGGAAGAACCAGAGCAGGACCATCACCAGCGGCACCGCCCGGAACAGATTGACGTACCCGGCGGCAAACCACGACAGCGGCTTGATCGGCGACAGACGCATCAGGGCCAACAACGTTCCCCAGACGATCCCGATGATCACCGCCGTGGCCGTGATCTGCAGCGAAATCATCATCCCATCCCACAGGAACGGCAAGGCATTGGGGATCGACGACCAGTCGAATTCGTACATTTCACTTCCCTCCGATATAGCCGGGAACACGCACCCGAGCTTCAAGCCAGCGCATGCCGAACATCACCACCACGTTGATCAACAGGTAAGCCAGGGTGACGGCGATGAACGACTCGTAGGGTTGCGCCGTGTAATCGACCAGTTGCCGCCCCTGGGCCGCCAGCTCCAGCAGGCCGATCGTCGAACAAACCGCCGAGTTTTTGAAAATGTTCAGGAATTCCGAGGTCAGCGGCGGAACGATCAAGCGCACCGCCATCGGCAGCAAAACGTGGCGATAGGTTTGTGATAGGGTGAAACCCATCGCCAGACCGGCATTTTTCTGGCCGGGCGGCAGGGAGTTGATCCCCGAACGCACCTGTTCGGCGACGCGGGCGCTGGTGAATAGCGCCAGGCAGACCATCGATGAGAGAAATTGCTGAACGAATGGGTTGCTCTGCTTGAAAGCGCTGCCCAGCTTTTCGGGCAATAGTTCCGGCATCACGAAGTACCACAGGAACAGTTGGACCAGCAGCGGAATGTTTCGAAAGACCTCGACGTAGGCGGTGGCAATTCCCGACAGCACCTTGTTGGGAACGGTACGCAGCACGCCGACCACCGCGCCGAGAGCCAGCGCGATCAGCCAGGCCGACAGCGACAAGGCGATGGTGGTCTTGAACCCATGGATCATCCAGCCGAGATAGGTATCGCCTCCCGACGCCGTCGGCTGCAGAAAAACTCCCCAATTCCAGTTGTAACCCATAGCCTACTCTCCCAAAAAACGGTGCCCGTGCGCCGCAACGGCCGTCACGAGAACCGCAAGTTCATCGATCAGGCCGGCAAAAAATTGCCCGCGTGCCGGATCGGATGCGTCTTGCGCCTGCGTGACGCCGGGACCTCCGTCGAGCGATCCGCCAAGCGGTCTCGTTGCGTTGACGCTGCGCCCGACGAACCAAGCGCTCAGTATTCCCAGAAAATGCGCTGCAGTTCCTTGCTATCCCGTGTCTTGCTCAAGGCCACGGCGGCGAGAATGCGGGCTTTCTGCGGGTTGAGGTCGTGGGCGACGAGCCAGTCATACTTGTCATCGGGCTGCTCGGCGTTGCGCAGGACGAAGCCGCCGGCATTGACGTGCGACGAACGGATGATGTGCACCCCTTTGCCGCGTAATTCCTGCAGCACCGGCACGACGGTATTGCTCACCGAGCCGTTACCGGTGCCGGCATGGACGATCGCCTGCGCGCCGGCGGCGGCGAACGCCCGGTAGGCGGTATCCGGGACATTGCCATAGCCGTAGACGATGTCGACCGTCGGCAGCCGATCGATCTGCTCGATGTCAAACTCGGAGTTGGCGGTATGCCGCTTGGCCGGCAGGCGGAACCAGTAGTTCCGGCCTTCGACGATCATCCCCAGCGCCCCCCACGGACTGCGGAAGGCGTCGGTCTTGATATTGACCATCTTGGCAACGTCCCGACCGCTGTTGATTTCGTCGTTCATCGTTACCAGCACCCCTTTGCCGCGGGCATCCAGGCTGGCGGCGACACTGACGGCGTTGAACAGATTGAGCATCCCGTCGGCGGACATCGCCGTTCCCGGGCGCATCGAACCGACGACGACGATCGGTTTGGTGGTACGCACCACCAGATTGAGGAAATACGCCGTCTCCTCGAGGGTGTCGGTGCCGTGGGTGATGACCACGCCATCGACGTCCTTCTGCTTGACCAGCGCGGCGACCCGTTTGCCGAGTGTCAGCAGATGGTCGTTGGTGAAACTTTCGGAGGCGATCTGGAAAACCTGTTCGCCGCGCACCGCGGCGACGTTGGCCAGTTGCGGAATGCCGGCGATCAGCTTGTCCACCGGCACTTTGGCCGCTTGGTAGGTGGCGCTGTTGGTGGCATCGGCGCCCGCGCCGGCGATCGTCCCGCCGGTGGCGAGGATGACCACGTTCGCCTGATCGGCGGCCACACAGACGCTGACAGTCAGCGTGGCGATCACCGTCGCCAACCAATGTCGCAAAGACTGTTTCATCATTCGTCCCTCCATGGTGTCGTTATCGTTCTTATCGTCAACCGGGGGTGCGGACACCCCCGGCCCAAGCGGACGGCGTCAGTCGAACGCCTTGTCGTTCGGCGACTTGTAAAGTTTCTTCACCGCCTCGGACAGCGGGAAATTAAGATTCAGCCCTTTCGGCGGAATCGGCTGCAGGAACCACTTGGCGTAGATTTTTTCGGCTTCGCCGGACGTCATCGCCTTGGCCAGCGCGTTATCGACCACTTTCTTGAACGCCGGATCATCCTTGCGCAACATGCAGCCGTACGCTTCGAATGATTGCGGTGTGCCGACCACCACCCAGTCGCTGGCGCGCTTGGCCTTGGCCATTTCACCGTAGAGCAGCGCGTCGTCCATCATGAAGGCGACCGCCCGACCGGTTTCGAGGGTCAGGAACGATTCGCCGTGATCCTTGGCGCTGATCACGTTCATCCCCATCTTCCTGTCTTCGTTCATCTTGCGCAGCAGCCGCTCGGAGGTGGTGCCGGCGGTGGTGACGACGTTCTTGCCGGCCAGGTCAGGGAAATCCTTGATCCCGGAGGTGGTCTTGGTCATCAATCGTGTACCGATGATGAAGATGGTATTCGAGAAAGACACCTGCTTCTGACGTTCGGAGTTGTTGGTCGTCGAACCGCATTCGAGGTCGACCGAGCCGTTCTGGACCAGCGTGATCCGGTTGGCCGAGGTGACCGGCATCAGTTTGACTTCGAGCTTGGTCAGTTTCAATTCGCTCTTGATCGCGTCGACCGCCTTGAGCATCAGTTCGTGCGAGTAGCCGATCACCTGTTGCTTGTCGTCATAGTACGAGAACGGGATTGATGATTCGCGGTGGCCGAGGGTGATCACCCCGGTGTCCTTGATCTTTTTCAGCGTTCCGCCGGCATCCTGCGCCAGTGCCGGGGCCGACAACAGGGAGGCGGCCAGCGTCGCTGTCATTAACAAACGTTTCGAATCTTTGTTCATCATGTCTCCTACACTCCATTCATACAAACAGTTACCTACGGTTCGACCGGCCCGCGCCGGATGAACGATTGTGGCATGAGTCGTGACAACTTCCAAGGATTTGTCAAATCAGGGCAATTGCCGCACTCTGCTCGGAGTGCGGCTGGGCTTGACCTGGTTTTTGCCTTGCGCCTTTTGACTTGCCGTTTGCTGTATTCGGTTTTGGACCGCAATGTGGCGCGATGGCACTCAATGGCTGCAGCCTTGGCGAATGACCAAGCGTTGCCCGCAAGCATCATGCCCAGACTGGCGACTGGAAGAGCGCCGCGTCACGCGCCGCCGGCCATAGGCGGAACATCGGCGTCGCCGGATAACCCTGCCTTGGAATCCGCTTGATTCTCAACCGCCCAACCGTCTCTATCCCGCAGGGGGCAACTTCAGGAATGTCGATGTCGGGAATTTTTACATTCATACGTTTCCGAGATCGTCCATCTTCCGACATGCTTTATTTATCTAATTGATGTCGATCATATTTTTTATCTATGCAAGTGATGGCACGGATCTCGCTTTGCTTAAATCGCTTTTAGCCAACGTTAATGACCACAGAAAGAAATGAAAATGACTGGATCTTCGATACACAAGGCCGCTATGTTGGCCCTGGCGCTGAGCGCGGGCGCTGCTTCGGCGGCGCCGATCTACTGGACCGATTGGACCGGAGGCAACCAAGCCACTGGCGGTGGCTTCATGGCCACCGGCACGATCACGACAGCCAGTTCGACGGTCACCGTGACCTACACGAACCGCCAGGGGATCGGCTTCTATCAGCCGAGCGGGGGCGCCTACTACTACAGCGGCGGCACGGACGGTCCTGCCGGAACGTCTCCCTTCACGAGCAGCGCGGTGGACAATCGCCCGCCCACCACCGATATCATCGCTCTGCGGTACGCTGGCATGCAGACCCTCAACTTTTCGCAGGCGATCGCGAATCCGGTGTTCGCCTACGTGAGTCTCAATGGCAACGGTTATGCTTTCGACCGGGACTTCGACATTCTTAGCTTCGGCGATGCCAGCGACGGCGGCAATGCCTGCGGGTACTGGGGGTGTGGGACCTCGTACAAGCAGGTCGTGACCGTGGGTGGCAATACGGAGTATCAGTTGCTGGGCACCGGCGAGCCGCACGGCGCGCTCCGGTTCCAGGGGACGTTTGACACCGTAAATTGGCGCAGCCTGAGTAACGAATACTGGAACGGTTTTACGTTGGGCGTGCAAGAGACGGCGGTGGATTTTTGCGCCGCCAATCCGACCGCGCCCGGTTGCACGTCGAGCAATGTGCCGGAACCGGCTTCGCTCGCGTTGGTCGGCCTGGCGCTAGGCGCGCTTGGCTGGAGACGCCGCGACCGTTCCTGATCTCGGAAGGTATTCGGCCCACGGCTCCGGCGGTTCGCGCCACCGGAGCCGTAGATCGGCCGCTAGCGGTTGCGAGCGGGGACAGACGATGTCTCGGTTATGTCGTGCCGCTACTCCTGTAAAAAAATCCCGGGTTCCATGTTGGCCTACTGCATATGGCGAGAAGCGTCCTCTCGGGCATGTCGCTGGGTGGTTTGGGACCGTTGTGTCCGATTTGGCGCCAAGTTAAACCAGGCCGCCTGGCGGCGAAATTTCAGGCCGAGCTCTTTCAGGCCCTTTACGCTCCCGCGGTAGCTGAAACCCGCGAACAGCCCATCAGCGAGCCACGACCCGCCGGTAATCGAACGCCTCGCGAGCTGGCGGCCGTGGCGGGGCACTCGTGCGGGCTGGCTCAGCCTCCTGGCCACGTGAAGTGCAATCTTGATGGCCTCCTGGAGCGTGCGGCCTAGCGCCAACGGCCCTGCGCGTCATCGCTGGTGGCGAGGCAAACGACTTCGGACCCGCTTCTCAATGGGCAACTGAGATGTTCCCTGTCACCCGTGATACGCCTCACCATGGTCTCGACACACTCGGAGCGCTGGGTGCCGCTGGCCTGCGATCGGTTTTAAAATTGCGCAATGCACATTGCCGACCCCGGGGTATCGATGAACACACCCGCCGCCATCCGCTACCGTCTGCGGCCGGCCAGACCGGAGGCGCACCTGTTCGAGGTGCGTTGCACGCTGAGCGACCCCGACCCGGCCGGGCAACGTTTTGCCTTGCCGGCCTGGATTCCGGGCAGTTATCGTATCCTCGATTTCGCTAGACCCGTCGTTTCGATCCGCGCCTAGGCCAACGGACAGTCGGTTCAACTGCGCAAGATCGACAAACACACCTGGCAGGCGCCAGTGCTCGGCAAGGAATCGACCCTGACCGTGATCTGCGAAATCTACGCCGCCGACCCGTCGGTGCGTGGCGCGCACCTCGACCGGACGCACGCGTTCATCAACGGCACCAGTGTTTTTCTGCGGCCGATCGGTCTTGAACACCGGCCCTGTCTGGTCGATATCCGGCGGCCGCGCGGCAAAGCCTTCGCCGCCTGGCGCGTGGCGACGGCACTTTCCCCGGCCAAGGATGAGCAAGGCGCGGCGCCAGAGCACGGTTTCGGCGTTTATCGGGCCGCTGATTATGACGAGCTGATCGATCACCCCTGCGAACTCGGGACCTTCGCTTTGGCCGGTTTCACCGCTTGCGGCGTTCCGCACCAGGTGGCGATCAGCGGCCGTCACGACTGCGACCTGGGGCGATTGACCACTGATCTGCAGCGAATCTGCGAGTGGCAAATCCGTTTTTTCGGCGAACCGGCGCCAATGTCGCATTACCTCTTCCTGATCAACGCGGCTGGCGAAGGCTATGGCGGACTCGAACATCGCCGTTCGACGGCGTTGCTTTGCGCCCGCGACGACCTGCCATATCCGGGGATGAAAGGCCTGCCCGAGCGCTACCGCAATTTTCTCGGCCTGTGCAGCCACGAGTATTTCCACACCTGGAACGTCAAGCGGATCAAGCCGGCCGCCTTCGCCGCTTACGATCTCGGCGTCGAGAACTACACCACGCTGCTGTGGGCCTTCGAAGGTTTTACTTCGTACTACGACGACCTCGCTCTGCTGCGTAGCGGACTGATCAAGCCCGGCGAATGGCTGGCGCTGCTCGGCAAGACGATGGACAAGGTGCTCAATTTACCAGGCCGTCATCGGCAGTCGCTGGCCGAGTCCAGCTTCGACGCCTGGACCAAATTCTATCGTCCCGACGAAAACACGCCGAACGCGGTGGTCAGCTATTACACCAAAGGCGCCTTGGTCGCCCTGGCGCTCGATCTGACGCTGCGCGCCGGAACCGACGGCCGCGTCACGCTCGATGATCTGATGCGCGCCTTGTGGCAGCGGCACGGACTGAGCGGCCAGCCGGTCGCTGACGACGATATACGCCGGCTTGCCGAACAGCTTTCCGGGCTCGACCTGCGCGGATTCTTCGCCACCGCCATCGACGGCACGACCGATTTGCCCTGGCGCCGGTTACTGAAGAAATTCGCTGTTCGCATGCGGCGCACCGCCAGTGAGCCGGTGCCGTCGCTGGACGGCAAACTGCTCGACGACGGCCGAGAGGTCAAACTGGCGGCCGTGTATGAGCGTGGTGCGCTGCAACGGGCGGGACTGTCCGCCGGCGACGTGTTGCTGGCCATCGACGGGCTGCGCGTCACGCCGGCGTCGATCAAACGCCTGCTCGCCCGCCGCCGCGCCGGCGAAAAAATCGTCGTTCACGCTTTTCGTGGCGACGAACTTCGGCAATTCACCGTCCGCCTCGCGCCGCCGGCGCGCGATACGCATCAACTACGCTGCCAGACTAGAGCCAATGCGCTGCGCCAATCCTGGCTCGGCAAATGAGCCGGGCTGGCGCCATGCGCGCACCGATCCGCCGGCCGTTGTTGGATAATCGGCTGCCGAGCGTCGTGCTCTTGCCCGATGCTCGGCAGCAGAACCTTATTTACCGTCCCCACTCCGCCGATGATCGATCTAACGGATCTCCGCAAAAGTTATGAACGCGCCCAGCTCAGCGAAGAGGCGTCGGATGCCGATCCGCTGCGGCAATTCGAGCGCTGGCTCGGCGAAGCGCTCGCCGCGCAAATTCCCGAAGCCAACGCGATGACCCTGGCCACCGTCGGAGCCGATCAACGCCCGTCGACGCGCGTGGTGCTGATCAAAGGCTACGACAGCCACGGGATCACCTGGTTTACCAATTACGACAGCCGCAAGGGCCGCGAATTGGCGATCAACCCCTGGGCGGCGCTGCAATTTCACTGGGTCGAACTCGAGCGCGTCGTGCGTATCGAAGGGTCGGTGAGCAAAGTGAGCGCCGAGGAAAGCGATGCCTATTTCGCCAGCCGGCCGCTGGACTCACGGATCGGCGCCTGGGCCAGCCCGCAAAGCCAGGTCATCGCCCATCGCGGCGTCCTGGTCGCCAACGCCGCGCGTTACGGCGCGCAGTTTCTGCTGCAGCCCCCGCGCCCGCCGCATTGGGGCGGCTATCGCTTGCGTCCCGAGTGCTGGGAATTCTGGCAAGGCCGGAAAAGCCGGCTGCACGACCGGCTGCGCTATCGACTGGACAGCGAGCAACGCTGGCGGCGCGAACGTCTGGCGCCCTGACCGCCCGCGTCGCCGTCCGGCCGGGTGTCGGGCCGCGAAGTGTCACAGCAGCCCGCGTTCGGCGAACGACAGCGGCGGCGACTGGCCGGCAACGATGAAATGGTCGAGCACACGGACGTCGACCAGCGCCAGCACCTGTTTCAACTCGTGAGTCAATGACTCGTCGGCCCGCGAAGGCTCGGCAACGCCTGACGGGTGGTTGTGCGCCAGGACCACAGCCGCGGCGTTGTGCGCCAGTGCCCGCTTGACGACTTCGCGCGGGTAAACGCTGGTCTGCGTCAGCGTGCCGCGGAACAGTTCCTCGGCGGCCAGCAAACGGTGCTGCGCGTCCAGCCACAACGCGAAAAAGACTTCATGCGCCAGCCCAGCCAGATGGAGGCGAAGATAATCGCGCACCGTCTCCGGCGACGAAAAGGCGCTGCGCTGCTGCAGATCTTCGGCGAGCGAGCGCCGTGACATTTCCAACACCGCCTGCAATTGCGCGTACTTGGCTCGTCCTAGTCCGGGAACCGTCGAAAACTCGTCCAAGGTCGCGGCGAACAGGCCGTTCAGGCTGCCAAAGCGGACGATCAAATCGCGGCCGAGGTCGACCGCGCTCTTGCCACGGGTGCCGACGCGCAGAAAAATGGCCAGCAATTCGGCGTCGGACAGCGCCGCGGCGCCGTGGCCGAGCAGGCGCTCGCGCGGTCGTTCGTCCTCGGGCCAGTCGCTGATCGCCATTCCGCAATCTCAAGTAGAATGTGCCGCCATCAATTTTAAGCGAGCGGAAGAACAAACGGATGGAACTACAGGGAAAACGGCTCGTTCTTGGCGTCACCGGCGGCATCGCCGCCTACAAGGCGGCCGAGCTGCTGCGCCAGATGACCCGGGAAGGCGCGTCGGTGCAGGTGGTGATGAGCGAGGCGGCGACGAGGTTCGTCACGCCGGTCACCTTTCAGGCGCTTTCTGGTCAGCCGGTATTCACCGATCAGTGGGATGCGCGGATGGCCAACAACATGGCTCACATCGACCTCTCGCGTCATGCCGACGCGATCGTTGTGGCGCCGGCCTCTGCCGATTTCCTGGCCAAGGTGGCCCACGGTCTGGCCGACGATCTGTTGAGCACGCTGGTGCTGGCCCGCGAGGCGCCGTTGCTGGTCGCACCGGCGATGAACCGCCAGATGTGGCAGAACCCGGCGACTCGACGCAACGTCGCGACGCTGGCCGGCGACGGCATCGTGGTGATCGGGCCCGCCAGCGGCGAGCAGGCCTGCGGCGAAACCGGCCCGGGACGGATGCTCGAAGCGGTCGAAATCCTCGACGAACTGATCGCCTACTTCCAGCCGAAATCCCTGGCCGGCAAAAAGGTGCTGCTGACCGCCGGGCCGACTTTCGAAGCGATCGACCCGGTGCGCGGCATCACCAATCTGTCCAGCGGCAAGATGGGTTACGCCATTGCCCGCGCCGCCCGCGAAGCCGGCGCACAAGTGACACTGGTTTCCGGTCCGGTCGGCTTGCCGTGCCCAGCGGGCGTGGAGCGGCTGTCGGTCACCAGCGCGCTGGAAATGCACGCCGCCGTTTTCGAACGGATCGCCGAGCAGGCGGTCTTCATCGCCGTCGCCGCCGTTGCCGATTACCGTCCGTCCCAGCCGTTCGAAAGCAAAATCAAGAAAACGACGCAAACCTTGGCGCCGACCATCGAATTGGTGCTCAACCCGGACATTCTCGGCGAGGTCGCCGCGTTGCCGCAGCCGCCGTTGTGCGTTGGTTTTGCCGCCGAAAGCGAAAATTTGACGGCGTACGCCGAAGAAAAGCGCCGCCGCAAACGGATCCCGTTGATCGTCGGCAATCTGATCGCCGACGGTTTCGGCGGCGACCACAACACCCTGCGTCTGTTCGACGACGACGGTGAACACCTCCTGCCGCCGGATAGCAAACGCCGTCTGGCACGACAAATCGTCGCCCGCATCGCCACGCTGCTGGAAAAAAGGCGATGAGCCGCACGATCGACGTCAAACTGCTCGACCCGCGTTTGCGCGACCAGCCGCCGGCCTACGCCACCGCCGGCTCCGCCGGACTCGATCTGCGCGCCTGTCTGGACGATCCGCTAACGGTCCGGCCAGGCGAAACGTTGCTCGTCCGTACCGGAATCGCCATCCACCTCGCCGACCCCGCTCTGGCGGCGCTGATCCTGCCGCGTTCCGGGCTGGGCCACAAACACGGCATCGTCCTTGGCAATCAGGTCGGCCTGATCGACTCGGATTACCAGGGCGAAATCATGGTCTCGGTATGGAACCGCGGCGCGGCGCCATTTACCCTGCAGCCGCTGGACCGGCTGGCGCAACTGATCGTCGTCCCGGTGCTGCAAGTGAGCTTTCAGGTGGTCGATGAGTTCATCGCCACGCCGCGCGGCGACGGCCGTTTCGGCAGCACCGGGCACGGCTGAGGAAACGCTGGAAATTCCTCGACAGCGATCAAGCGTCAGACACATGGCGCGCCGACAGCTCGCGCCGATCGCTCAAGTCCGGCAGGCAGCTAGCGGGACGGAAAATCCGCGGGTGCTGAGCGACAGTTCAATAGGCCTACCGATACGATCAGGATGCCCAGAAAGCCGAGTCCCGACCAGTTGGCCATCGACAGACCGAAGATTTCCCATTCCTTGCTCGAACAGAATCCCGTGGCCATGAACAGTTTCGGCCACAGCATGCCTAGCCAATTGACCAGTTGCTCGATCAGCGTCGGTTCGCCGAGACCGCACTCCCGGCTCGCCTCGGGCGCGTACTGCAGCCAGCTTTGGTAAGCCGCCGTGGCCACGCCGCTGACGGCCAGCAGACCGATCAGCCCGCTCCACAAGCGGGACCAGACGGGCAGCAACACGCCAGCCAGCGCAAGGAAGGCGATCAGCAAATAGAGCAGTCGTTGAAAAATGCACAATGGACAGGCTTGCAGACGCAGCCACTCGCCAGCAATGACCGCCGTCGCGGTCAGGCCGACTGCGAAGGTCGCCAAACCGCCGAAAATCGCTCGCAGGACCGACGATTTCACGTCGCGCGCTCGGTACAACGAGTAGCCGGCCCCAAGCGCCAGCGCCGACGCCACTCGGGCATATTTCCGCACCTGTAGCTCGCCCCCCCCAAGGACCGGCGCAGACCGTTGCGCATGGTCTCGGTGTTTCGCGACGCCCCTCGTCTGACCGCTCCGGGACGCGCCTGCCAGGAGAGAGTGCGAGCCGTGCTCTTTCCACTGGCGTAGTCGATCAATCTCCAGTCCGACAGGCCCCTAGTCATCGTCTCGTCCAATAAAACTCGACCAGGATTGTAAGGCAATCGTCAGAGGACGCCAAACGATCGAGGACTGGACCATCCCCGAAGCGCCGCCGAATTTGGCCGCGGGTACCGTTCAGCGCCTCAGCGACGGCGAACGTTTCCGGGGGGGCGACAAACCGCTATGATTGCGCGATGAAGACACGAATCTTGTTGATTGAAGACGACGCCAAACTCGCCGAGCTGACCGCCGAGTACCTGCGCAAAAACGATTTTCAGGTCACGATCGAAGGCCGCGGCGACGCCGCCGAGGCCCGGATCGTCAATGAACGGCCCGACCTGGTGGTTCTCGACATCATGTTGCCCGGCAAGGACGGTTTCGAGATTTGCCGCGCTGTTCGCCCGGTGTATCACGGGGTGATCCTGATGCTAACCGCCCGCGATGAAGACCTCGATCAGATACTCGGCCTCGAACTCGGCGCCGACGACTACATCGCCAAACCGGTGCAACCGCGGCTGTTGCTGGCGCGGATCAAAGCCCTGCTCCGCCGATCGCCGAACGTTGTCGGTGGCCAGGCCGGCGAGGCCGGCGACCCCGACCAGCCCGACGAGCTGACTTTCGGTCGTTTCCGGATCAGCCAGGCGACACGCGACACCTCGTTGGGGGATGACAGCATCGATCTGACCACTGCCGAATTCGACCTGTTGTGGCTGCTGGCCAAACACGCCGGTACCATCCTGTCGCGCGACGATCTGTTGCAGGAACTGCGCGGCATCGGTTTCGACGGACTCGATCGCTCGATCGACGCACGGATTTCCCGCCTGCGCCGCAAACTCGGCGACGATCCGGAAAATCCGTTACGCATCAAAACGGTTCGCGGCAAGGGTTACCTGTTCAGCAAGCATGACTGGCAATAGCAACAAGCTGCTGGCCCTGCTCGATACCTACAAACCGGCTCCCTGGCGGGGGCGCTACAGCCTGTCCCGGCTGTTTTTCAATTTCTATCTGCTGGTGATGGGCGCCTTCGTGGTCATCGCCGTCTTTGCCGATTTCGTCATTTCGACGGCGGTCAAGGGCATCACCGATGACTACACTAGTCGTTTCATGCGCGGCACCATTGTCCTGATCGAAGACGAGTTGTTCCGCAAACCGCGCGCCGACTGGCCCAAAACCATCGCCATGCTCGATCAGAAATTTTCATACAAGCTCGACATTGTCGACCGCTGGAAACTGCACCTGCCCAAAGCGCAGGCGGAAAAGCTCGACAACGGTGAACTGGCGATCGATACCCAAGGCGACATTCTCTATCATCGCCTGAAGCAAACCTCGCAAATCCTGGTCGTCGGTCCGTTCTCGCCGGAGCGCAATCCCGAATACCGGCCAGGAATTCCGCTCGATCTGCGGATCAGCCTGCTGACCTGGAGCCTGATTGGCGTCTGCCTGGCGGTCGCTGTCTGGCTGTGGGTCCAGCCCGTCTGGCGTGATCTCGAAGCGATGCGCCAGACGGCTCGCTCGCTCGGCGAAGGCGATTTCGGCGCCCGGGCGCCGACGATGCGCAGCAGCGCGTTCGGTCCGCTGGCCGAAACGCTCAACGGCATGGCCGAACGCATCCAGCGCCTGATCGCCACGCAGAAGGAATTGTCGAGCGCCATTTCGCATGAACTGCGCACGCCGATCGCCCGCACGCGTTTCGCCCTGGAAATGCTCGTCGAGACCGACGACCCCGACGAACGGCTCCGCTTGTGGCGGATGATGGAAGACGATCTCGACGAACTCGATGGTTTGATCGATTCCAGCCTGACCTATGCCCGCTTCGAACGCGAGCAACCCGAATTGCAGCTTTCCGAGGTCGAAATCGCCCCCTGGCTCGAAGAACAGATCGAAGATGCGCGCTTGCTGGCCCGCAAATTGACCCTGCATCTCGACACCAGTGCTTTGCCCGTCGGCTTGAAAGTCGACATGGATCGTCGCAGCATGCCTTACGCTGTCAACAACCTGCTGCGCAACGCCATCAAATACGCCCGCTCGCGGATCGAAGTCAGCGCCGACGTCGTCAGTGGACAGTTGTGGGTGCATGTCGATGACGACGGCATCGGAATTCCGCCGGATGAACGCGAACGAGTATTCTCGGCCTTCACCCGCCTCGACCGCTCGCGCGACCGGTCCACGGGCGGTTACGGGCTCGGACTGGCGATTGCCAGGTTGGTCCTCGAGCAACATCAAGGCGCCGCCACCGCCTCCGAATCGCCGTTGGGTGGTGCCCGCCTCACCTTGCGCTGGCCGCTGTCACAAAGCGTCACTTAACGCCGACGCAATCCCTGCAGACCGTGGGTCGGATCGGGTCTTAAGATTGACCTCTATACCGGGTACTACGATATGAGTGAATAGTCAATGAGCGAACACGACCTGCAACACCATCATCATTCCATCGAACGTTTTCTTGTTGTGTCCCGCCGCCATTTGCAGGTTGGCATCCAGACGGAAGACGAGGTCTTCGTCGCCCACGATCAGCGGGAACTCGGCCATCACCCGGCTTGTCCGCAGCAACCGCCAACTTGCCGGTAAACACGACGTGCCCGCGGCAAAGCCGTCCTTCCCGATCGCTGAAGGAATCGGCATTTTTTTCGGGGTGGCCGCCTGGGACGTGCTGAGTGCCGGAGAAATGGCGTTGATCAAAGCGGCTCTGATTGCTGGCGGCGGCGCGTTGACCATTTTTGCATTCCGCTGTCTGCAGACCAGACTCCGCGACAAGCGGCGGATCGACCGCCTGCATTAGGGAACCACCGATTTAATCTCACCAAACCCGCATGATATAACCCGGACATTCCAACGCCCCCCGATGATCGAGATGAAGCAGATCCGTTTTTCCCAAGTGGAATTTGAAGGCAAGAAGCGGACGACGCGTCGAGAGGTGTTCCTGGCTGAAATGGAGCGGGTGATGCTGTGGAGCGAGGTGCTGGGGGCGATCGAACCGCATTACCCGAAGGGCAAACGGGGTTGTCCGCCGGTGGGACTGGAACGGATGTTGCGGGTGTATCTGGTGCAGCAATGGTATGGCCTGTTGGATGAAGGCGTCGAGGAGGCGATCACCGACAGCCAAGCCTTGCGGGCGTTTGTCGGGATCGACCGGTCGCGGGAATCGGCGCCGGATGCGGCGACGCGGCGGCAGTTCCGACACCTGCTGGAGAAGCATGGACTGACGAAGCAGGTAT
>JAEUOJ010000071.1 GCA_016789495.1 Accumulibacter sp. | reverse complement strand
GATAACCGCATCCGCCCGCTGCTCAGCCGCTACGCCGACTTCGACTTCCGTATCGACACCACCGAGTGGGAAGTGAGCTTTTCGCGCGAAGTGACGAGCGCCGGTGTGAGGACGATGGTCGAAGACATCAAGGTCTCGCGCGGCGAGGAGAACATCTTCATCTGGTGCTTCTTCCTCGCCATCGTGCAGTTGGTGCTCGACGGCGCCGAGGCCTACAAGTGGGTAAAGTACGTTTATATCGACGACCCGATCTCGTCGCTGGACGAGCACAACGCGATCGTCGTGGCCAACCATCTGGCGCAGTTGCTGCTGAAGGCCAAAAACCCGCCCCGGACGGTGGTCTCCTCGCACCACACCTTGTTCTTCAACGTGCTGGGCAATGAGTTCGGCAGGAAGGCGCACCGGCATTTTCTGAGCAAAGGCGCAGGCGAGACCTACCTGCTGCGCGACACCGGCAACACGCCGTTCTTCCACCATGTCGCGGCGCTGCGCGAGCTGTGCGACGCCGCGGCCTCTGGCGAACTGCGCACATATCACTTCAACATGATGCGTGCCGTCATGGAGAAGACCGCCAGTTTCCACGGCTACGGAAATTTCGCCGACTGCATACAGCCTGATGAGGATGACCCGGACAAGACCCTGTACACCCGCGTGGTCAACATCATGAGCCACGGCAACTATTCACTGTACGAACCGGTGGACATGATGGACGAGAACAAGGCCATCTTCAGGAAGGTGCTAAGCGATTTTCGCAAGCACTTTCCGTTCAATCCGACGCTATTCGACGACCCGAACAACGAGGCACCGGCCGCATGACCGAATTGACCCTCTACACCACCGAAGACGGGCGCCGCCAGATCAATCGGCGGGCCGAGCAGCAGACGGTTTGGCTGACGCGGCGGGTCATCGACGAGCCGGGCACGTGGCCAGCCGTCAAGGATTCCTTGACAACTCAATTCGCAGTCACCGGCTCAACTGTCGCGGCATCCCGGATGGTTGATGCATACGGGGGGGATTGGTCATGACGAGGAAGAACGCAGAGCGGCCAGACAGCCTCGGCAGAGCCACCGCCGAGACTTCCATCGGCTTGGCGCCCCTCCTGGGAGCCCTGCGTCAGCTCATTGCCGACTCTCGCCAGCAGGTGCTGCGCACGGTGGATAGCGTTCAGATACAAACCTACTGGCACGTCGGGCGGCACATTGTCGAGTTCGAACAGGGTGGGGCGCCGCGGGCGGCCTACGGAGAGCGCTTGCTGCCGCAGTTGGGGCGGGCGCTGGCGGCCGAGTTCGGGCGCGGCTTTGATGCCAGCAACCTGCGGCACATGCGCGGGTTCTACCTGGCGTTCCCAATTCGCGACGCACTGCGTCACGAATTGAGCTGGACGCACTACCGATTACTGCTGCGGGTGGACAGCGCCGAGGCGCGCGAGTGGTACGCGCAGGAGGCTGCCAGCCAGAACTGGAGCACGCGCGTGCTCGAGCGGCAGATCGCCAGCCTGTACCATGAGCGCCGGCTGGCCAGCCAGGACAAGGCCGGGTTGCTGGCCCGGAGCCGGCAGGAACTGGCGGCTCAGCCCGCCAGCCCGCGAGCGTTTGTGCGTGATCCGGTGATGCTGGAGTTCCTCGGCCTGCCGGAGGCGGGCCGCCTGCTCGAAGCGAAGCTGGAAGCCGCGTTGATGGACAAGCTGCAGCAGTTTCTGCTGGAGCTGGGCAAGGGCTTTGCCTTTGTCGCCCGGCAGCAGCGGATCGGCACGGAGACGCAGGATTTCTACATCGACCTCGTGTTCTACAATTACTTGCTCAAGTGCTTCGTGCTGATCGACCTAAAGACGGGCCACCTGACGCACCAGGATGTCGGGCAGATGGACATGTATGTGCGCATGTACGACGACTTGCGCCGGGGCGCGGACGATAACCCGACGGTGGGCCTCCTGCTCTGCGGCAGCAAGGATCAGTCGGTGGTGCGTTACTCGGTGCTCAACGGCAGCGAGCAGCTTTTTGCCAGCAAGTACCGTCTGGTGTTGCCCAGCGAGGAAGAGCTGCGGCTGGAGCTGCAACGCGATCGGGAAGACATTGCAAGCCAGCAGAGGCTGAACCGCGAAGACGACGAACCATGACCGAACAAGACCAGAAACAACTCGGCAAGATCCTCTGGAACATCGCCGACCAGTTGCGCGGGACGATGAACGCTGATAATTTCCGCGATTACATGCTGTCGTTCCTGTTCCTGCGCTACCTGTCGGACCACTACGAGCACGCTGCCGAGAAGGAACTGGGGCCGGACTATCCGACGAGCGATGCGGTTGCGGGAAGCGGCGAGGCCAAGCCGCCGCTGGCGCGCTGGTACGAGGAGAATGCCGCCGACATCGCCGAGTTTGAGAAGCAGATGCGCCGCAAGGTGCACTACGTGATCAAGCCGGACTATCTTTGGGGCAGCATCGTCCATCTGGCCAGGACACAAAGCGGGCAACTGCTCGAAACACTGCAGAAGGGCTTCAAGTACATCGAGGAAGACTCCTTCCAGAGCCACTTCCAGGGCCTGTTTTCCGAGATCAACCTGGCGTCCGACAAGCTCGGCCGCAGGTACGAGGAGCGCAACGCCAAGCTGTGCTCGATCATCTCGGAGATCGCGCGCGGCATGTCGCTGTTTTCCACCGACACCGACACGCTGGGCGATGCCTACGAGTACCTGATCGGGCAGTTCGCGGCGGGTTCGGGCAAGAAGGCGGGCGAGTTCTACACACCGCAGCAGATCTCCAGCATCCTCTCGGCGATCGTCACGCTCGACAGCCAGGCGCCCGAGAGCGGCCCGCGCAAAAAGCTGGCGAGCGTATTCGACTTCGCTTGCGGCTCGGGTTCGTTGCTGCTCAACGTTCGGCAGCGCCTGAGGGCGGCTGGCGGCACCATCGGCAAGATCTTCGGCATGGAGAAGAACATCACCACCTACAACCTGGCGCGCATGAACATGCTGCTGCACGGGATGAAGGACACCGAGTTCGAGATCTACCACGGCGATACGCTGACCAACGATTGGGACTTTCTGCGCGAGACCAACCCGGCGCGGAAGCCGCAGTTCGACGCGGTGGTGGCCAATCCGCCGTTCAGCTACCGCTGGGAGCCGACCGATGCCATCGGCGACGACATGCGCTTCAAGAACCACGGTGTCGCACCGAGAAGTGCGGCGGATTTCGCTTTCCTGCTGCATGGGCTGCATTACCTGAAGGACGACGGCGTGATGGCCATCATCCTGCCGCACGGGGTGCTGTTCCGTGGCGGCGTGGAGGAGCGCATCCGGCGCAAGCTGCTGACCGATGGGCACATCGACACGGTCATCGGGTTGCCGGCGAATCTCTTCTACTCGACCGGAATTCCGGTCTGCCTCCTGGTGCTGAAAAAGTGCAAGCAGCCGGACGACGTGCTGTTCATCAATGCCGCCGAGCACTTCGTCAAGGGCAAGCGCCAGAACCAGCTGAGCGAAGAGCAGATCGCGCGCATCGTGCGGACGTACCAGTTCCGCAACGAGCAGGAGCGCTACGCCCGGCGCGTGACGATGAACGAGATAGCAGACAACGCCTACAACCTGAACATCTCGCGCTACGTCAGCACCGCGCAAGCGGAAGCGGAGGTTGACCTGGCGGCCACGCACGCCGAGCTGGTCAGAATCGAGGCCGAAATCCGCGAGGCGACCGCGAAGCACAATGCCTTTCTGCGGGAGCTGGGCCTGCCCCTGTTGCCCTAGGAGCCTGCCGGACCGGGGACTGATCCCGGGCACTCGTGGCGGGGCTTCGGCGGCAAGCCACCGTGACCTTATGCCAGCTTTGTTGTGGACAGGGCTTGGCGCTTGGCTTGACGACTAGGCGACTCGTTGTCGACCGAGACAGGGAAATGACAGTGAATGACATGCGTCGGCGACAAGGCGGTTGGCGCCGGGTAGTCCTGTCGGCAAATGGTTTGGGCTTGCGGGCAGCGTGGATGGAAATGGCAGCCGGTCGGTGGTTGTGCCGGCGAAGGGATTTCGCCGGGCAGGCGGATGAATTCGGGTTGCCGGTCGAGGCGCGGGCTGGGCACCGCCGACAGCAACGCGCGGGTGTAGGGATGCCGGGAGGCGCGCAAGATGTCGTCCACCGCGCCCGACTCGACGATGCGCCCGAGATACATCACCGCCACCTCGTGCGCCAGATGGTCGACGACGGCGAAATTGTGGGTGATGAACAGGTAGGCGACCTCGAGTTCGCTTTGCAGCGTGGCCAGCAGGTTGAGAATCTGCGCTTGCACTGAGACGTCGAGCGCCGAGGTCGGTTCGTCGCAGATCAGGAGTTCGGGTTGCACGGCCAGCGCTCGGGCGATGGCGATGCGTTGCCGTTGGCCGCCGGAAAATTCGTGCGGATAGCGTTGCCCGGCATCCGGGTCGAGGCCGACCTGCGCGAGAATCGCCGCGATGGCGTCTGCGTCGTTTTTCGCGCCTTTGCCGACCGCCAGGGCTTGCAGCCCTTCGGCGAGAATCTCGCCGACCGTCAGCCGCGGATTGAGCGAGGCAAACGGGTCCTGGAAGACCATCTGCATCGAGCGGCGCAAGGGTCGCAAGGCTCGCGACGGCAGGCCGACCAGTTCCCGGTCGAGCAGCCGGATGCTGCCGCCGGTTGGCGTGACCAGCCGCAGAATGGCCTTGCCGACCGTGGTCTTGCCGCAACCGGATTCGCCGACCAGCGCCAGTGTCCGCCCCCGGGCGAGAGTGAGCGACACGCCGTCGACCGCCCGCACCTGTCCGACGGTGCGCTGCAGGATGCCACGACGGATCGGGAAATGGACGCGCAGATCGGTGACGGCCAACAGCGGCGGGGTGGCCGCCGCCGGCGAATCGTGCACCGGTGACTGGGGATCGTCGTCGCGTGCCCGCTGGTCGGCGTGCCCATCCGGCTGGAGACCGCTGCCGTCGTTGAGGTGGCAGCGTAGACGGTGCGTCGCCGCCACGTGTCGCCAGGGTGGGGTTTGCCGGCGGCACAGCTCCCAGGCGTGCGCACAACGTTCGGCGAAACGACAGCCGACAGGCAGGGCGGTCAATGGCGGGACCTGGCCGGGGATGGTCGCCAGCGGGCCTCGTCGCCGTGACAGGTCCGGCAGGGCGGCGAACAGTTGCCGGGTGTAGGGGTGTCGGGCGGCGGTGAAGAGCATGTCCCGCGAGGCTTCCTCGACGATCTCGCCGGCGTACATCACCGCGACGCGGTGGGCCATCTGCGCGACCACGCCGAGGTCATGGGTGATCAGCAACAGGCCCATCCGCTGCTGGCGTTGCAATTCGCGCAGCAATTCGAGGATTTGCGCCTGGATGGTGACGTCGAGCGCCGTGGTCGGCTCGTCGGCGATCAGCAGGCGCGGCGTGCCCGCCAGGGCGATGGCGATCATCACCCGCTGTTTCATCCCGCCCGAGAGCTGGAACGGGTATTCGCCCAGCCGCCGACGGGGATCGGCGATGCCGACGGCGGCCAGCAGGTCCAGCGCCCGTTGTTCGACGGCTAGCCCGGCGAGGCCGTGATGCCGATCGAGAACTTCGCCGATCTGCCTGCCGACGGTCAGCACCGGGTTGAGGCTGGTCGCCGGCTCCTGGAAGATCATCGCCATGCCGTGGCCGCGAATCGCCCGCATCTCGGCTTCCGACAGGCCCAGCACCTCACGGCCGGCGAAGATCACTTCGCCGGTCTGGATTCGTCCGGCCGCGGGCAGCAAACGCAACACCCCGAGGGCGGTCGCCGATTTACCGCAACCCGATTCGCCAAGCAGGGCCAGCGTTTCGCCGGCGGCGACCTGAAAATCGATACCGTCCACCGCCAGCAGCGGCTGTCGGCCGCGGAGGAATGCGATCCGTAGGTCGCGTACGACGAGCAGCGCGTTGCTATCGGTGGCCGCCGCGCCCGCGCTCATGCCGCGCCGGCCTGACGAGGATCGAAGGCATCGCGCACGGCGTCGGCGAGCAGGTTGGCGGCCAGTACCAGTACGAACATGAAGGCGAAGGCGGCGACCAGCGACCACCACACCACCGGCTCGCGAGCCAATTCCATCCGCGCGTTGTTGATCATCATGCCAAAACTGATCGTCGTCGGATCGACGCCGATGCCGACGTAGGAAAGCACGGCTTCGGCCAGCACCAGGCTGGAGAAATCCATCACCAGGGCAATGATCACCAGGTGCATCAGGTTCGGCAGAATGTGACGGGCAATGATCCGCAGGTCGGCGACGCCGAAGGCCTGCGCCGCCTGGATGTACTCGAGTTCGCGCAGTTTCATCGTTTCTCCTCGCAACAGCCGGCAGACGCTGGTCCAACTGGTCAAGCCGAGTATGAAGCACAACGCCAGCAGCCGCAGGTCGGCGCGTTCGACGGCGGTGACGAACCACTGCGGGTGGGTATCGATGACGATCTGGATCATCAGTACCGCCGCGGCGACCAGCAGCACGCCAGGAATCGAACTGAGCGTGGTGTAGAGATACTGAATCAGATCGTCGACCCAGCCGCGGAAATAGCCGGCGAGGACGCCCATGAAGATCGACAGCGGCAAAGTGACCAGAGTAGTCACCAGGCCGACCACCAGCGCGGTGCGCACGCTTTTCAGAACCTGATAGAGCACGTCCTGACCGACCTTGTCGGTGCCGAAAACGTGATAATCGCCGGCCAGGAAAGCGATCGCCGCAGCCGACAGCAGCAAGGCGGCGAAGGCGGCGAGCACGGCGTTCCAGGCGAAAGCGCTCTGGTTGCGCCAAATTTGTCGCCAGGCCTGCACTGGCGTTCCGCCGGTGGCGCGCGAGCGCGCGGTGGCGACCCAGGCGGCGGTAACCAGCCAAATCAATACCGCCAGACCGCCGGCCCGCAGCAGCCGTTGTCCGATGTCGGCATGCCGCCCGGCTTCGTGGTCGCCGAGATGGGCGCCTCCGTGCTTGAGACGCGGATAGTCACGTTGTTGCAGTCGTTGGCCGCCGGGCCCCTCGACTTCGATCGTTTCCTTGGCGTAGGCGCGCGTCGCCAGCGGTTCGGAGTAGGTTTTTTCGTTGCGGGTGCGCAAGGACCACAACAGGCGATCGAGCAGAGAATGGACGTCCACGGCGTAAGCGGCACGCGGTTCATCGGCCGCGGCGGTCTGGGCGGCGGTCTCGGGCAGGCGCGGCCGATAGTGCAGCGAATCGAGCAGTCCGATCAGCAGATAGGCTAGCAGCACCGTCGCCGAAGCCATGCCGGCGCGGCTGGCGCCCACTCGCCGCCAGGCGCCGCGCAGCAACGGGTTGCGCCGCGAGAGCAGGCCGAGAACCAGCGACACCAGCACCAGTGACCACAGCAGGAGGTCCGACCACAGGATGACGGGCAGAAAATCCATCACTCGAAGCGGATTCGTGGGTCGACCAGGGTGTACGACAGGTCGGTCAGCGTCAGCCCGACGATGTACAGCACCGAGCCGATGAAGACCATCGCCCGCACGACGGCGAAATCCTGGGCATTGATCGCGTCGATGGTGTAACTGCCCAGACCGGGGATACCGAAGAAGGATTCACTGAGCAGCGAGCCCATGAACAACAGAGGGATGACCACGACCACGCCGGTCAGAATCGGAATCATGCCGTTGCGTAACACGTGCCGGAACAGGACCGACCATTCCGACAACCCTTTGGCGCGGGCCGTTCGCACGTAATCCTTGTCGATCTCTTCGATGAAAATGGTGCGGTACCAGCGCGCCGACGCGCCGATGCCGGCGATCACGCCGATCGCCACCGGCAGGATGACGAACTTCCAGGCGTCCAGACCGGCGCCATAGCCGGAAATGGGGACCAGCCGCCAGACCTTGCTGACCAGGAATTGGCCACCGATGATATAGAACAAAGTGGAAATCGACATCATCGCCACGCACAGCACCACCCCCCAGAAATCGAGATAACTGGCACGGAAGAAGGTGAGCAGCAAGGCAAACGATACGGTCACCAGCAGTCCGAGAAGGAAGCTCGGCAGGGCGATCGCCAGCGAAGGGCCCATGCGGGCGGTGATTTCGCGGGCAATGTCGCGGCCATCTTCGGCCCGCCCGAAATCGCCGACGAACATCCGCGCCGATTTGTCGAAAAAAATCGTTTCGGTGACGATCCCGACGCCGCTGGCGGCCGAGTTGATGAACAAAGGTCTGTCGTAACCCCGGTCGGCTTTCCATTTGGCGATTGCCTCCGGCGTCACCCGCTTGACGCCGAGTTGCATGCGCGCCATGTCGTCCGGGGTATTGACCATGAAAAACAGTGCGAAAGTCAGCAGATTGACACCAATCAGTATCGGCACGGCGTACAGCAAGCGGCGGACGAGATAGGCGAACATGCTCGGACGATGTGCCTTAGATGCGGTCGGGGCAATGACGCGGGCGGATCATCAGCGCGCCGTGCCGCGTTCGCGACGTCGATAAGCGAACACCGCCGGCAGGATGATCAGCAGCAGTCCCACCGCCATCGCGAGCAGCGGCCACCAGACCGGGCGGTTCCACTCCTGGCGAAGCGCCTGTCGCCGTTCGACGTCGATCCGCTGGTATTTCAAGGTGTTGTTGCCCATGTCGGTCGGCTTGCGGTTGTACAGCCATTGGTGGCTGAGCGTATAACTCTTCGGATGCGAACCGAAAATCCACGGGGCGTCGTGCTGCAGCACCGCAACCGCTTGGCGGATGATCGCCAGGCGTTCGCCGCCGTGCGGCCCATCGCTCTCCATGTTCTTCATCTGTTCAAACAGTCGATCGTAAACCGGATTGACATAATTCGAAGCGTTTTCACCGCCCTTGGCCACTTTTCCTTCCGAACCGGCGAGCAGGAAGAGGAAATTCTCCGGGTCCGGGTAATCGGCGTTCCAGCCCAGGTAGTAAAGCTGCACCGCGCCTCGGCGTACCTTGTCCTGGAAACGATTGTAGTCGGTCGAACGGACCACCAACTGGATATCCAGCTTGGCGAACTGGCGGGTCAACCAGTCGAGCCGTGACTTGTCGCCCATCCCGCTGGCGGTGGTATCGAGATACAGCACCAAGGGGTCGCCGGTGGCGGCGTGCCGGCCGTTTGGCCAGCCGGCCTCGGCCAGCAGTTGGCGGGCGACGGCGATCGGCTTGCGCCGCGGACGCCCGTTGCCGGCGTCGCCTTCCCAGTCATAGATCACCGGATTGATGCCGGCCTGTCCTTCGACGTAGCCAAAAATCCCCGGCGGCAGCGGACTGTTGGCGGGGATGCCGCGACCGTTCATGAATATGGCGATGAATTCCTCTTCGTCGATGGCGATCGACAACGCCTGCCGCAGCCTGGTCGCCGCCGGCGACAGACCGCCGACCACCGGGTCGAGCATGTTGAAACCCATGTAGAACACCGAGGCGCGAACACTGGTCAGCAGCCGGATGCCCTTCTGCCGCATCTCGTCGGTCAACTGCACGTCGCCGCCGACGGCAAGGCGCACCGCCTGATCGAAGCTGTCCTCGGAAATTCCCGATGCGTCGTAATACCCCTGCAAGAACTTGTTCCAATAAGGAATGCTTTCCTTCTCGCGCGAAAAGACCGCCCGGTCGATGAACGGCAGCGGCTTGCCGCAGTCGGCCAGCCGTCCTGCTGCCCGGTCGTCGGCATCGCCGTCGCAGGGATAGGTCTCGCCGTGAAAATTCGGATTGCGCTCGAGAACCATCCGGCTGTTCGGATTATTCTCGGTGAGCATGAACGGACCGGTGCCGACCGGATACCAGTCGAGAGTCAGATTTTTTTCGGCCATCCCCGGCTGGCCGTAGAAGCGGTCCACCTCGCGCGGTACCGGAGCAAAGAAGGGCATGGCCAACCAATAGACGAATGGCGGATATTTGCCATGCAGGGTGATCCGGTAGGTCAGAGGGTCGACCCGGGTGACCCCCGGCAGCGGGTATTGATCGAGATCGAGCCAGGCGTCGGCGGGCAGCGTCCTGGCCGCCGCGTGCAGGGATTTGCCGAGTTCGTTCAGACCGACGATCCGTTCGGCCATCAGACTGAAAATCGGTGAATGTAGACGGGGATGCGCCAGACGCTTGATCTGGTAGATGTAATCATCGGCCAGCAACTCCCGGCTGCCGGTTTTGGGAAAATCGGCGATTTTTTCGATGCCTGCCAGTCGTGCACGGTCCAGCGGGTGGTACTGTGGCTTGCCGGCGTCGTCGACAGCGAACGCCGGGTGCGGCTGATAGCGGATTCCTGGCCGCAGCCGGATCTCGTAGACGCTGTAGGCGATCGTCGCTGCCGGAGCGTCGCTGGGCAATTCATGTCCCTGAGCGTCCAAATAGCGCGGTTTGGGGACCGTTTCGGCGGTCGCCGGGATCAACGTGTAGGGCCGCTTCAGGTAATGGTATTGCAAAGGCGGCTCGTAAATCTGCGCGGTGAAGATGATCTCGTTCTCGCTGTACGACTGCACCGGATCGAGATGCTTGGGCCGGTCGGTGAACGCGGCATAGAAAATGTTGCGGCCTCGCTCGCTGACCGGATACGGATCGTTTTGCTCGCTGCCACAAGCGCTGAGCAACAACAGCACTGATAATAAAGCGATCGGAAAGGCCATCATGGCGAGCAGTTTAACAGGGCCAGGGTTGGCGCGGCCAACCCATGTCGGACGGGCATGTCCCTGCCAAGTTCCTGACCATTGTCAGGGCGTCGGCGTCGTCGGGGAATTCATTTACAATGCCGGTTGAGTCGATTCGAACAAAAGGCTGCCCGCCAGCCCAATCCAGTTACGGGAGCATCCATGGGATTTCTTGCTGACAAGCGCATTCTCGTCACCGGCCTGTTGTCCAAACATTCGATCGCCTACGGCATCGCCAAAGCCTGCCATCGCGAAGGCGCGCAACTGGCATTTACTTTCCAAAATGAACGTTTCCAGGACCGATTGACCAAATTCGCCCGCGAATTCGACAGCCAGTTGGTGTATCCCTGCGACGTCACCGAGGATGCGGACATCGACGCTCTGTTCAGCGGGTTGGGCGCGCATTGGGAGGGTCTCGACGGCCTGGTGCACTCGATAGCCTATGCCCCCGGCGAGGCGATCGAAGGCGACTTCCTCGATGGGATTTCACGCGACGCGTTTCGCATCGCCCACGATGTTTCCTCGTACAGCTATGCCGCCCTGGCCAAAGCGGCCCGGCCCTTGCTGCTCAAAGGACGCAAGCCGGCCCTGGTGGCGCTGTCCTACCTCGGTGCCGAGCGTACCTTGCCCAACTACAACACCATGGGGTTGGCCAAAGCCAGTCTCGAAGCAGCCACCCGTTACCTGGCTTTCTGTCTTGGCCCGCAAGGGATACGAGCCAACGCCATTTCCGCTGGCCCGATCAAGACGCTGGCCGCTTCCGGCATCGGCAACTTCTCGCGTCTGTTGGCCTACAACGCCCACAACGCCCCATTGCGCCGCAACATCACCATTGACGAAGTCGGCAATGCCGCCGCCTTCCTGCTTTCCGACCTTGCCAGCGGCATCACCGGCGAAATCATGTACGTCGACGGTGGCTTGAACACTACCGCCCTCGGCAATCCGGAACCGCTACCGGGCGGTTGACCCCGACGGCCGTCGAGCCGTCTGTCTCATGCCCCGCGCCTCGTTCGATGGCCTGCGCCGGCACTAGCGTCGGGATTTCGGCGCGGCTGGTCCTCTTGCAATACGCCACAGGCGATCTGCTGCGTCGCGACATTCGGCCTCGTGGAGCGACTCTTGTCGCGAGTGCCGGGTGGTCAAACTGATGACATGACGTTCATCGTTCGCCGGCCTCCTTGCGGTATTCCTCGAAAGCACAAGCCGTTGACCGCGGACGCGCCGGGGGAGCTGAATTCTTGCTGATGTCAAAGTTGAACAGACCTACGGTGGGGGCGACAACGGTAAGGTTTTTCGGCAAGCCCTCGACGAGGCGCTGAAATTTCGTGGATGTTCGCGATCACCGGGTCAGCATCCCTGCCGAAAATTCCGCTCGAATCGCGAAATATCCCTGGCGCGGATCGACGAGCCGGAGGGGAATCACCGCGGTCGTTCCGCCTTACTCCCCGGAGCCGGGACGATGGCCGTGCGTTCAATTCCCATCAATCTTCCGGAGCGACACTAAGGTCCTCCTCCGGGACCTCGGCTTCGGAAACGCCCTCGCTTGGCGCATTTTCCTCATAGAACAGTTCTTGCGATGGTCCCTTGCTGCGAGTCGATTTCCGTACGACCAAACCTTCCGGAGCCGGCAAAAATGTTTCTGGAACATTTTTCAACGCCTTGGACATGAATGAAATCCAGGTCGGCAAGGCGGCGGTGCCGCCGGTTTCGCCCTTGCCGAGATTTTTCGGCTGGTCGAAGCCGATCCATGAACAGCCCACGATCGTCTGCTGATATCCGCAGAACCAGGCATCGACATGTTCGTTGGTGGTGCCGGTTTTGCCGGCCAGGTCCTTGCGCTTGAGCGTCGCCGATGCTCGCGCCGCCGTACCGTAAATCGTCACGTCACGCATCATGCTGTCCATGAGGTAGGCGTTGCGGGCGTCGATGGCGCGCTGGCTTTCATCGCCGGCCGGGGTGGGATCCATGCGTGCCAGAACCACTTTCTTGTCATCTTGGATTTCGCTGACGATATAGGGCCGTATGCGATAGCCGCCGTTGGCGAAAATCGCATAGGCGCTGACCATCTGCCAAGGTGTCACCGAACCGGCGCCAAGCGCCATCGTCAGGTAAGGCGGATGCTTGCTGGCCTCGAAGCCAAACCGGGTGACGTAGTCCTGAACGAAGTGCACCCCGGAGGCTTGCAGGAGGCGGATCGAAACCATGTTTTTGGATTTGGCGAGTGCCGTGCGCATGCGCATCGGCCCTTCATATCGCCCATCGTAATTTTTAGGTTCCCAGACTTGGCTGCCGGTCACCGTCGAAGGAAAGCTGATCGGTTCGTCATTGATAATCGACGCTGGCGTGAAGCCTTTTTCCAGAGCGGCGGAGTAGATGAACGGCTTGAAACTCGATCCTGGTTGCCGCCAGGCTTGCGTGACATGATTGAACTGGTTGCGATTGAAGTCGAAACCGCCAACCAGCGCGCGAATCGCGCCATCGCGCGGGTCGGCGGCCAGAAAAGCGGCTTCCGCTTCCGGCAACTGGACGATTCGCCAGTTGTTGCGCTCGTCACTTTGCACGCGGATCACCGCGCCACGAGTAATTCGCTTGTTGGGTGGCGCTTTGTCGTCCAGCATCCGCGCCGCGAAGCGTAGGCCCTCGCCAGTGAGGGTGATGATCTCGCCACCCCGCCGTACGGCACGAACTTTCCGACTGTCCGCCTGCAGGACTATCGCCGGGTGCATGTCTTCGAGATCCGGATACTCCTGGAATAAGTCGTCGATCGCTTCATCCTGTTCCGATTTGATATCCTGAAGGTCGACATAGCCCTCGGCGCCGCGATAGCCATGCCGGCGATCGTACTCGAGCAAACCGCTGCGCACGCTGGCATAGGCCGCCTGCTGATCGGCCAGACGAATGGTGGTATAGACGCGCAAACCGCGGGTGTAGACGTCATCGGGAAAAATCTCCGCGGCCAACTGACGCGCCATTTCGGTCACGAATTCGGCATGCACCGGCGCCTGGTCGATGTCCCGCTTGATGACCAGCGGCTGCTCGAGGGCCAGGTCGTATTCCCGCTGGGTGACGTAACCCAGTTCGAGCATCCGGTGCAGCACATATTGTTGACGAACCCGGGCGCGCTTGGGATTGACCACCGGATTGTTCGCCGATGGCGCCTTCGGCAGGCCGGCGAGCATGGCGATCTCGGCCAGCGACAATTCGGCCAACGGCTTGCCAAAATAAGTGTGCGAGGCGGCGGCAAAACCGTAGGCATGTTGCCCCAGATAAATCTGGTTGATGTAAAGCTCGAGAATCTGATCCTTGCTGAGATTGTTTTCGATCTTGAACGACAACAAGACTTCATACAGTTTTCGGGTATAGGTCTTTTCGGAGGAAAGAAAGAAATTTTTCGCCACTTGCTGCGTGATCGTCGAAGCCCCTTGCCGTTTGCCGCCACCGATCAAATTGGCGTACAGCGCGCGCAAGATGCCCATCGTATCGACGCCGCGATGTTGATAAAAACGGTCATCCTCCGCCGCCAGAATGGCTTGTTTCATCGCCTGCGGCACATCCTGAATGTTGACCAGCGCCCGGCGTTCCTCGCCAAATTCGCCCAGCAGGTAGCCGTCGGCGGTGAAAATCTGCAACGGCATTTTTGGCCGGTAGTCGGTCAGGATTTCCAGCGACGGGAGATTGGGGTAAGTGAGACTGAGGACCACTACCACCACCGCGACAGCGATGGCAACCAATCCAAGAATGAAAACAAGCGGATAAAGTATGAAGCGCAGAATGGTAGGCAAAGCGACGTTCCGGACGAAAGGCAAAATTGCCCCTATTATAGGGTGGCCGGCAAACCCCGTAACCTTATGGCGTGTTTGCCAAACCGCCAGCGGCCAGTGATCAGTCCTGGATGTGGCGAGATTGTGCCGATGTGGTGGCCGGCCCGTCGATTGAAATCGCCTTCGCGCGCCGGCGCGGCGCGCAGGGTCGCCATCCCTCTTTGCCTGGCGACCCTGTCGGCGGCGCTATTTCAGCCGGACTAGATGTCAGAGGCCGGCATCTGCGCGTAATGCGGCGGCCTTGTCGGTGGCTTCCCAGGTGAAATTGACTTCGTCACGACCGAAATGGCCATAGGCGGCGGTTTTGCTGTAAATCGGGCGCAACAGGTTCAACGACTGGATGATGCCTTTTGGACGCAAGTCGAAGTGCTTGCCGATCAGCGTGACGATCAACTCGTCGGCGACCTTTCCGGTGCCGAAGGTATTGACCATCAGCGACACCGGTTTGGCGACACCGATTGCATAAGCGACCTGGACTTCGCAGCGTTCCGCCAAGCCGGCGGCGACGACGTTCTTGGCCACGTGGCGTGCCGCATAAGCCGCCGAACGGTCGACTTTCGAAGGATCCTTGCCGGAGAAGGCGCCACCGCCATGCCGCGCCGCGCCGCCGTAGGTATCGACAATGATCTTGCGGCCGGTCAAGCCACAGTCACCATGCGGTCCGCCGACGACGAAACGACCGGTGGGATTGACCAGATAACGGGTATCGCCGGTCATCAGCTCCTTCGGGACCACCGGCTTGATGATTTCCTCGATTACCGCCTCGGAAATTTGCGCATGTGATACCTCGGGGTTGTGCTGCGTTGACACGACGATGGTGTCGATCGACTGAGGTCTGCCATCAACATAGCGGACGGTCAATTGGCTTTTGGCGTCCGGGCGCAACCATGGCAGTCGACCGTCGCGGCGTACTTCCGCCTGACGCTGCATGATCCGGTGCGCATAATGAATCGGCAAGGGCATCAGCGAGGTGGTCTCGTTGCAGGCATAACCGAACATCAGCCCCTGGTCGCCGGCGCCCTGGTCGAGATCAAGACCCTGTCCTTCATTCACCCCTTGAGCGATGTCCGGCGACTGGCGATTGATCGCGGTGAGAATCGCGCAGCTTTTATAATCGAAACCGATATCCGAGTCATCGTAGCCAATCCGGCGGACGACATCCTGGGCAATTTCGCGATAATTGATGTGCGCTTTGGTGGTGATTTCTCCCGAGATAACCACCAAGCCGGTCGACACCAGCGTCTCGCAGGCGACCCGGGCCGGAGGATCATCGCCGATAATGGCGTCGAGGATGGCGTCTGAAATCTGATCGGCCACCTTGTCCGGGTGCCCTTCCGAAACCGACTCGGACGAAAAGAGATAGTCCTTGCTCATGATGCGCTCTGCTCCAACAAAAAACCCCGGGATAGCGGCGTGGCCGGCTCCGGGGTTTCGAGCAGACGACGCTTTAGCAGTATTTTTGGCCGACTACCGGCTTGCCCGCCCTGCAAGTTGTCTGGATTAACTCGGCGGAGTCATAATTATAGTTAACCCATTTGCAGTGAGTCAAACGCGCCAACAAGCAGCCGACGATTCGACTCGTTGTGTTCGATCCTTCCTGACAACCATCCTCTCGCGGCGCATCCGCTTGTTCACTCTCTTCCGATTTCTCAGTCACCTGCCCCTGGCCTGGTTGCACCGCGCCGGAGCGCTGCTGGGTTGGCTGACCTGGTTCCTGTCGCCGACCTATCGGCGCCACATGCAAGAGAACCTGTCTTTAGCGCTTGAGGCTGAAACGGCCGAGCGCGTTCGAAAGTCGGCCATCGCCGAAGCCGGTAAAAGTGTGCTCGAACTGCCCAAAATCTGGCTCCGTCCCTTGGCGGAAGCCACCAACCGGGTGGTACGGGTTTCCGGATGGGAATTATTCGAGGCGGCCCGGCAGAGTCGGCAGGGCGTTCTTTTTATGACCCCGCATCTCGGCTGCTTCGAGATCACCGCGCAATATATTTCGACGCACGCGCCGGTGACCGTATTGTACCGGCCGCCAAAGCAGGCCTGGTTGCAACGGCTGATTGAAACCGGTCGGGTGCGGGAGCAGTTGCACATCGCACCCGCCGATTTGTCGGGTGTACGGATTTTGCTCAAGGCATTGAAGCGCGGGGAAGCGGTAGGGATGTTGCCCGATCAGGCGCCGAAAACCGGGCAAGGGGTCTGGCTGGATTTTTTTGGCAGGCCAGCCTACACCATGACTCTCGCCGCGCGTCTGACGCAATCCGGTGCGACGCCGATCCTGATCTGGGCTGAACGGCTACCTGCAGGCGGAGGCTATCATCTGCATCTGCAATCGCCACACCGGCCGCTTACCGGCACCATCGAGCAACGTGCCCAGCAAATCAATCACGAGATCGAAGCTTTGATCCGACGCTGCCCCGAACAATATCTGTGGGGCTACAACCGTTACAAGGGGTCGCGGAATCGCCTGGAGTCACCGGAAAATGAATCGGCAACGGAGTAGCGGCCGTCGTTTCACGATTGCGTGAAGCCGCGAGGGCCGCTACCTCTTTCCCGACGGATTCTGCTGTATTCCGGGCACTCGTTGCGTCTTCGGCCAATCATGCCAAAAAACGGCTGGCGGCCACTAAGCCGCTGGCGGCAGATGCTCGACCAGCCATTTCACACTTTGCCGGGCGGCGAAGGCAAATGAATCCGCTTGCGACGCCAACTCACCTTCGGTGGGCACCGCCAGGCAGCTTTGCGGGCAATTGATCTCGCGTAGCGCCCGGCGATTGCTCTGTAGTAGCCGCTGATCGTCGGCATCGACCAGCACCAGCAACGGCGAAGTCAGCGTGCGCAAGTAGAGCATGCCGGCGAGATCGATCATTCCGCCGCGACAAACGACGGCGAAAATGCCATGGTCACGCCAGGCGGCAACGCGCACGGCAACCGGCGAACAATCGCCATAGGCGCAGAAGGCAATCGGCAGGACCGGCAAATCGCCGAGCAGCATGTGCTGTTTGAGCAGGGCCAGCGCGTCGAGCAAGCGTTGAGCGAGCAGCGGAACATTGTGTTGAACGTCGCTGTAACGCCGCTCGCTGGCGGTCATCAGATCCAGCCGCAGGGTACCGGTGCCGGCCTGTTGCAGGCTGGCCGCCAGCGTATCGGCGTCCGCCGGTCGCTCCAGACCGGCGTGGATCAGGATGGCGATCGCCACCAGCGATTCCGGCAGCGTTAGTGTGCCATGCAAGGGTCCGTGCGCCGTGGCCAACGTGCATTCGGTGCGGCCCGGTACGGCGAAGGCGAATTCACTCATCGTCGGACGAGGCGGACTGGCACGCGTCGTGGTCCGAATGGTTTGCCGAAGGTGGCGAAATGACCGGCGATCTGTGTGCCGCAGTGTGGACAGCGCGCGTCGGGCAATAAATCGTAATGGCGAATGGCGTACCAGTCGCGCTCGATCAGCGCCGCTTCACAGCCGGGACAGAAAGTGGTTCCACCTTCGGTGTCGCGGACATTGCCGGTATAGACGTAGCGCAGGCCGGCGTCGATGGCGATGCGCCGCGCCCGAGTCAGCGTCGAAGGCGGTGTCGGCGGCCGATCGGGCATTTTCCAGTCGGGATGGAAGGCAGTGAAATGAAGCGGCACTTGCGGACCGAGCTCGTCAACTATCCAATCGACCAGCGCCTTGATTTCACTTGGCGAATCATTACAGCCAGGAATCAGCAAGGTGGTGATTTCGAGCCAGCACGAGGTCTGGTGCCGGATGTAAACCAGCAGGTCGAGAACGGGCCGCAGATGACCGCCACAAAGTTTGAAGTAGAAATCGTCGGTGAACGCTTTGAGATCAACATTGGCGCCGTTCATCACCGTGAAAAACTCGCGCGCCGGATCCGGGTGAATGTAGCCGGCAGTGACGGCGACGGTTTTGATACCGCGTTCACGACAGGCGATGGCGGTATCGATGGCGTATTCGGCGAAGATCACCGGGTCGTTGTAAGTGAAGGCGACCGATTGCGCGCTGTAAGCCACCGCCGCGGCGGCGATTCCGTCCGGGCTGGCGGCGTCGAGCAGCCGGTCCATGTCCTTGGCTTTGGAAATGTCCCAGTTCTGGCAGAACTTGCAAGCGAGGTTGCAGCCGGCCGTACCGAAGGACAGGATCGCCGATCCCGGGTAGAAGTGATGCAGCGGTTTTTTTTCGATCGGATCGATGCAGAATCCCGAGGAACGCCCGTAGGTGGTCAGCACCATCTGGTCGTCGATGTTCTGGCGAACGAAACAGGCGCCGCGCTGACCGGAGTGGAGTTTGCAATCCCGCGGACAAAGGTCGCATTGCACGCGACCGTCATCGATCCGGTGCCACCATTTCGCCGGGTGTTGAGACTCCGGGATTTTCGGCAGGTGGTCGGCGTCGGTGTTCATTCCTCGCTCCATTTGTCGACTGCGTACCGTTCCAGGCGCAACTGATCGCTCCAGAAATCGACCGGCAGACCGGCCTTGAGCTTGAGTTGGGCAAGGAATTGCCGCGCTTCCGGCAACTGTTGCCAGACTTGCGGCAGAAAAGTGGCCCGTCGACCGCCACAACTGAGGATCACTCCATCGAGACCAGGACGCAAGGCAGCGATCGCCTCGTCCTCACCAGTCACCGACAGCGGCGTTGCCGGTGTCAGCAGCGACACTTCCACCCGCGTGCGCGGCCATTCCTCAGCGGTGAGCGGCGGAAAGCGCCGGTCATGAAAAGCGGCGGCTAAAGCGTTTTCAGCCACGTCGCGGATCAACGGCCGGTGTGCTTGCAGGCTGCCAATGCACCCTCGTAAACGGCCGTTCTGGGTCAGGGTGACGAAAGTCGCTCCCGCGGCGTTCAACGCCGATGGCTCGCCGACCGCGGGAATCGTCTGGCCGGCGATACCGAAACGTCCGCCGATCGCGTTGCGCGCCACGACCAGCAGCGCCTGACCCAGGCCCTCAGTGGACATGCGCGACATTCTCGTCTTCGGCGGTGAATGTGAAGGCGCCGTAGCCGACCACTCGCCGCTTGTCGCCGGAAGTGTCGCCGGAATTGCACAAGCCGATCAAACGTGGCCGCAGCCGATGTTTTTCGGCCGCCAGCAGCAGACCATTGATCGGCGTCGCGCCGCAAGCCTGCTGATGCTCGACACGTGGCAGTAACGAAACAATCTGCCTGGCGGTCAGTCGATCGATTTCGATCGCCTCGGCGTAGGAAAGATAATGCGAAAGATCGGAACTGACGACGATCAGTGTCTCGTCGCCGCCCCACAGCCTGTCGAGGACGGCGGCCACCTGGATCGGCATCACTCGGCCGACGACCAGCGGCACCAGGGTGAACTGGGCCAACACCGTCTGCAGGAAAGGCAGTTGCACCTCAAGCGAGTGTTCCAGCGCATGCGCCGCGTCGCTGATCGTTACCTGTGGCAGGGCAAGCAGCGTCGCCATCGTCTCTTGATCGAGCGGCACCACGCCCAGCGGCGTGGCGAAACCGCTGACCGACGGTAGAGCCAGACCGTCGATGGCCACGCGATGGGACGGGCCGAGCAGGACCACCCGGCGAATGGTATCGCGCCGGCCGGCCAGTGGCGCGTACACCGCCGCCGCGGTCGAGCCCGAATAAATGTAGCCGGCGTGCGGGACGATCAATGCTTTCGGCGGTGGCGACGAACACTCAACCGATGATTGGTCGAGGAAGCGACGCAAATCGCCAGTCAACACCGCCGCCGTCTCGGGATAAAACATGCCGGCGACGGCCGCCGGACGAACAGACGCGGTCGAAACGGTCATGAACGGTCCTCCATGAGGTGACCTGCCAGACGGACGATTGTAACCCGGACCGCGACAGCGGCGGGCCGGTGCTTGGCGGTCGATCAACCGATGACGATATTTAGTTAAAATTAAACGATGAACAGTTACTTCGCAATCGTTCCCGCGGCTGGTAGTGGCTCCCGATTCGGCGGCCAAACCCCAAAACAGTACCAGCGACTGAACGAACAGCCGCTGATCTATCACAGTCTGGCGACACTGTGCCGATGCGAACGGATCCAGCGGGTATGGGTCGTTCTCTCTCCGGACGACGCCCATTGGCGACGCCACGACTGGAGTTCCCTCGGACATAAACTGGAAACGCTCTATTGCGGTGGCGCAAGCCGCTACGACAGCGTTCGCAACGGTTTGCGAGCCGCGGCGACAGTCGCCGCCGACGATGACTGGTTGTTGGTGCACGACGCGGTTCGACCGTGCCTGTCGCTGGCGATGTTGTCGGCGTTGTGCGACGAATTGGCCGACGATCCGGTCGGCGGTTTGCTGGCCGTGCCGGTGGCCGACACCCTCAAGCGAGCCGACGATGAACAACGCGTGCTGAGTACCGAACCGCGCGACCGGCTATGGCAGGCGCAAACGCCGCAAATGTTCCGTTACGGTCTTTTGGCGCAAGCAATGGCCGACTACCCGGGCGGCACGGACGAAGCTTCGGCAATCGAAGCCGCGGGCTTTCGTCCTCGCTTGGTGAACGGCGAGGTCGGCAATCTCAAAGTGACCTATGCCGCCGATCTGCGTCTGGCGGAAATGATCCTGCAACTCCAGCGTCGCGCCGGCGAATGATTCGCATCGGCCAGGGGTGCGACATCCATGCGCTGGTGCCGGGGCGCCCACTGATTCTCGGTGGCGTGCGAATCCCTTTCCGATGGGGACTGCTCGGCCATTCCGATGCCGACGCGCTATTGCACGCGATTACAGACGCTCTGCTCGGCGCGGCGGCGCTGGGCGACATCGGCGGTCACTTTCCGGACAGCGATGAACGCTATCGCGGCGCCGACAGCCGGCAACTGCTCCGGGCGACGCGTGCCCTGCTGCACGATGCCGGTTGGTGTGTCGGCAATGTCGATGCGACGATCATCGCTCAGCAACCGAGAATGGCGCCTTATTTGCCGCAAATGGTCGCCAATATCGCCGTCGATTTGCAGGTTGCCGAAAATTGTGTCAACGTTAAAGCGAAAACGGCCGAGCGGCTCGGAGCCATCGGCCGTGGTCAAGGTATCGCCACAGAAGTGGTCGTCCTTATCGAAAGCCGTGTTTGAACAGTATTTAATACAATGATTTAAAATGAAATAATCGAATGGAGACTCTCGGCGACTATGTACTGGGAACGTGAAATCGAAACGCTGCCCCGCCCGAAACTGGAAGCCTTGCAACTGGCACGCTTGCAGCAGACGATTCGTCTGGCGAGCCGATCGACATATTACGGAACGCTATACCGGCGGTTGAATTTGACGGCGGATTCGGTCACCGCGCTGACCGACATCGACAAGTTGCCGTTCACCACCAAACAGGACCTGCGTGACAGCTTTCCATACGGCATGCTCAGCATCGGCAAATCCGAGGTCATCCGGCTGCACAGCTCGAGCGGCACCACCGGCAATCCCACCGCGGTGTTTCATAACCAGCACGACATCGAATCCTGGGCCAATCTGATGGCACGTTCGCTGTATTCGGTTGGCGTACGCTCCAGTGATGTGTTTCAGAATATCTGTGGCTACGGACTGTTCACCGGTGGGCTCGGTTTTCAGTACGGTGCCGAACGACTGGGCTGCCTGACGATACCCGCCGGTGCTGGCAACAGCCAGCGGCAGATCAAACTGATACGCGATTACGGCACCAATGTCGTGCATGCCATTCCCAGTTACGTCCATCGGCTGGCCGAGGTGATGGAACAGGAAGGCTTCGACCCACGGCAGAGCACCGAACTGCGGACGTTCATCATCGGCGCCGAGCCGCACAGCGAAGAACAACGTCTACGCATCGAGGCCGTTTTCGGAGTCAAAGCCTTCAACTCCTTTGGACTATCGGAAATGAACGGTCCCGGAGTGGCCTTCGAATGTACCAAGCAGAACGGTCTGCACGTCTGGGAGGACGCATTCTTCGTCGAAATCATCGATCCCAGCACCCTGGAACCGGTGGCTGACGGTGAAATCGGCGAGCTGGTGATGACCACTCTCGACCGCCAGGCGATGCCCTTGCTGCGTTTTCGTACCGGCGACCTGACACGAATCCTGCCCGGATCGTGCCCTTGCGGACGGACGCATATCCGCCTCGACCGGATTACCGGTCGTAGCGACGACATGTTCATCGTCAAGGGCTGCAACATCTTTCCCATGCAGATCGAAGGCGTGTTGATGAGAATTCCCGATCTGGGAAGCAATTATCTGATTACCCTCGAAACCATCGATGGCGTGGACGAACTGATCGTCGAAGCCGAAATCGCCCGCAATGTCGATGGCACCGACAGCCAGCGCCTGGCCTGGCTGACCGCTTTGCTGACTCGTCAGATTCGGGACGAAACCTTGGTGACCCCTATCGTCAAGCTGCTGCCACCGGACACGCTGCCACAGTCCGAAGGGAAAGCGGTCCGCGTGCGAGAACTGCGTCGGCCTTGATCTAATCACCTGTCGAACGGGAGACGAGGCTGATCTACGGCGCCGGCGAGAAGAGCGAGTCATTTTCCTCGAATTCTCTTGACATAGACTCCCATGCGCCTCGAAATCGGGAAAAACCGCGCCCTACCACTCGGCTCTCAACGACTGCTCACGTGCGATAGGCGCTCGTTGTTTCCGTGCCTCACCTCTCGGCGACAGGGCGACGCGGCGCGCTCCAGCCAATCCAGGAGGTAGCGCCATGCCAACCTCCGTCGCGATGTTTTTTCGATTCATGCCCATTAAGGGACTTTGATGCCGAACAAATTTCAATTCAGCGTTTGTCCGCACGATACCGCCAAAAATCTCCTCGGCTGGTTTACGATCAACACCTATCTGCAACGCAAACTGGGCGTCGGCATCCATTTCGAGCCCCAGGACAATTTCTTGGTCGAGCGACAGCGCGTGTTGGACGTGGGCTGTCACATCGTTTATGCCAATCCTTACAGTGCGGGTTGTTTCGTCCGGGAAAAGGGCTACCTGCCAGTCGCCCGGCCGGTCGGGGTTGCAGATGAAACCTTGGTCGTCGCACGGGTTGGTGCCACGCTGCCCGCCGAACCACGGGTGGCCAGTGCGACCGACAAATTGATCATTCATTTCCTGGGTCTCGGCTTGCTGCCGAAGCTCGATATCGATGCGAGCCGGATCCGTTGTCACTTTGTTGGCAATCATCTCAATGTCGCCGCCTCGGTGATCAATGAAGAAGCCGATCTCGGATTCATATTCAACGAAACCTGGGCTGGGCTGGCCGCGCCGTCACGCAAGCAACTGCAGGTTCTGGCAGAGAGTCGTGGAGGACACGCCTTCCATTGCTTCATGGTCGGCCCCGACTGGGCCGACAGACGCGACGCCGTGCAGGAGATTCTGTGCCATATGCATGAGGACCCTTCGGGCCGCAAGGTGCTCGCCGACCTCCACTTCACGGCGTTTGAGCCGATCGGTAGTGAAGATCTGGCAACGATGATCACGTTTATCGACAGTTGAACGCCAACCGCCTGATCATTCAATGCCAGCTCGTGGCCTTCCTGCGCCGAAATTCTTGCCAGAGTCCATTTTTCCTGCTGACCGCCGGACGGCGCAGTCGTTCGGTCGATGACCGACGGCCACGATCCCGCGTCAGTCAGATTCAACCGATCGGGCCGCATCGGTCTTTGTGGTGAAAATCGCCTCATGGCGCTGAAACTTTCCTTTGCCTGAGCCACTCGCCGATCACCGGCGCGATTCGCCGCGTACCGCCCGCAGTCAAACGTCGATTGCGGCGTTCTATTGGCGTCAGGTGGTCGATAAACACCGCGGTAACGCGTGCCGGCTCGCGGAAGGCGACATGGTGATCTGCCAGACCGATGCTGTGGTAGCGCAAGAAGAATGTCGAAAATCTTTACACTAGCCAGCAAATTCATGATCCGACTCGCGAAATATTGCAACTATAAATTTAATAACAGCAAAAACCATTTAACTTATCGAATTATTTTATTGTCCGGCCCAGTTTTTGCTTTCGTTTCGCCATTATCCATTCGTGTCCAGGGATCGAAATGAATACCAAAGTCGTCTTGAAATTGGCCGTGGCTTCATTGGCGGCATCGGCCTTCGGCGCTGCCATCGCCGCACCGCTGACCGTAGCCAGCTACGACATGTTGAACGGTAATACCGGCTCGTATAATTACTGGGACGATACCTACTCTGGTACCGGCGCGATCGGCACCAACAACGCCCCCCTTAGCGGCGGCAAGGGGGATTTGACCGATGGCGTCGTCGCCAACAACAACTGGTTCGTCACCGAAGCCCCGGTGGGCCCCGGGCCTTATGTGGGCTGGACCATCGATCCGACGATCCATTTTCATTTCGGCGGGCTGGTAAACATCCAGAAAGTCAGTTTCAATTTTGACGACAGCAATGGGGCCGGCGGAGTCAGCGCGCCACGGAGCGTACAGATCGCCGGCACAACCTACGGCGTGGCCGACCCCAGTGGCGATGCCCCCTTTCAGTTTGATGTCGTCGGCCTCAACCTAAATGTTGCCGATCTGCAAATCGCCATCCAACGTGCCAATGCCTGGGTGTTCATCAGTGAAATCTCCTTCGATGGCCAACGGGGAGGCGTGCTGCCGGAGCCGGGCGCGTTGTCACTGCTTGCTCTGGGAATGATCGGCCTGGCTTTCGCCAAGCGCCGCTGAACGTCTCTGCCGCGGCAGGCGGCTGCTTTACACCAGCGGCGGGGAGCAGCCGCGGCGGTGTGGGTCGCCGAACTGCCGCCCCCTTTTTTGGACGACGCGCCCAGATCGAGCTTTAGCGCCTTTCCTGGCAGCGAGGAATGAAACCGCCGGCGGGAAAAAGACCCGCGACCCATTTGCAGCAATCGACTCAGGCGTCACCACGAGGGCCATGCCGGTGAAAACCACCGGGAGCCAACTGACGGGTCGCTTCATCGAAGCGCTGTTGCTGCGCCCGGTCAAGCGTGCCGTAGAAGCGGCGGGTGGCGTTGGCGATTTCGGCAAGCGCCTGCTGGCGGTCCTCTAAACTTTTCTGGCCGCGCTCGAGTCTTTCGAGAGCCGTCGCCGCGGGCGTTGCCCCGCGCCACTCACGGAAGCGTTCGTCCACCCGGCCGGCTTGCGTCTGAACGGTGTTACGGAAATCACTCCAGGCCGGTTCCTGTGCCGGCGTCAATTTCAATTCCTCGTGCAGTGTGCTCAGCTTTTTCTCGGCGACAGCGCGCATATCCTTGCCGAAAGGACCGCAGTGGCCACGCCCATCTGCCATCACCGCGCCGGCGCCGACACCGACCGTGGCGACAAAGGCGGCCACCAGGGCTATCTTCATTTTTCGATTCATGATTCACTCCTTGGATAATTGGCCCCGTTTGGGGGACCGAAGACCATCGCTTCGGATGGCAACCATTGAACGATGACCATGTATGCCGGATATGTCGGCGGCCCGCCTTGTTGCAATCGTCGGTATCACGGCGCCTCGGGGATACACTACGATACGATCGGATGCTGGAGATGCGGTATAAATTGGGCCATCGCCTCCCGGCATTCGCCAGTCCCAGTCCATGACAACCGCCCATCCCGATCACATTCTCATCGTTGACGATGACCGCGAAATCCGCAGCCTGCTCTGCGATTACCTCGAACGCCAGGGACTGCGAGCAACGGCGGTCGCCGACGGACGGCAGATGCAGGCCGCGCTCGACAAAGGGCGTTTCGATCTGCTGATCCTCGATCTGATGTTGCCGGGAGACGACGGACTGACGCTGTGCCGCAACCTGCGCGCGCTGCCGGCGACCGCGCAATTGCCGATTCTGATGCTCACCGCCCGAGGAGACGAGGTGGATCGCATCCTCGGGCTGGAAATGGGCGCTGACGACTACCTGCCCAAACCTTTCGTTCCCCGCGAACTGTTGGCTCGAATCCGCGCCGTGTTGCGACGGACCCGCGCTTTGCCGCCGAATCTGCGTGGAGCGACCGCCGCGCCGCGAGCGCACCGCTTCGCCTTCGCCGGCTGGCGACTCGACACGGCGGCTCGGCAATTGCTCGACGAGGACGAGGTGGTGGTCGTCCTCTCCGGCGCCGAATACCGCTTGTTGCTGGTGCTGATCGAACACGCGCAACGGGTGCTCAACCGCGACCAGTTACTCGAACTGACCCAGGGTCGCGAAGCCGAAGTCTTCGATCGCTCGATCGACCTGCTGATCAGCCGGCTGCGACAGCGCTTGCGCGACGACGCGCGCGAACCGCGGATCATCAAGACCGTGCGCGGCGAAGGCTATGTTCTCGCCGCCGAAGTGCGCGAAATCGACGCCGCTGGCGCACCCGTCGGCGACGGCGTCCGATGAGCCATCCTCGCGCGCGGGACAGCAGTTGTTGGCGGCGGCCGCGCAGCTTGTTCGGCAGACTGATGCTGATCTGGCTGATCGGCACCAGCATCGTGCTCGTCAGCAGCCTGGCGCTGTTTTTCGGCGAACGCGGACGCACGGCGCGCGGCCACGTTTTCGAACAGATTGCCACCGACATCGTCACCGTCGTCTGGTTGCTCGACGCACAACCCCCCAGCGATCGTCTGGCGACACTGGCGCGGCTGCAGGCACAGCGCAAGCGCTATCACTTCGCGTTGGCACCCTTACCCCCCGGAAGACCGCTGGGCGCTGAATTCGAGCACCCCGCCTGGACGCAACTGGCTCATCATCTCGCTGACCGGCCGCTCGAACTGCGGGCCGTCGCCGGAGAAGCGGGGCAACGTCCGATGCTCTATCTGGGCACCCGATTGAGCGACGGCACGCCGTTTCTGGTCGAAGCGACGGCACCACGGCCACCGCCACCGCCGCAACGCACCCTCGCCGCGTTCATCAGTTTCGTCGTCGGCCTGGCCTTGTTGACTTGGTTCGCCACACGCTTCGTCACCCGCCCGCTGCGTCGACTGGCACAAGCGGCGCTGGCGCTCGGCGAGGACCTCGAACGCCCGCCGCTTCCTGACGATGGCCCGGAAGAAGTTCGCCATGCCAGTCGGGCGTTCAACCACATGCAGGAAAAAATTCGCG
>JAEUOJ010000021.1 GCA_016789495.1 Accumulibacter sp. | reverse complement strand
CAAACACCCAGGAAACTACCCAGCATCCTACTCCGTGCGAGTTCTCCATCTCTTGACAGCTTATCTTTGCCTCTCAGCAAATCTAAACCACCTCCAGACCAAAAACCCACACCTATCGGTCGCCTCATTGTTAAAGAGCTGGTTGCGGGGACAGGATTTGAACCTGTGACCTTCGGGTTATGAGCCCGACGAGCTGCCAGACTGCTCCACCCCGCGAACACGGCAGCCACTTGAGTAGCTGCTTTAAAAGCCGCCAGCGTGAGGGTACAGATCAATTTGTTTCTGTTATCCCCGTCACGCGAAGAAAGAGGATTATAAATACTCCTGGGGTGTGCGTCAACGCTGTTGCCACGCTTTCACGCTTTCGACCGTTGTCAGCTACCGATTTTTGAATGGAGGCAAGCCACTTTAGGGAAGCCCAAGTAGCGCCCCTGGTGTAGCCGAACGGATGTTTGATGACGCGAAATTGTGGCGCCAACTGACGGTGCCGCCACAATGTCTTGCGCATGAAACGCCGAGTTGATTCGCTCGACCAGATCCGGTTGGCTCGAAAGATAGCCGGTTTCACCTTTCGATAGATGAAGAAAGTTGGCATGAGCCCGCGGCTCGAACCCCTCCACAACCGGGGAAAGTCAGCGTATCGCTCTGCCGTTCGCATCGGATCGTATCGTTGAGTCGTGATCGACAACAACATCCAGAGCTGCGCCACGCCAAGTGGAGATTTGTGGGCGCCGCCCATTCGATCCGCCTGTCACCTTGCGTTGACTGATGAGCCGATGACGACCAAAGACATCTTTCGGCTTTTTCATGGGATGGCTCGACATGCTCTTCAATGTAAACTTCGTTTCATGCAAGTAATCTTTTCTTCTATAGCGGCGGCAGTGCGCGACCGAGGCTTCCGTTTCCGGGCCAGTGTCGAGCAGTTGGTGTTACTGACCGTTCTTTTCTGGGCCGTGGTCGGCAATCGGCCATTTTTCGTTGCTGCGCTCAAGGATCGCAGTTTCTCGGACGGCGGCACTTGGGGCTTCGCGCTGGCGCTGGTCGTCCTGCTGGTCATTTTGCATTTCATCTTGTTGATATTTTTTGCGAATCGCTGGACGGTCAAACCTTTGCTGGCTTTGCTGATCATCACCACCGCGCCAGCGATCTATTTCATGCAGGTTTATGGGGTGTATCTGGATCCGTCGATGTTGCGCAATGTCTTGCGAACCGACCGGGCCGAGGCTAGTGAATTGCTTTCTTGGGGCTTACTGGCGCATTTGTTGCTATATGCCGTCGTGCCGCTGCTGTTCTTGTGGCGTGTGAAGATCGTCGAACGTTCCTGGGGACACGCCGTGCTGCGACGCATCGCTACTGTGCTGCTGGGTGTTCTAATTGCCGGAACAACCCTACTCGCCATCTTTCAGCCTCTTGCGTCACTGATGCGCAACCACAAAGAAGTGCGTTACCTGATTACTCCGGCCAATTACCTCTGGTCAATGGCCAGTATTATGGCGACGACTGCACGCGGTGCCGCGATGCCCCGCCAGGCGATCGGCCTGGATGCCGTGCCAGGCGCGAGCTGGACGATTGATGATAAACCCGTGCTCCTGATGCTGGTGATCGGTGAAACGGCCCGTGGCGCCAATTGGGGTTTGAACGGTTATCCCCGGCCAACGACGCCTGAATTGGCCCGCTTGCCGGTAATCAATTTCAACGATGTCACCAGTTGCGGGACCAATACCGAAGTCTCTTTGCCTTGCATGTTCGCACCGCTTGGCCGACGCAACTATGATGCGCAACGCATCAATGGCAGCGAATCGTTATTGCACGTGCTGGCTCGTGCAGGCGTGGGTATCCACTGGCGTGACAATCAGTCGGGTTGCAAGGGCGTCTGCGAAGGATTGTCCAATGACTCGGTCGCGGCTCTCGCTCCGCCTGGCCTGTGTGCCGGCGGTCGTTGCCTGGATGGTGGGTTGCTGTTCGGTCTGGATGAGCGTCTGGCAAATGCGACCGGAAGGCAACTACTGGTCATGCATCAACTCGGCAACCATGGCCCGTCCTACTTTCGTCGATATCCGCAGGAGTTTTCCCGCTTTCAGCCCGCCTGTGAAAACGACGATCTGCAAAAATGTACTCGTGAAGAGATCGTCAATGCCTATGACAATGCATTGTCATATACCGATCATGTGTTGGCCGGACTGATCGCCAAATTGCGGGCGCACGCCGGCAAAATCGACGCGGCGTTGCTCTATGTCTCCGACCATGGCGAATCGCTCGGCGAAAATAATCTGTTTCTGCATGGCCTGCCTTACGCAATCGCACCGAAAGAGCAGACGCAGGTGCCGATGGTATTGTGGTTTTCACCGGGCTTTGCCCAGCGCCTGGCCATTGACATCGATTGCCTGAAGCAGCGCGCAACCCAGCCGGCAAGTCATGACCACCTGTTCCATACCGTACTCGGCATGCTGGACGTGCATACCCGTCTTTACGAGCCGGATTGGGATTTGCTGAATGGCTGCCGGCATCGTCCGACCCGTTCGCCTTGAGCGCGGTCAATTTTTCCCGAAACTCTCGGCCGCTTGCTGCAAGCCGAGCTCGAAGTAGCGTTTCTGGGCCGTGCTGTCCTTGAGTGAAATGGTCATGCTCTCGAGATCCTTGGGACGCAGTACGTGCAATGGTTTGGCATAGTAGCGTTTGCCGCCGATGTCCGCTGTCTGCCTGCCCATGGCGGCAAGCATATCGTTGATCAATACGGCTTGTGAGAAAACGCGTGCATTGGGCAGCGACAGTTGCAGGTCGCTGACCAGCAGATGCGTATCGATGCTGTTGATCGGTAATAAAAAGGATTTCGATTTGTAGAGTTTGTCGAGTTCGCGGTGGTAGTCGTAGTCGGTGAAGTCAACGGCGATGATTTCATCGACGTTCTCGTCTTCGAACAAGGTGCGCAACGGGGTATTGTCGAGGTAGCCTCCTTCGATGTAGTACTCCCCGTCGATGGTGATGGCCTTGAAATACGGGATGGTGGTAATGCCGGCAAGAAAGGCGTCCATGAATACCGCCAGGCTCTGTTCGTCGATCCGCGACAAAATTTGATTGACGTTGAAGAAGCAGCCCTGACGCTTGGTCAGATTGGTCGCCCGAATGTCCCAGCGAATGCTCTGCAGATGTTCGGCAAGCAGGGCGCGTCGACGCGGATCGTCGAGCAACAGTGATTTCCGGCAACTGTCCTTGTCGACACTGAATAAATGCGTCCCCCCGGACAACAGGTGGGGACGCAATCCGCGAAAATTGGTAAAAATGCTGAAGACATCCGTCAGATTGAGCCGGACGGTGCGCGTCAGCACCGGCGGCAATTCCTCGGTCTGCCAGTCCCACAGCAGATAGTCGACAACGATATTGTTGCCGGAACTGGTCGAAGCGATGTGCACCACCGGGATGTCGTTTCGCTTCAGCCAGACCAGAACACCTTCGGTGTAAAAACTGCGATAGCCGCCGCCCGAAGCGACAAATCCATAGCGGGTCATGGACAACTCCCTGTGACTAGCGATCTAATGAATTACTGCGATGGATTGGGAGATAACCCGGCGCAGTCTGCCACAGTTTGTCATCGCGTTGGAGTTATCCATTTCGTTTACCGGGACAATCGACCGGCCACTGAAAATTGGCATAGTTTAAAAAGGAAAAAATATGAGCAATACACAAGGAATTGTCCAGTTCCGCGAAAAATTTCGCGTGGATGAGCTGATGGTCTTCAACACCCCGGCCTGGTCATGGTCGGTCAGGCCGTCGCAACCGACACTGGGCGCCAGCGTGATCTCGCTAAACCGTCATGCGGCGAGCTTTTCCGAGGTCAGCGCAGCCGAAATGAGCGAATTGGCCGAAGTGGTGGCACGTCTGGAAACAGCTCTGAAAACAGCTTTTGCCTACGATCGGATCAATTACCTGATGTTGATGATGGTCGACCATCAGGTGCATTTCCATGTCATTCCTCGTTATGAAACCAGCCGACAGTTCGCAGGGCTGGAATGGGGTGACAGTGGCTGGCCCTCTTTCCCGGCCTTGGCCGATTGTCAGCACCAAGAAGCCACGCTACCACTGATCCGCGATGCGTTGAAAGCGACACAGACGAATTGAGCCATGGTCTGCTCAGTGACACTTGGCGGTTGAATGAGGGCTGAGCCGGGATTTTTCCTATTTCCTGCCGGATTAACCTTATCGAACACAAATCGACTAGATCACTTAGCATCCTGAATGGACGATCGGATTATGTCCCTTTGATTTTCAGAACTTTTTCGACAAACCCACGGGTGTGTCCCGAGCCGGCGTGCATCGGACATGACCAACCGGGAGTCGTCAGCGCATGTGTCCAGGGTTTGCGGATGTCGGTGGTTTTACCAAGTCCTTTATCGATCATGTACCCCACTCGTTCAGCGATCACTTCCTTGGTTTCGGTGTCGATCACTTTCAGAGAACTGCCAGCAATCCAGAAAGAGCGATCCTCGGCCGTGGTGATGTCTTCATAGGTAACACCATATCGCGCCGGCGAACCGGTCATCGGTTCGCTTTTGAGCATGAACATCGGCTCGGGGTTACTGACCGGCGTTGTCGGTAAGCCCATATAGGCGGTGTAGCGATAAAAATTGCCGCTTTTGGCATTGGGCACATCAACGTAACGATAGCCCGGCTTGCTGTCGGTCAGTTTATCGACCAGGAAATTTTCGACATTGCGGGCTTGCAGGAAGGTCGCAATATAGGCGGTGGGAGATGACCAATCATAATCTTCCCCGTAGGGGTCGACCGCATCTTGTCGTCCCGGGTCGTAGTTATTCGGCCGCAGCTTCAGAAGGGTCAAGCCTTCGACATCCTCGACGACCCGATGAATTTTTTCACCCGCACTGGCGCAGCGTTCGACGAAACGCGCCTCCGCTTGATCGAGTCGTCGCAGGTAAATCTGCTGAGACTGATAGTTGTCCCAGGCTTTACGACCGGGAAAGGCAAGAAACGAGCTTAAAGACGTCAAACCAATGATCACTCCAAGTAACCTGATCCGTGAATTGGAGAACAGGAACAGGATCACCAGCGACAGAAGCAGCCCGACCAGAAAAACCAGCCAAGATCGGCCATCGATCAATTGAACGAAATCGCCAAGTCCTCCCAGCGTCTTCATTCGCTCCTCCAGCGTATTGAAACGAGCAACCGATCAGTCTGGTCACCATGGAAAGACCTTTTGAGCCTAGAAAAAGAATGAAAAATGTCTGTCGAGATGATCGACAGGCGAGGAACGAATTGTCGGAATTTCATCAATGTCACAATCGAGAATTTCTGTTGTCGGCCAAGCTGGCAAATGGTCCGCGTGCCAGCCAATATTTGAAGAGTAGTTTTCGAGTAACCCGTTTTCCAGAAAGTCTGGCGACGGCATACAAATCGCGCATGACCTGATCGCCAGATTGGCACGGATAGCCATCCGCCTGACGAGACTGACGACCCGTCAACGGTTTATCTGGTCATGCTCTTTAGCCGTGTTGATTTACCTGTCAAGACCGTGGGTGTTATCACCGGAAACAGGCGCATGGATCACTTTTCGCTATCGACAAAGATCAATCAGTTGGTCGACCTTCAACCCAGGCGGAATTTCGTGGCCAAAGTAAATAATGGTCGTTTTTCCTTTTAAGGAATTGATCGTTTGTGAAATTTCTTCGATGCCAACGTTATCGAGATTCGACAGTCCTTCATCAATGATCAGAATGCGAGGTCGTCGAAGCAGCGCACGCGCCAAGGCAAGCCGCTGACGTTGACCACCTGACAAGCCGACCCCACCCTCGCCGATTTCCGTCCGATAACCATCGGGAAGTCGATCGATCAAATCATGAATACCGGCTGCTTTGCACGCCCGCAGTGCTTCCTCGAAGCTTGCTTGCGGGTGCCGGATTACCAAATTGTCATAAATAGTGCCAGCGAACAGCACGGTTTCTTGAGGTACAACGGCAAAGTTGTCACGCAGATCATTCGCGGCAAACTCCTGGATATCGTCGCCATCCAGAAAAATTTGTCCGTGTTGGGGATTGTAAAAACCTTGCAATAATTTACCCAAGGTTGTTTTGCCACTGCCGGACGCCCCCTTGATCACAGTAATGCCGCCCGCCGGAAAAGCCACATTGAGATGACGGAATATCCATGGATACTCTGCGGAATAACGAAAAGCCAGGTTCTCGACATCAATGCGCCCCGGGACGGGAATGCCGCGCGGTGGTGACGCACTATGCTTTTCGCCACGCAGATCGAGAATTTCGCCAAGCCGGTCGACGGCAATCGTGGCTTGTTGGATGTCCTGCCACAATCCGACCAGACGAAGCAGCGGCTCACCGAGACGGTTGGCGAGCATCAGGAATGCGACCAGCGCCCCGATGGTGAACCCGGTGTTTTCCGTCAGCATCGACGAGCCGGCAATGAGGATGATCAGCAGCATCGTTTGCTCAAGAGCACGCGTAACGATCAGGTAGCTATTGCCCGCCTGTCGGCTGCTCAAACCAGCTGCGAGGTAACTGGCCAGATAATCGCTGTAACGTTTTTCAAAGTGCGGCTCTATCTGCAGCACCTTGACCGTCACCATGTTCGCCAAGTATTCCGTGAGAAAGGCGTGGTTACGAGCTCCTAACAGGAATTGTCGATGGAGATGATCGCGAAACATGGGCATCACCGAAACTGACAGCACAGCGATCACGCCGATCACTAACAGGGAAAGCAAAGCCAGTTTCCAGGACAGCCAAAACATGGTCGCGACGAAAAAGAGTAAAAAAGGGAAATCAAAAATGACCGTAAACGCGGTACTGGCAGCAAGACGCTGCAAAATTTCAACCCCTTGCAATCGCGACAACAGTGCGCCAGCTGGCTGCGTTTCGAAAAAGGCTAGCGGCAGCCGTAGCAGATGACCGAGCACCCGATTACCCAGCACGGCGACGATGCGATTACTGGTTTGCAACACCAGATATTGCCGTAGCCAGTTGATCACCGCAGTGAATACAATAAAGAAAGCAAGAGCAAAACCGAGCACCACCAAGGTGTTATTGGTCTGCTGAACAATCACTTCGTCGATAATCATCCGCGTACACAGCGGGGCAGCCAATGCGATCGCCTGTATGATCAACGAGGCTAGTAATACCGTTCGCCAGACGGCTCGATGCTTGCGCAACTCGGCTTTGAACCAGCGGAAGTTCTTCCGAGGCGAGGACTGGGGCTCGGTGGCCGTTATCGACGTCGTTGAGGGGCGCGTTTCAGCGGAGCTATCGGCGTGTTTACCTAGGTTGCTTGAAGACTTGTCGGCGCGACCAATCTGCAGCACCAACCCCAAGCCACTATCGAGGAAACTTTTGGCCGCTGCTTCACGAGGTTGGTTGTCGTCAGGAGCAAGATAAAACACTCGGTCGCCCTCGGCCTTGAGCAGCAATACGAAGTCGGCGAAGTCAGTCGAGGGTTCAGCATGGGATGATCTCGACTGCTCAATCATCGGTGGGCGAACCATTCCTTCGCTCGTCGAATGAGCGCCACCTGCGGGAACGAGCGCAAAGCAAGGAAACGTCAGTCGTTGCAGCCCACCCACATCGACAGCGGCAACAGCGGAGCGGAAACCAAAATACTCGAGCGCTTTGCGTAGCACTGCCATGGTGTGTGGTAAGGGAAATTTTTTCAGCAAAGATGTCGCATCAAAAGGTAGACAGTGCAATTGACAGGCGGCACCGAGTAACCACACAAATCCTTCCGGTGTGACACGGCAACGATCTGGCACGACGTTTCCTCCTTGCAATACGGAACGGGCAAAAGTGACTTTTTCAAAACTACAGCACGAATGATCAGCCAGAAATCACAGTCGATTGACTGGCGTGAGCCTTTCCAGCAGCGAGCTGACCATTGAACGACCGGCATCGCTACAGAAAATAAGAAACAGGCTACAGATATTCGAGCTCTACCCGCTTAGCAACCCGACGGATACTCGCGTCGTTTTTACGGTTGGTCGACGATCGAAGGCCTTGCGTTGGAAAATCCTTGGGTAACGGGACGATCAGTTTGTCCCAGCCTGACCCATCATTCTTGGCGCGCCATTCGTTCTGTCGAATCGCTGCCGAGACCCGCATCTCCAACTCGGCGAACAAAGCATCGATTTCTTTGTTACTTGTACCTCCAGTCTTAAGATTATGTTCGGAATCCTTCCCTTGACGTCGGTCCGGAATACGCCGTCTGTCCATCTGTGAACGTCTTTCCTCGGCAGGAGGGAAGTAAACTGCGCTGTTTACAGCGTCATCTGGTGTCCTCTCGTCGGTCATGTGGGTCTCCAGGAAGTAAATGAAACAGAAAATGTCAACTTGTAGAAATGGTCCGGCTAGACCACCGGCTGGAAGAACTCGGCAGCGAACAGCGCAACCTGCGACAAGAAGCCAACAGCCTCCAATGTGGCCCAAAAGCGCAGGCACGATTTCGACCCCGCCAGCGCCGAGAAACCTGATTGGAACGCGACGCGGCACAACTCTTCCTACAGCGCTCCGCGCAGTTACGCCTCTGGCGCCATCTCTTGAATAGACGCATTCGAACCGGCAAGTTCGCCGTCACTTGCACCAGCAGTCCGACGACTACGGTGAAGAGCGCGGACGGCTCTAGAAATAAATAAAAAGAAGTCATGTCTCGCGCATCACCGCACACTGGCCAGGCCGAGTCTGCGATCCGAGATTAAAAAATCGGCCATTCTCAGCCAACCGCCGGCGCCTGCCTTGGCCCAAGGCTAGCGGCGTGAACGATGGTTCCATTTGGCAAAGCACATATCGGCAAGCAACATCCTGGCATGGTTTGGATCATCTCCCGCGCGCATCGATATGCCATCAAATTAACTGTCCGCACAGAGGAAACCGCTTTTGCGACAACGCTGCGACACCCACACGACCAACTCACTTGGTGCCGACAGATGGGTTTGACGCGAGTGTCATCCATTTCCACAAGATCTCTCACTCGTATCTCCAACCATCCCGATCATGAAAGTGAGCCGGACCAAGGCCAGGCAACCCAGGCAATCGTCAAGCGAGCATGACAATAATTGTCGGCAAACAAAGCACCGTCTTTAAACCGATGGCCATGATAGAAATCGCCGTCAAGCGCTACCAAGAAGCGTGAATCGGTTTTTACAATTCGTCGCCAAGTGGTTCGGCCGATCAATTACCTTGTTTTAAGAGATTTAGTTTTGACGGTTGCACCCGGGAAAGGCTATCCGCTTCGGCGAGACGGGTCAGACCTTCAAAACGCGGCGATGCCGGTTTGCGCCCGGCCGAGAATCAAGGCATGAACATCGTGTGTTCCCTCGTAGGTGTTGACCACCTCGAGATTGACCAAGTGCCGGATGACTCCGAATTCGTCGGAAATGCCATTTCCACCGAGCATGTCGCGTGCCGTCCGGGCGACATCCAGCGCCTTGCCACACGAGTTGCGTTTGAGCATGGAGGTAATCTCGACGCTGGCCGTTCCTTCGTCCTTCATTCTCCCTAAACGAAGACAACCTTGCAGACCCAGGGCGATTTCGGTCTGCATGTCGACCAACTTTTTCTGAATCAACTGATTGGCGGCCAGCGGCCGACCGAATTGATGGCGGTCGAGCACGTACTGTCGAGCAGTCAGCCAACAGAATTCAGCGGCTCCCAGCGCTCCCCAGGCGATCCCGTAACGGGCCGAATCGAGGCAGGCGAACGGTCCCTTCAATCCACGAATTTCGGCGAAAGCGTTCTCTTCAGGAACAAAAACGTCGT
>JAEUOJ010000061.1 GCA_016789495.1 Accumulibacter sp. | reverse complement strand
ATGTTCCCTCCTAATTCCTATGTTGTTTTATCTCGTTTCTGTGACGTCCACGCAGCATATCTCAGTTCAAGTCCATTGAAAACATGACCGCCGGATCCGCAGTCCGTCCGGAGTCGTCAAGCACGGCCTCGAACACGTCGGGGAAACACCGAATAAACAATTACGTGGACTAAACGCCGCGTTACGCGGTGTTCGCCACGTTATCTATCCAGTGGCCAGATCTCGTTGTCTACGCCCCAGCGTCTTGGGCTTCATCCCGTTCGCCGATTGCTTCAGCATTTCCAGGCCGTCAGATCGCGACCGAGATCCAGTCCAGATCGATATCAGGAATCGACCCAGACGCGCGTCGGAATGGCTCGCTGAGCGGCCACACCGGACATGATCGAAGCCGATCAGTTCATGACTGGGCGTCGAAAAGTGCTTTGCCGCCAAGGATTCGCTGGATGCGGCTGGTCTTCACGAACGACACGCCTAGACCAACCGGGCCACTCATTTGCTGGCCGCTTCCCGCTTCTTCCTCGAGGTCGGCATCAAGGTGGCTTCGCCGTCGATGACCACTTTGTCGCCGACGGTGCATACGGTATCGAGCACCACCCGACATTTCTCGAGGATCACTTCCTTGACGGTCACTTTGGCGTGCACCGTGTCGCCGGGCCGCACCGGCGCGCGGAAGCGCAACGACTGCGCCATGTAAATCACGCCCGGGCCGGGTAGGCGATTGCCGAGAACCGAGGAAATCAGGCTGGCCGTCAGCATGCCGTGCGCGATGCGACCACCGAACATCGTCGTCCGGCCAAACTCTTCATCCATATGCACGGCGTTCACGTCGGTGGATACGCCAGCGAACATGACGATGTCGGCGTCAGTGATCGTCTTGGCGATTTCCGCGCTCATGCCGACGCTCAGATCTTCGACGTCGTAACCATTCTGGGGATTCATAGAAATTCCTTTCTCGCAATAAACGGATACGGCGCGTGCTCGCCGCGCCGGATGTGAACGGCCCAGGCGCCAGGCGGCGCCATTTAGGTTTTATGGAAGCATTTTTCGAGATTATTTGGAGATCGTCCGCCGAACCATCAAAAACAGCGGCGTTCGTTGCGGATGACCGGGCGACTATACGGCGAAATCACCGACAACGCCAATTTTTATTGCCTGCGTATTTCCATTGTCGGATGAGCGGAAATGATTATCGGAAGATCAGGCGGAAAGTCGCCGATGCCCGTAGAATTCGAGATGGATCGCTGCGCCGCAGCAAATTTATCGATTGTTAAGTCCCAGGAAGAAACCTGTTCTCGCAAGGTTTTTCATCAGTGTGGCGAACATGATGGAAATCAGCGTTTTTTGTACCATCCAATTGTATTTCTACATGATTTTAATCGGAAATCAATTAATCATAAATTGATGTATATGAAATTTGTTGTCTTTGATCCGGTCGGTGAAAAGACGGTTTCGATCGGCTGACTATCGCTACTCGGTTGGAAAAAAAATCAAAAAATCTCATTTTTTTATTTTCTGTAAAAAAATGGCTCGCTTACGCCATGCGGATTTTTTGTCCATCTTGTCGGAGTATGGCTGCTTGCAGGACAGCCACCTCAACCGCTAGAATCGGATCAAAGATCCCGCTTCATCGGCATTACTTGGCAATGCTCTGCGATGAGGAAAGAAGACTGATGTTACAGGCAATGATTTTGCTGTTCTTCAACCTCAAAGCGAGCCGGGGTCAATCGCTCATCCCTTCGTTAGCGCATTTGCTGTTTCGAGTCCTTGGGCGTTTGGCTGTCGTGGGGGTTGGACCTCTCGCGGGCCATCGGGTGGTCCAGTCGGTTTCCCCCCTTTTTTCGCCCTTCTTACCTTCCATACCTGTCTTTGTACCCACTATCGGTGCCGTATCTCCGGGCAATGGCCAAGATCGGCCTGCTTTGGACGGTCCCTTCTGTTCCTTGCCTGTCGATGGGTCTCGCATCGTCGTGACCGATGGTTGCATCGATTTTAACGCTGGCGTTCTGAGCGCTGATCGTTTCTGGCCGCATGGTGCCCGATGGCCATCAACGACGGTGGCTGGAGCGCTGAATCCGCGTCTCGCCATGATCCGCAGCGCCCTGCCGCTGACCAGCGGTCATGCCGCCACGAGGGCAAGCGATCACTATCCGCCGCACATTTTGTTCCCTTTCTTTAAAAAACGCTGATGGAGAGAAAAGATGAAGCTCAGTCTGACCAATGACGAGTTGAATGCCTATTACAGCGAGTTGCACGCTGCCAACGCTGATTTCAAGGGCCATTACCCGGCCGACTCTTTCGAACGACAGCCGGTGCATACCGTTTATGGTGGCGCCAATCTGTTCAAAGCCGGTTTCGCCGGCAAGCTAGGCGAAGTGGCGCTGAAGATGATCGATACCTACGCGCCGAATTATCTGGTTTTTGCCCGCGCCTTGGGGTTGCCGGGTGCCGAAATCCTGCCGACCAATCCGGTTTATCAACGCAGTCTGACCCGGGCGCTGGAAGAAAATCCGGAGCAGGTCCGCGGCGTCAAACCCGCTGCCTGGCTGGCGTATACGGTGTTCAACCGGGTCATCAAGAAGCTGCAAAGCGAGCCGATCGAGGACAACCGGATCGACTTCGAGGATGGCTACGGCAACCGTCCCGATCAGGAAGAAGACACCCACGCCGCCGCCGCGGCCGAAGAAGTGGCCAAGGGGATGCGCGACAAGGTGCTCTCGCCATTCATCGGCATCCGCATCAAGACCTTTTCGGACGAATGCAAGGTGCGCTCGATCCGCACGCTCGACATTTTCCTGACCCGGCTGGCCGAACTGACCGGCAGCCAGTTACCGGCGAATTTCATCGTCACCTTGCCTAAGGTCACCACGCCGACACAGGTTGCCACTTGCGCGAAAATTCTCGAAAACCTCGAGGCACGGCTCGGTTTCGCCAAAGATTCGCTGAAGATGGAAATCATGATCGAAACCACCCAGTCGATCATCAACCACAAAGGCGAAAATACCGTGCCATTGCTGGTTGCCGCCGCGAACGGGCGCTGCCGTTCGGCGATTTTCGGCACCTACGATTACACCGCCTCGTGCAACATCACTGCCGCTTATCAGAGCCACACCCATCCGGCGTCGGACTTCGCTCGCCACGTGTTGCAGGTAAGTCTAGCCGGCACCGGCATCACCATCAGCGACGGGGCGACGACGACCATGCCGATCGGCCCGCACAAAGCGTCGGCCGACGCGCCGCTGACACCGCAACAAATGGATGAAAATCGCGCCGTGGTGCACAGCGCCTGGCGGCTGCATTACGAGAACATCATCCATTCGCTGCGTCATGCCTACTATCAGGGCTGGGATCTCAACCCGGGGCAATTGCCGGTGCGCTATGCCGCGGTCGATACTTTTTTCCTCAGTGGTCTGCAGGACGCTTCGGCGCGTCTGAATGCCTTCCTGAACAAGGCCGCGCAGGCGACGCTGGTCGGCAACACCTTTGACGATGCGGCTACCGGCCAGGGCCTGCTCAACTTCTTCCTGCGTGGCATGGCTTGCGGCGCGATCACCGAGCAGGAAGTCCTGGCGACCGGTATCACGCTGGATGAACTGCGTTCCCGTTCGTTCGTCCGTATCGTCAATGACCGGGCCAGGCATTGATCCTCGAAACGCTGACCGGAAAGGTAATCTCATGAATCAGGGTATGGACCCGTTGTCATTGGTAACGACATATCTGGCGGTGGCCGACGCGTTGGTCGGCAAATCGCTGCGCTGGCTGAAAGAGGAATGCGCCGCTGGCAAAGGTTTGTCGAACGACAAACTGGACGAGCATCAACAAGCCTGTTTCGACCTCGCCTGGTGCGCGGCGGAGGCGGCCGGCGCGCGCTTCGTCATCGACTATGCCGCTCAGGCCGCAGCCGTTCCTGGGCAGGACGCGTTGCTGGAAGAGGGGATTGCCAGAATCTTTTGCGCGGAAGCCCTGCAAAACATCAGCAACCGTCTGTCGGCCAGACCGCAGTGTTTCGGCTTGACCGATGACGATCTGGCGACGTTGGCGGACCCGGCGATCAGGGCTTATTGCCACCGTCAGTTGGACGCCCGCCACCTCGAGGCGTTGGGTCGGCAGGTGATTGCCCGCAACGGCGCCAGTGGCGCCTACCTGCTCGACGAACATGCGACGATGATGCAGGACACCTTCCGCAAACTGGCGACCAGCGTGGTGATGCCGTTGGCTGAGGAAATCCATCGCCACGATCTGATCATTCCCGCCGAAATTCTCGGCCAATTGACCGAAATGGGCTGCTTCGGCCTGTCGATTCCCGAACGCTACGGCGGTCTGCAAAGCGACGATCACGAAGACAACATGGGGATGATCGTCGTCACCGAGGAATTGTCACGTGGTTCGCTCGGCGGTGCCGGCAGTCTGATCACCCGTCCGGAAATCCTCAGCCGCTCCTTGCTCAAAGGCGGCACCGAAGCACAACGGCAAAAGTGGCTGCCGCAGGTGGCGATGGGCGATCCGCTGTGCGCGATCGCCGTGACCGAGCCCGACACCGGTTCCGATGTCGCGGCGATGCGGCTGAAGGCCAGCAAATGCGAGGGCGGTTGGATTCTTGATGGGGTGAAAACCTGGTGCACCATGGCCGGCAAAGCGGGGTTGCTACTGGTGCTGGCGCGCTCGAATCCCGACCGTTCGCTCGGCCATCGCGGTTTGAGCATGTTCCTGGTCGAAAAGGATTCGGTCGACGGACACGATTTCGAGTTTCGCCAACCGCAAGGCGGCGTACTCAGCGGTCGGGCGATTGCGACCATCGGCTATCGCGGCATGCACTCCTATGAAGTCTTTTTCGACCAGGTCTTCGTTCCTGACGAAAATCTGGTCGGTGGTCCGGAAGGCGAGGGCAAGGGTTTTTATTTCACCATGTCCGGCTTCGCCGGCGGCCGCATCCAGACCGCCGCGCGGGCGATCGGTGTGATGCAGGCGGCTTTCGAACGGGCGGTGTCCTATTCCCAGGAGCGCAAGGCCTTCGGCAAGCCGATCGGCGAGTTCCAATTGACCTTGGTCAAGCTGGCGCGAATGGCCACGCTCCTGACTGTTTCCCGTCAGTTCACCTACGCCGTTGGCCGGTTGATGGATCAGGGACAGGGGCAGATGGAAGCCAGCATGGTCAAGTTATTCACCTGCAAGACCGCCGAATGGCTGACCCGTGAAGCGATGCAGATTCACGGTGGCATGGGTTATGCCGAAGAGACCCCGGTCAGCCGCTATTTCGTCGACGCGCGGGTGTTGTCGATTTTCGAAGGGGCGGAGGAAACGCTGGCCCTGAAAGTCATCGCCCGGTCGCTGATCGAAGCGGCCTAGACCGACGCCAGTCCCTCGAAACTTACGCCAATAGGAGAATTTCATGTCGCAGGCAATTCGTTTCCGACCGCAGGCGGAACTCGCCGCCTCGGTGCCGGTGGCAATCGACCAGGTCCGCCATCCGCATTACGGACGTTATCTCGAAGAGTTCGAACCCGGGCAGGTGTTCGTTCATCCGCGCGGCTTTACTTTTTTCTCGGCGCAGATGGAATCCTTTGCGCGGACCTACATGCAGTGCAATCCGCTGTATCTCAACCAGGTCTATGCCCGGGCTTATGGCTACACCGGCCTGGTCGCTTCGCCGCAAATGGTTTTCAACGCCGTGCTGTCTCTTGGTGTGCAGAACGATTCGGAAAAGGCGATGGCCAACCTCGGCTACTACGACGCGCAGTTTTTGCGGCCAGTGTACGAAGGCGACACCCTCCGTTCGTTGACCAAGGTGATCGACCGCAAGGCCCGCGGCGACGGCAAGCCGGGCATTGTCACCATCCGCACCCTGGGAATCAATCAGAACGAGCAGGTGGTGATGCAGTATCAACGCAAGATCATGGTCGGCGAACAGGGCAGGCGGCCACCAACGACCCCTCTGCCGGCGGGTTCTAGCGCCGCCGCCTTTCCCTGGGTCGACGATGCGCAGGTCTGGTTGCCGGATTTTCCGGCGACCTTGCCGAGCGGCTTGACTGGCCCGAATTCCTATTTCGAGGATTTTCCGGTCGGGTCGATCATCGTCCATGCCAACGGCCGGACGATCACCGATGAGCACCTGCCGCTGACCTACGCGGTTGGCAACACCCATCCCCTGCATTTCGACCGGGTGTTCAGCGCTGGCCTGTCGGGCAAGATGAGCGGTGATCCGATCGTCTACGGCGGGCTGGTTTTTGCTTGGCTGGAAGGGCTGGCCAGTCGCGACGTCAGTGAAAACAGCGTCTGGGAACTCGGGTTTACCGAGGGCTATCACACCCAGCCGGCAATCGCCGGCGATACGGTGGCGGCGCTGTCGCGGGTGCTGGCCGCCGAGGATGCGCCAGGCGCGCTGGCCGAGCGTTTCGGCATCGTCACTTTCCAACTGATTGGTGTCAAGAATATTGCCTCCGCCGATGCCTTGGCCAAGTACGGTGCCGATCTGTTCATCAAGGAAAACGACAAGAAAGCGCTCGACAAGGAAAAAATCGAGGCCAAGATTTTCGAAATCGAACGTCGTCTGCTGATCCGGAAGGGGAACTGAGCATGGCTTACGTCCAGAACAAACGCGACCAGCCGTGGCTGATTCGCACCTACAGCGGTCACAGTTCGGCGAAAGCCTCCAACACGCTGTATCGCACCAACCTCGCGAAAGGGCAGACCGGTTTGTCGGTCGCCTTTGATCTGCCGACGCAGACCGGCTACGACGCTGACAGCCCCCTGGCCAAGGGCGAAGTCGGCAAGGTCGGTGTGCCGATATCGCACATCGAGGACATGGATCAACTGTTCGACCAAATCCCGCTCGATCAGATGAACACCTCGATGACCATCAATGCCACCGCGGCGTGGCTGCTGTCGTTGTACATCGCGCTGGCGCAACGTCGCGGCATCGATCCGGGCAAATTGAACGGCACGACTCAAAACGACATCATCAAGGAATACCTGTCGCGCGGCACATACATCTATCCGCCGGGGCCGTCGATGCGACTGATCGCCGACACCATCAACTACACCGTCAAGCACGTCCCGAAGTGGAATCCGACCAATGTCTGCAGCTACCACCTGCAGGAAGCCGGCGCCACGCCGGTGCAGGAACTGGCGTATGCCTTATGCACGGCGATGGCGGTGCTCGACCGCGTCAAAGCCTCTGGCGAAATCGGCGCGGCCGACTTTCCGCAGGTAGTCGAACGGATTTCGTTTTTCGTCAATGCCGGCATCCGCTTCGTCGAAGAGTGCTGCAAGATGCGCGCATTCGCTGAAATGTGGGACCAGTTGACGCTGTCTCGCTATCAGGTCAACGATCCGAAAATGCGACGTTTCCGTTACGGCGTGCAGGTCAATTCGCTGGGGTTGACCGAGGCGCAGCCGGAAAACAACGTCCAGCGCATCGTTCTCGAGATGCTCGCGGTGGTGCTTTCCAAGCGCGCCCGTGCCCGCGCCATCCAGTTGCCGGCGTGGAACGAGGCGATGGGTTTGCCCCGTCCGTGGGATCAGCAGTGGGCACTGCGCATTCAGCAGGTGATGGCTTTCGAAACCGATTTGCTGGAATACGGTGACCTGCTCGACGGCTCGCCGGTGGTCGCCGCCAAGGTGGCCGAACTGATCGACGGTGCGCGACGGGAGATCGCCAATGTCGAAGCGCAAGGCGGGATCATCGCCGCCATCGAATCCGGCTACATCAAACGGGAACTGGTCCAGAGCCACATGAATCGTCTGCGGGCGATCGAAGCGGGCGATCTGCAGATCATCGGCGTCAATTGTTTCCGGGAAACCGCCGAGTCGCCGCTGACCCAGGGCAGCGACGGGGGGATCATGAAGACCGATCCGGCGGCCGAGCGCGAACAGATCGAACGCTTGCAGGCGCACCGCCGGCAGCGCAACGACCACGAGGTGCAGGCCGCCCTGCAAGGGCTGGTCGACGTGGCCAAAAGCAGCGACAACATCATGCCGGCGTCGATCCGTTGCGCCTTGGCCGGGGTCACCACCGGCGAATGGGGCGATACGCTGCGCGGCGTGTTCGGCGAATTCCGACCGCCGACAGGCATCGACATCGCCATCGACAGCCGTGAGTTGCTGGGCAAGAAGGATCAGGTGGCGCAATTGCGGGAGAACGTCGCCTCGACTGGCAACTCTCTCGGCAGGCCGCTCAAACTGCTGGTTGGCAAACCGGGTCTTGACGGGCATTCCAACGGTGCCGAACAGGTGGCCGTCAAAGCCCGCGATGTCGGTTTTGAAGTGGTTTACGACGGCATCCGCCTGACGCCGCAACAGATCGCCCAGGCCGCCCAGGAAGAAGGGGTGCATGTCGTCGGGTTGTCGATCCTTTCCGGTAGTCATCTCGAACTGGTCGAGGCGGTGCTCGCCGAGATGCGAGCGCGTGATCTGGCGGAGGTGCCGGTGATCGCCGGTGGCATCATCCCCAAGGAAGATGCCGACAGGTTGACCGCGCTTGGCGTGCGCGCGGTGTACACCCCGAAGGATTTCAGCTTGAACGCGATCATGGCCGACATCATCAACGTCGTTCGCGACAGCCATGGGCTGGCGCGGCTGCCGACGCCGCAATGATCGGCAGACGCTGAAAAGCACCGATCTCGACGATGAGTCCCGTCCGTTTGCCCGATCCCGAGCAGTTGGCCGAGCGCATCCGCCGTGGCGAACGGGCGGCGGTCGCCAGCGGCTTGAATCTGCTCGATAACAAGCTGGACGAGGCACGCCAGGGCGCCGCCCGTTTGTTGGCGGCGCTGGCCGGGGAACACGGATTGAGCGCCGGTCATCTGATCGGCATCACCGGACCGCCGGGCGCTGGCAAGTCGTCGCTGCTGGCGGCGATGATCCGTAAATGGCGGCAAAGCGAGCGCACAGTCGGGGTGCTGGCCGTCGATCCGTCGAGCCGGCCCGAGGCGGGTGGTGGCGCCTTGCTCGGCGATCGCATCCGGATCAAGAACACCGCGCATGATGAAGGCCTATTCATTCGCTCTCTGGCCAATCGCAGCCAGTTGGGCGGCGTGGCCAGTGAAGTCTGGCCGATGAGCTGGCTGATGCTGGCCTGCTTCGACATTGTCGTCATCGAGACGGTTGGTGTCGGTCAAACCGAAATCGACATCGCCGAAATCGGCGATACGGTCTGCTATGTCGCTCAGCCGGCTTCGGGCGACACCATCCAGTATCTCAAGTCGGGAATCATCGAGATCCCGGACATCTTTGCGGTCAACAAGGCCGACCTGGGTGCGCCGGCGCGGAAGACGGCCGGCGAGCTGACTCGTGCCAGTTCCCGCCAGGATCGCCGCGCGGACTGGGATTACCCGGTGTGTCTGGTCAGCGCCAACGACCATAGCGGGATTCAACCGTTGTTGGCGCATGTCGACCGCCATCGTCGCTTCCTGATCGATGGCGGGCTGTTTGACGAACTGCGCGCTCGCCATCAACGCGCCTGGGTTGTCCGGCTGTTGAAAGACGAATTCGGCACCTTCGGTCTCGGCCTGCTGGGCGGAGCCGCCGGGGTCGATGCGTGGCTGCAGGCTCGGCCGTCGAATCAGTTCGCTGGTTACGTCCAGTTGAGGAAACACATCCTTTCAAAATTTTTGTCAGCAAATCATCAAAGCAGTCTAACCACAAAGGAGCATGTAAATGAGCAAGCAATTGTATGAGTTAGGCGAACAACCCCCGTTAGGAGAAGTGCCTGAAAAAATGCACGCCTGGCTGGTCCGCCAGGAGCGTTTTGGCAAACCTACCGACGCGTTTCAAAAAGAGGTCGTCAACACCCCATCGATCGCCGACGACGAAGTGCTGGTGTATGTGATGGCGGCCGGTATCAATTACAACAACGTCTGGGCGGCGCTGGGCATCCCGGTCAATGTCATTGCCGCGCGCAACAAGAGCGGCGAACCGGAAGATTTCCATATCGGTGGCAGCGATGCCTCCGGGATTGTTTACGCCGTCGGCAAGGACGTCACCAACGTCAAAGTCGGTGACGAGGTGGTGATGCATTGCGGCCAGTACAACCGCAATTGTTCGTGGGTCAAAAAGGGCGGCGACCCGATGTACTCGCCGTCGTTCAAGATTTGGGGTTACGAGACGAACTTTGGCAGTTTCGCCCAATTCACCCGCGTGCAGGCGCAACAGTGCATGCCGAAGCCGAAACACATGAACTGGGAAGAAGCCGCTGCTTATACGCTGGTCGCCGCCACAGCCTGGCGAATGCTGCACGGCTGGGGCGAGAGTTCGATCAAAAAAGGTGACGTGGTTCTGGTCTGGGGAGGTGCTGGCGGTCTCGGTTCGATGGCCATCCAAATCGCCAAGGCCGTCGATGCCACATCGGTGGCGATGGTGTCCGGAGAGGACAAGTTCGATTACTGCATGAAGCTCGGCGCCAAAGGCTGCATCAACCGCAACGAGTTTGACCACTGGGGAATGCTGCCGCACTGGAAAGACAACGCCGGCTACGCCAAATGGCTGAAAGGCGTCCGTTCCTTCGGCGCCAAGATCTGGGAAGTGCTCGGCGAAAAACGGGCGCCGAACATCGTCTTCGAGCACCCGGGGGAAACCACCATCCCGAGTTCGATCTTCGTCTGCGAAACCGGCGGCATGGTCGTCGTCTGTGCCGGTACCACCGGCTACAACGCCACCGTTGACCTGCGCTACCTGTGGATGCGCCAGAAGCGCTTGCAGGGCTCGCACTTCGCCAATACCGTTCAGGCGAATGAAATGAATCAGTTGGCGCTGGCCGGCAAGCTCGATCCGTGCATGTCGCGCGCCTTCACCTATGAAGAACTACCCCTGGCCCATCAGCTCATGCACGACAACAGACACCCGCACGGCAACATGTCCGTGCTGATCGGCGCGCAACAATTCGGTCTCGGTGTCAGCGGCAAGGCGCCGGTGGAAATCGTTCACCCGACCCTGCCGAAGGGCGATGTCCATACCACGCCGGCACCGTATCCGATGTCCGTCCCGCTGCCGAGCATCGGCGACGCCGGAGGCCTGACCATCGCCGACGACGGCACCAGGGTTCGCGACCTGATGCACACAGGCATCATTTCCTGCACCCCGGACGACACCGTCGCCATGGTGGCCAAGATCATGGTGGACAACGAAATCCATGCGGTGGTGGTCATGGACGGACAGGGAACAGCGGTTGGCGTCGTTTCGCAAACCGACATGGTCTTGGCGCGGCAGGGACGCACGCCCGAGGAAGCTCGCCAGATGAAGGCGCGTGAAGTGATGACTCCTGGCTGCGCAAGCTGCGAGGCCGACATGTTGCTGAGCGACGCGGTCACCTTGCTCACGGCACGCCGGATGCATCGCCTGGTCGTCACCGAAAAAGATCACCCGGTCGGTGTGTTGTCGATGACCGACGTGGTCCGCAAGATCATCGGCGAATAAACGCCGCGTTGTCGGCCCGTGTCCGAGCTCGCCTGGCGATCATGCCAGGCGAGCGCGACGGCCAGTATCCGCACCGACCCGCGCGCAAGCCCTTCTCCTCCTTCGTGAGCGGAAGGGTTTGTTTTTTGGCAAAAGGAGAATTGAGCCATGCGAGCCATCGTCTGCCATGAATTTGCCGGACCGGCGGCACTGCGACTGGAAAACATTCCCGAGCCCCGGCCGGGACCGGGGCAGGTGCTGATCCGTGTTCACGCTTGCGGCGTCAATTTTGCCGACAGCCTGATCATTCGCGGCAACTATCAACGCCAGCCCGCGCCACCGTTCACCCCCGGTTTCGAAGTCGCCGGTGAAATTCTCGAATTGGGTAAGGGTGTCAAGGGTTTGATGGTCGGCGAACGAGTGATCGCGCTGACCGCGCAGGGTGGCTACGCCGAGCAAGTCATCACCGACGCCGGGCGCTGCGTGCCCCTGCCTCCAGCCCTGTCCTGGCAACACGGAGCCGCCTTTCCGATCGCTTTCGGCACCTCGCATATCGCCTTGGCCCGGCGCGCTCGCCTGCGTGCCGGCGAGACGCTGGTCGTGCATGGCGCATCCGGAGGCGTCGGGCTGACTGCCGTCGCCATCGGCAAATGCCTCGGAGCGACGGTCATCGCCACCGCCAGCCGGGAGGACAAGCTGCAGGTGGCACGCCAGCACGGCGCTGATCATCTCATCGACCTCAGTCGCGAGGACCTGCGCACACGGATCAAGGAATTGACTGGCGGACGTGGGGCGGACGTGATTTACGACCCTGTCGGAGGGGAACTGTTCTCCGCCTCATTGCGCAGCATCGCCTGCGAAGGCCGCCTGCTGATCATTGGTTTCGCCAGCGGAGAGGTGCCGCAGATTCCCGCCAACCATCTGCTGGTCAAAAACGTGGACGTGATCGGACTGAACTGGCCGGCATACGTCGAACAGAATCCGCAAGCGATGCGGGAAAGTCTGGAGACGTTGTTGCAGTGGTGTCTCGCGGGAATCATCACCCCGCAGGTCTCCGCCTGCTATCCGCTGGAGCGGTCTGTCACGGCGCTCGAAAATCTGTTGAGCCGCAAGACTACTGGCAAGTTGGTCATCACGGTCGACTGATGCCCAGAGACTGAATGAGCTCGATCACGCGGGGCAGGGTGATCGTCGTCAAGTCGAAACGCTGCTGAACATCCCGACGGGCTTGTTGACGCATAGCGCTCAGCCGCTGCGGTTCAGCCAGCACCGAAACGATGGTTTCGGCCAAAGTTTGCGGGGAGAAAAAATCGACCAGCAAACCGTTATGGCCGGCGGAGATGACCTCCCGAACCGGTGCGGTGTCCGAAGCGATGATCGGACAGGCGCAGGACATCGCTTCGAGCAGCGACCAGGAGAGGACGAAAGGGTAGGTCAGGTACACATGCGCGCTCGACAACCGGAGAACCTCGAGAAAAGTGGTGTAGGGCACTTTGCCGAGAAAATGAACTCGCGCAAGGTCCAGCGAATCGCCCAGTTCTTTGAGATAAATCGACTTGTAGCTTTGTCCGGTCGGCGGCTGCCGTCCGTAGCTGACGTCCTCTCCACCGACGATCAGGACCTGTGCTTGCGGGCGGGCGGCCAGCACGCTGGGCAAGGCGCGCATGAAGGTATGAAAGCCGCGGTAAGGTTCGAGGTTGCGCGCCACGTAGGTAATCACTTCGTCGCCGCTGGCCAGCGTGTCACGACCGTTCGGCAGACGAAATCCGCTCACCGGACCGGGGCGTACCAGAGTGGTGTCTACCCCATCATGAATCACCGAAATCTGCGGCTGGAACACCGCCGGATATTGTCGCCGTTGCCATTCGGTCGGGCTGATCCCGGCATCAGCGGCCTCGAGGCTGAGCAATTGCGTCGTGTTGCGGATCCTTGACCGACACTCATCGTCGAAGGAGGTCGGAAATTCGGCGTCGAAGTTCATGTCCGAACCGCGAGAGCGATAGAAAAATTCCAGATAGAGCAACAAGCGTGCGTTGGGGAAGACATCTTTCAAAAACAAGGCTTCGCCCCAGGCCGGGTGTGCGCAGATCACCTCAGGAACGAATCCTTGCTGCCGCAAAGCGATGCCGAGTCGGGCCACCGCTTGACCGCGGCGGATCGCGGCCTCAGTGCTGCGCAAATAGTGATGCGTCTGCCGACCCGCACCTGAAGGAGCGGCATAGGCGAGCAGGCGAACGCGTGGATGAAAACCGGACAGGCGATTGATCGCGGCCTCCTCGCCGACGCCGATGACCTGATTATTCGGATTCTCGGCCAGCGCC
>JAEUOJ010000134.1 GCA_016789495.1 Accumulibacter sp. | reverse complement strand
ATCCGGAAAGGCGCTTCACTGAGACCAAAGTGTTCGAGGTACATCATGAGCCACGTGCCGCCGATTCCATGCGGTTGTACAGTGTCGTGCGATGAATGCCGAGCAGGCGCGCCGCCTGACTGACGTTGCCGTGCGCCAGCTTGAGCGCGGCTTCGATATAGGCGCGTTCGGTGGCGCTGAGCAATTGATCGAGGCTGAAGGCTTCTCTCTGGCGCAGACGTCGGGTTGCCGATTCAAACAAGGTATCGACGGTTTCTTCTGCCAATTCTGTCGTGGTTGCGGCAGAGAGCGGCAACGGCTCATCGGGCAAATCGAGTTCGCCAGCCAGCGTCGGGGCGTTGACCTGGGCGCCGGAGTATTTACTGATCAGTCGAATGACAATGTTGCGTAGTTCCCGAACATTGCCCGGGAAAGGATACTCGCGCCACAGTTTTTCCGCCTCGGGCTGCAGATCAAACGGCTCCAAGCGGGTTTGACCGGCATAAAGTCGGCGGAAATGGTCGAGCAGCAGTTGCTTGTCCTCGCCCATCTCGCGCAGTGGCGGCGCGACGATCGAACAGACCGACAAGCGGTGATAGAGATCACTACGGAAATTGCCCGTTCGGACTTCCTTGCGCAGGTCGCGATTGGTGGCAGCGATGATCCGGGCGTGGCTGACGCGTTTCTGCGTTTCACCGACCCGTTGATACTCGCCGTTTTCGAGGACTCGCAGCAATTTCGCCTGTAATTCGAGCGCCAGTTCGCCGATTTCGTCGAGAAACAGCGTGCCGTCGGCGGCATCTTCGAAATAGCCGGTCTTGCTGGCCACCGCACCGGTGTACGCTCCGCGAGCGTAACCGAACAGCGTCGCTTCGACGAGATTCGCTGAAATGGCAGCGCAATTGAGTGCCAGAAAAGGCTTGTTTCGGCGCCTGGTTTCATAATGCAAACCACTCGAAGCGATGATTTCCTTGCCACTGCCCGACTCACCTTCGATCAGCACCGGGAAAGGCAGATCGGCATATTGCCGTAACTGCAGGCGCAGTTTCTGGATCGCCGGGCTGTTGCCGATCAACGCCGACTGCCCCTCTTCCGGACCTTGGCGCCGATCGAGCGCGCGGAATGCCAGCGCCCGTTCGAGCACTTTCAGCAAATCGGCAGGATCGCAGGGTTTGGCAACGAAATCGGCGGCGCCGAGAGTGCGCGCGTGTCGCGCATTTCCCTCATCGCTCTGGCCGGAAAGAATCACCAGACGGATTTCCGGTGAAAGCTTCAGCAGGTCGGAAATCAGGGCCAGCCCTTCGTCAGGACGATGCGGCAGAGGCGGCAAACCGAGGTCAAGCAGAGCCAGTTCCGGGGATTTGCGCAATTGCGACACCAGTTGCAGGCAGTGAGGGCGCGAATGACTGCAAACCACTTCAAAGAAGGGGCTCAGCGACAGGCTCAAGGTGTCGCAGATGAGCGAATCGTCATCGACGATCAGCAGCAGGGGCTTTTCCGAATCCGTGACGTCCGGCGAAATGGGCATTTGAGCTCGAGAAAATGGCAAAATCGTTCCTTCGGCATTATTCCACAATTATATCGACGCCAAGTTATTCACATTCCCGACGATAACGGTCAAGGTATAATGCACCCCCTCTTCCTCCTATTTCTCCCGAACGACTGTGCCAGCCGAAAATCTCGTCGAGATCAAGGATCTTGATTTTGCCTACGAAGATCGACCGATCCTCCAGGGCATCAGCCTCGAAATTCCGCGCGGCAAAGTCGTGGCGATGATGGGTGGTTCCGGTTGCGGCAAGACCACTCTGTTGCGCCTGATTGGTGGGCAACTCCGTCCGAGCCGCGGGCAGATTCTCGTCGATGGCCAGTCGGTGCCGGCACTGAATGCCAAGGAACTGTATGCCTTGCGTCGGCGAATGGGCATGCTGTTCCAGTTCGGCGCGTTGTTCACCGACATCTCGGTGTTCGACAACGTCGCTTATCAAATGCGCGAACACACCGACCTGCCCGAGGAAATGATCCGTGACATGGTACTGATGAAACTCAATGCCGTCGGTCTTCGCGGCGCGCACGCGCTGATGCCTTCGGAACTGTCCGGCGGCATGGCCCGTCGCGTCGCGTTGGCCCGGGCGATTGCCCTCGACCCGATGCTGATCATGTACGACGAGCCTTTCGCCGGTCTGGACCCGATTTCGCTGGGGATCATCGGCCAATTGATCCGCCAGTTGAACGACGCCCTGGGCGCGACGACGATCATGGTCACCCACGATATCCAGGAGTCCTTACACATCGTCGACTACATTTATTTCATGTCCGGCGGCAAAATCGTCGCTTTGGGCACCCCGGACGAAATCCGCGCCTCGACTCACCCGTTCGTGCATCAATTCGTACACGCACAAGCGGACGGTCCGGTTCCTTTCCACTATCCCGCCCGACCATTGGCGCAGGAAATGCTTGACAGGGGGACGCATGGCGGATGATGAACAGCGTCCGGCGGCGCTGACCGGCGCCTTGCGTTCGTTAGGACACACCGTGACCAGCGCCATGCAGCGCCTCGGTTACGCCACGCGTTTTCTGCTGATGCTTTTGCGCTGGTCAGGCCAGTCCTTTCGACGCCTGCATCTGACGATCCGCGAAATTTATTTCTCCGGCTTCCAGTCACTGCTGATCATCATGGTCTCCGGACTGTTCATCGGCATGGTTCTCGGCATGCAGGGTTACGACACCTTACAACGCTACGGCTCGGCCGAAGCGCTCGGTGTTCTGGTTGCCCTATCTTTGGTCCGCGAACTCGGGCCGGTAGTCGCGGCGCTGCTTTTCGCCTCACGCGCCGGTTCTTCGATCACCGCTGAAATCGGCTTGATGAAGACCACCGAGCAATTGATGGCCATGGACATGATGGCCGTCAACCCGATCGCCCGGGTGGTCGCGCCGCGTTTCTGGGGCGGCGTGCTGTCGATGCCGCTGCTGGCCGCGTTATTTTCGGCAACCGGCGTCTTCGGCGGTTATCTGATCGGCGTGGTATTCATCGGTGTCGACAACGGCGCGTTCTGGTCGCAAATGCAGGCATCGGTGGACTTCCGCTATGATGTCTGGAGCGGCATCGTCAAGAGTTTCGTATTCGGCATCGCCGTTTCGCTGATCGCCGTCTTTGAAGGTTACGACGCGGTGCCCACCGCCGAGGGAGTTTCCAGTTCGATCAAGAGCACGGTCGTCAAGTCGGCTTTGGCCATCCTGGCTCTCGACTTCATATTGACCTCTTTCATGTTCCGGGAGGCGGGATGAACCGCAAGACACTCGACCTGTGGGTCGGCTGTTTCGTTGCCTTGGGTATTGCAGCGATACTTTTTCTGGCCCTCAAAGTCGGCAACCTGTCGGCGGCCAATTTCGCCGAGACGTACCAGGTCACGGCCAAGTTTGCTAACATCGGCGGGCTGAAGGTCCGCGCACCGGTGAAGAGCGCCGGCGTGGTTGTCGGGCGAGTCAGCGAAATTCATTTCGATTCGCAGACTTACGAAGCCGTGACCGTACTGACCCTCGACGGTCGTTACCATTTCCCGAAAGACACTTTCGCACTGATCCTGACTGCCGGGCTGCTTGGCGAACAATACGTTGGTCTCGACCCCGGGGGGGACGAGAAGATGTTGGTCGCCGGCGACACCATCGCCAAAACCCAGTCGGCGGTAGTACTGGAAAAATTGATCAGTCAGTTCATGTTCAACAAAGCTTCCGAAGGTCCGGGGAATAATTAACAGGGGGAAATCCGTGAAACGTGAACCTGAAATCCGCATTGCTCTGACTGTGCTGCTTGCCGCCATGGTTGGCCTCACTGGCTGCGCAACCACCGCCAACAATCCAAAAGACCCGTTCGAGGGCTTCAATCGGGCAATGTTCGCCGTCAATGAAGGGATTGATGCCGTCGTCAAGCCAGTCGCCAAAGGTTACGACGCAGCCGCGCCGCTACCAGTAAAAGTGGTGATCGGCAACTTCTTCGGCAATCTCTGGGACTTGTGGACGGCGGCCAACAATCTTTTGCAAGGCAAGGGCCAGGACGCCGTTTCCGATGTCGGGCGGGTACTGGTCAACAGCACGCTCGGCATCGGTGGCGCCTTCGATGTCGCCAGTGATATGGGTCTGAGCAAACACAGCGAAGATTTCGGTCAAACGCTCGGCAGATGGGGGGTCGGTGACGGGCCGTACTTCTACTGGCCGGTCATTGGACCACGGACGACCCGCGATACTGCCGGTTGGCTGGTTGATAATTTTTACGATCCGGTAAGGCGAGTGGACAACATCCCATTACGCAACAGTCTGGCCGGGATTCGCTTAATCGACACGCGGGCCAGTCTGTTGCCCAGCGACAAAGTGGTCGACGAGGCGGCATTCGACAGATACAACTACATTCGCGATGCCTATCTGCAACACCGGCGCAACATGATTTTCGACGGCAACCCGCCGCGAGAACGTTTTGACGATTGATCTCGGCGGTCAGCGAAAACCGTGTTCACACGTTAAGTTTGCCGCCACAACCCTTCAGGAAATGCCAATGAAGTCCCTACTCTCGATAATTTTTGGTTTTCTGGTGCTGACCACGGCGACGCTGGCCCAGGATCGTGGACCGGATGCGCTGGTCAAGCAGGTCACCGAGGATGTGCTGACCATCGCTCGTCAGGACAAGGACATCCAAGGCGGAAATACCCGCAAAGCGATGGAACTGGTCGAGACCAAAGTCTTGCCGTATTTCAATTTTCAGCGCATGACTTCGCTGGCGGTGGGTCGCGAATGGAACAAAGCGACAGCTGATCAGAAAAAGCGGCTGGCTGAAGAATTCAAGACCCTGCTGGTACGGACCTATTCCAACGCCCTGACCTCTTACAAAAACCAGACCGTCTCCTACAAGCCCACCAAGCTGCAATCCTCCGATACCGACGTGCTGGTGAAAACCGAGATCATTCAGCCGGGCAGCAAACCGGTGCAACTCGATTATGCGCTGGAGAAGCAAGGCGAGACATGGAAGGTTTATGACGTCATCGTCGCCGGCGTCAGCCTGGTGACCAATTACCGCGAGACTTTCAGCCAGGAAGCCCGCAACAATGGCGTCGACGGACTGATCCAGATGTTGGTCAACCGGAACAAGCAGCTTGAAACCGCCAAGAAATGATCGAACCAGTCGACGGTAGACTGCGCGTCACTACGCCCATGGTCATCGCCAATGCCCGCGCCCTGCTCGACGCAGGGCGCGGTCTTTTGAATTCCGCGTCCCCCGCCTCCGGCACGATACTGCTCGATTTGGCCGGCGTCGACGCGGTCGATTCGTCGGCGCTCGGCGTCGTCCTGGCTTGGCTGCGCTCCGCGGCTGCCCAAAATCTGTCGTTACGTCTGGTCGGACCGCCGGCCAACCTGCTCAGTCTGGCCAAACTGTACGGGGTTGACGAATTGCTTCCCCTGGCCTGAATTCGTGGCCCGTTCATCGGGCGCGCCTAGTCATGCATCCAGCCGTCGCGATAGACCAAGTCGAAAAACGATTCGGCGCCTTACGGGCGCTGGACGGGGTCTCGTTGCGTATTGAACCCGGCGATTTTTTCGGCTTGCTCGGCCCCAACGGAGCTGGTAAAACAACGTTGATTTCCTGTCTGGCGGGCTTGGTCCGTCCCGACAGCGGCCGCCTGCTGGTTCAGGGGCACGATGTGGTCAATGATTACCGCGCCGCGCGGCGGCTACTCGGCGTCGTTCCCCAGGAACTGGTGTTCGACCCCTTCTTTTCGGTGCGCGAAACCTTGCGCATCCAGTCGGGCTATTTCGGCATCCGGCGCAACGACGACTGGATCGACGAAATTCTCGCCAACCTCGATCTGACAAGCAAGGCCGACATCAATATGCGCCGCTTGTCCGGCGGCATGAAGCGTCGGGTACTGGTGGCGCAGGCGCTGGTGCATAAACCGCCGGTGATCGTTCTTGACGAGCCGACGGCCGGCGTCGACGTCGAATTGCGGCAGGGTTTGTGGCAATTCATCCGGCGGTTGAACCGCGCTGGCCATACGGTGATTCTGACCACGCACTATCTTGAGGAAGCGGAAACCTTGTGCGGACGAATCGCCATGCTGAAACAGGGTCGCGTGGTGGCTCTCGATACCACCAGCAATTTGCTGGCGCGTTTTTCCGGACAAACCCTGCGCCTGCGATTGGCCAAACCGGACAGAATGCCGGTCACTCTACGGCAAAGGGCCACGGCCGACGGCGATGCCTGGAACATCCAGCTCGCCAATTTGAACGAAATGGAAGGCGTTCTGGCGGCATTGCGTGAGGCCACCTGCCCGATTGACGATCTGCGCTTGACGCAAACCGATCTCGAAGACGTTTTTCTCGGCGTGATGCAGGCAGCCGACAGCACGCAGGAAGCACGGCGATGAGTGTCGGTTTTGCCACCCTGCTGTACAAGGAGGTATTGCGGTTCTGGAAAGTCAGTTTCCAGACCGTCGCCGCACCGGTGCTGACCGCACTGCTCTACCTGATGATTTTCTCGCACGTGCTGGAATCGCAGGTCCGCGTCCATGGCGTGGTCTACACCGCATTCCTTATTCCAGGGCTGGTGATGATGTCGGCGTTACAGAATGCCTTCGCCAACAGTTCGTCGAGCCTGATTCAGTCCAAGGTCACCGGCAGCGTCGTCTTTGTCTTGCTGCCACCGATTTCTTATGTCGAGTTTTATCTAGCTTACGTGGTGGCGGCGGTGTTGCGTGGATTGATGGTCGGCATCGGCGTTTTGCTGGTTACCAGTTGGTTTGCCGTGCCGACTTTTGTCGCGCCTGGCTGGATCCTGGCGTTCATCGTTCTTGGTGGCGGAATCATGGGCACTCTCGGCATGGTTGCCGGCATCTGGGCCGACAAATTCGATCAGTTGGCCGCTTTCCAGAACTTTCTGGTGATGCCGCTGACCATGCTCTCTGGCGTTTTTTACTCGATTCACTCCTTGCCGGCATTCTGGCAACAGGTTTCCCATTTCAACCCTGTTTTTTACATGATCGACGGTTTTCGTTATGGCTTTTTCGGGGTTTCAGACGTTGATCCCCAAACCAGCTTGGCGGTTGTCGGCGCGACTTTCCTGATCGTCTCGGCAGCCACTTTGATCCTGTTGCGTAGCGGTTACAAACTGAGGTCTTGACCGATGATGCACCCCGAACAAATTCGTCAAATCATTGCCGATGGCTTGCCGTGCGAGCACCTGCTGGTGGTCGGCGATGGTCACCATTTCGAGGCGTTAATCGTCAGCGCCGAATTTTCTGGCCAAAGCCGCGTACAACGGCAACAACGGGTCAACCAAATTCTGCGGGCACATTTCGACAGCGGCGAATTGCACGCCTTGTCGATGAAAACCCGCACTCCCGATGAATGGAGTGCCGATCGTGGATAGATTGCTGATCCGCGGCGGCCAGCCACTCACCGGTGAAATCGCCATTTCCGGCGCCAAGAACGCAGCATTGCCGATCCTCTGCGCCAGTTTGCTGTCATCGGACCCCTTGCACCTGAGCAACGTGCCGCAGCTCAAGGACATCATCACCATGCAACGCCTCCTTGAGCAAATGGGTGTCACCATCGAACGCGATGGTGAGCACGGACTGGTTCTCGACAGTGCTGGACTGAACAATCCGTTGGCTCCTTACGACCTGGTCAAGACGATGCGCGCCTCGATCCTGGTGCTTGGTCCGCTCTTGGCCCGTCACGGAGAGGCGCGAGTGTCGTTGCCCGGTGGCTGCGCGATCGGTGCCCGGCCGGTCGAACAGCACATCAAGGGTTTGCAGGCGATGGGCGCCGAAATCCACGTCGAACATGGCTACATCCACGCCCGCGTTGGCCGCGGTTTGCATGGCGCACGGATCATCACTGACATGGTCACGGTCACCGGCACCGAAAACCTGATGATGGCCGCCGTATTGGCCGAGGGTGAGACGGTGATCGAGAATGCCGCACGGGAACCTGAAGTAGTCGACCTAGCCAACTGCCTGGTGTCAATGGGAGCGCAGATCGCTGGGGCCGGCACTGACCGGATTCGCATTCGCGGCGTCAAACGCTTGCACGGCGCCAGCCACGCGGTCATGGCTGATCGCATCGAAACCGGAACGTATCTTTGCGCCGCGGCGGCAACCGGTGGTCATGTTCGGCTGACCCATACTTCGGCTGCCTACCTCGACGTGGTGGTCGATAAACTGCTTGACGCCGGCTGCGACATCATCGTCGAACGTGAAGCGATCATCCTGCAGGCGCCGGCTCGGCTCAAGGCAGTGAGTTTGCGTACCGCACCGTATCCAGCCTTTCCGACCGACATGCAAGCGCAATTCATGGCCATCAACTGTATTGCCGACGGCTCGGCAATTATTCGCGAGACCATCTTCGAGAACCGTTTCATGCACGCCGTGGAATTGATTCGCCTCGGTGCCGACATCAGAATCGATGCCCACAACGCCATGGTCACCGGTGTCGACCACCTCGAAGGCGCGACGGTGATGGCAACCGACTTGCGCGCCTCGGCCAGTTTGGTGATCGCCGGATTGATGGCGCAAGGCGAAACGCTGATCGAGCGGATCTACCACCTCGACCGCGGCTACGAGAAAATGGAGTCCAAGCTCAGCCAACTCGGCGCTGCGGTGCAACGCGTCCGCTAGAAGCCTGTCGGCCTGGAGACTGGTCCACGGGGACGGGGTCAATACCCATGCGCAGCCGGCCAACCCGCGGCGCGGATTAACTGGCTTCGACTTTGGGATCGCGGCTAAGTAGCTTCTCCACCGCCGCCGCCGCCGGTTCCTGGCGATGCAAAATGGCATCGACGCTGTGAGTGATCGGCATGTCGATCGCCAGCCGATCGGCAAGGCGCGCCACTTCGCGGGCCGTACCAACTCCTTCGGCCACGTGGCCAAGTTCCTGGAGAATTTCCGGCAGCGTCTTGCCCGCTGCCAACGCCAAGCCGACCTGCCGGTTACGTGACAGGTGGCCGGTACAAGTGAGAATCAAATCGCCGATGCCGGCCAACCCCATGAATGTCTGCGGATGCCCGCCCATCGCCACCCCGAAACGCGCGATTTCGGCCAAGCCACGTGTCAACAGCGCCGCCCGGGCATTCATTCCCAAGCCAAGACCGTCGCAAATGCCGGTGGCGATGGCCATGATGTTTTTCACTGCCCCACCGACTTCGACTCCCGGCAAATCGTCGTTGGCATAAATTCGAAAGCGTCGGCTGTGCAAGGCAAGCGCGGTTTGTTGACCGAAGAGGCGGTCGTTGGCGGCCAGCGTCACCGCAGTCGGCAGACCACTGGCCAACTCCTCGGCAAAACTCGGCCCGGAAAGAGCGCCGCAAACAGCGTTGGAGCCCAGTTCCTCGGCAACCACCTGATGCGGCAGGATGGCGGTTCCGGCCTCAAGCCCTTTGCACGCCCAAATCAGCGGCCGCAACAAATCGTGTTCGCGCATCAGCTGGACCGTGCCGCGCAGTCCGGCGATCGGCGTGGCGATCAGCAGCAGATCAGCGCCGGACAAGGCGGACCTGAAATCGTCGGCGATACGCAGACCGTCAGGGAAGCGATGGCCCGGTAAAAACTTGCGATTTTCCCGGTCACGTTGCAGGGCATCGCGGTCGGCCGGGTGACGCGCCCAAAGGTCGACCGTGTGCTGGCGGCTGAAAGCGATCGCCAGCGCGGTTCCCCAGGCACCCGCGCCAACGACCAGGATCTGCATGACGACTCAGGCTCCCCAGACCTGGTTGAGTCTCACGAAGCCCGACTGTCCGTCACGATGGCGTACTTTCAGCCAGCCCCCGGGTGCATGGTCGATAAAATCGAGCGCGACGCTTTTTTCTGCTTCGAAGACCACCGCAGCCGCCTCGTCGGCACTTTGCCGAATCTGAGCCCGGGAAGCAGTAACAATCAAGGTGCGCTTTTTACCGAGAAATTTGCTCTCGATCCACGATAGCCCGCCATCGGCATCACGGACCTTGACCCAGCCTTCGAGCACCACAACCACTTCCACCGGCGTCCCGCGGCGGATGACAAAGACCTTGTTGCCCTTTTGCGAAGGCGCGTCGTAGAGCACGGTCGGCGTGTCCACGCTGCGATACTCGACGGCCAGCAGCGGCGTGGCGACGGCCGTCAGAAGCAACAAACCAGTCAAGCGTTTCATTGTCGCTCTCGTTACTGGATGGTCGTATCGCCAGAGTTCGGCTGCGCCGTTTGCTGTTGCTGCAGGCGGGCCATGTACAGCGCTTCGAAATTGACCGGCTGTAGCAACAGTGGCGGAAAGCCGGCGCGGATCACGGCGTCGGAAACGACTTCACGGGCATACGGAAAAAGCACCGTTGGACAGGCGATCGACAGCAGAGGATCCATGTTTTCCTGCGGCACGTTCTGTACCCGGAAGATGCCGGCTTGACCTACTTCGACGAGAAAGACCGTTTTCTCACCAATCTTGGAAGTGACGGTGGTCGTCAACACGACTTCGAAAAGTCCCTCACCGATGCCTTGCGCATTGCTCTGCAATTGAATGTTGATTTGCGGCGTTTCGCGTTCGAGAAATATCTGCGGGGCGTTCGGCACTTCAACCGACAGATCCTTGACATACACTTTCTCGATGGCAAAGACGGGGTTTTCTTGGTCGCTCATGGGTTTTTTCCGTGAAGTGAGGTAAAAAAGATGATTCGGGGGAAAGACGCGGCTGAAATCTCATCCCGCCAGCAAAGGCAGCAGTTTGCCGGCACGATCGAGGGCGATCAAATCGTCGCAACCGCCGACGTACGTTTCACCGATGAAAATCTGCGGGACCGTCCGTTTGGCGGTCCGTTCGATCATTTCGGCACGACGGTCCGGGTCGAGGTCAATCCGGATTTTGTCGATGCGTTGGACGCCCCGGGCGCGCAACAATTGTTCGGCCCGGACACAGAACGGGCACACGGCGGTGGAATACATCACGACCGAAGGCGTGGCGCTCACTTCCGGGAGCCCTTCTTGAGCGGCAAACCCGCGTCCAGCCAGGCGGTGACGCCGCCTTCGAGGGAATGGACCTTATTGAAACCGAGCTTGCGCAAGGTCGAACACGCCGCAGTTGACCGCGCGCCGGACTGACAGACCAGAATCACCGGCGTGTCCTTGTACGACGACAATTCTCCCGCCCGCTGCTCGAGTGAGGCGGCGGGGATGTTGCGCGACTCGGTCAGGTGACCCGCCAGGTATTCATTCGCCTCACGTAAGTCGATTAGTAGAGCGTTCTCGCGGTTGATCAACATCGTCGCCTGACTGGCGGTCACCGAGTGTCCGCCAGAACCACGAACCGACATCGCCAGCAACGCCGAACCACTGACAAACGCCAGAACGACCAGGAGAATGTTTTGCTGTATGAATTCCAATGACTACTCCAAAACTTGCGCCAAACTAAAAAATCCGGGCAGCTTGATGCGGGATGGTCGCGCCCGGAACGAGACAATGGATTAAACAATACCAGACGGAATCGTTCATTGCCCGCAAAATACCTCGCGCATCATGCCGATCAACTGCAGGGTCCGCGCATCGCCGACACGATAGTAAACACGGTTGGCCCGCTTGTCGGTATGCAGAATCTCTTTTCCGCGCATGATCGCCAGATGCTGGGAAATATTGCTTTGCGAGGTGCCGACCGCTTCGACGATTTCCTGAACGCAGGCTTCCTGATCGCCGATCACGCAAAGAATCTTCAATCGCAAAGGATGAGCGATCGCTTTCAGCGCCCGGGCCGCCTGTTCGATGTGTTCCTGTTTGTCTATAAGGCTGATGCGGCCGAGCACGGTACGAAACCCTTTGATTATCTTATAATTCGTCATTATAAGACAAAAATCCCGGATCAATGGCGTTCAGGTGGTTCACCAGACATTGAACATTTATCCGGCAATGACTCAAGCGGTCGATGCTGCGCAAGTCGCGGCAATGTTTGCGCCAAGGCGCCGCCAAGCCATGCCGACTTTATCCGTCATTCCCGCTGAGCGTCGTACCCGCGGGTCGATCGTCCGCTCGACAGTTGACCCGACAGGCCAAGCGCGCCGATCGACCCGGCAGCGAGGAGTGCCATGGCCAGGGTTCGTCCTGGCTTGGCTCATCACTTTCAGCCTCTCGTTTAGTCCTTTCGCTGACCTGGCAAGCGCGGCGGTCGTGGACGCTCCCCCGGCCGTCGACATGATCGAAAGAACGTCCGATCTGCAAGTGTTGCGTGGCGAAATCGAGTCCCTGCGCAAAGAAATGGCCGCCACCGAAGGAGCGCGGCGTCATGCCATAGACGATCTGCAAGAATCGGAACGGGCGATATCGACGGCGCAACGTGAATTGCAGCAGCTAAAGAATCGGAGCGCAGCAGTCAAAGCGACGCTCAACGAGTTGATGACCCAATCGACAGCGCTCCAACAGCGCTTGCACGCACAGCAGGCGCAACTCGAAAAAATTCTTCGCCAGCAATATTTGCACGGCAAACCCGACCCTCTACGCCTGTTCCTGAATGGCGACGATGCCAACCAATTGACTCGGGATCTCTATTATTTGGCGACCATTGGTCGCAGCCGCGGCCAACTGCTGCAGTCGATCGCCGACTCGCTACAACAACAGCGACGTCTGACCGACGAAACGCGTCAGAGAGCCGAGCAACTGACCAGCCTGGAGTCTGCCCAGAGCGCAAAATACGCCCACCTGGAAGAACAACGTCAGCAACGACAGGCGACGCTGGCAAAGATATCGGGGCAACTCGCCAGCCAACGGCAGGCTATCGGTGACTTGCAGCGTGACGAAAAACGCTTGACCACCCTGATCGATCACTTGTCGAAAATCATCGCTTCGCGCGCTGCCGAAGCGCGCGAAGCGGCGCGTCGGCAAGAGCAGCAGCGAATCAACGAACAACGTGAATCGGCCCGCCGGGACGCCCGACGTCGGCCGATGGAGGATCAGCAAAACCGTCAAAAAGCCGATCCCTCATCAGTCGAAACGATTCCGACCGAAACCGCGACCGGATCGTCGGCCTCGGCCCTCCCACCTGATAAGCCCGTTGCAGCCACCGCAACGCCACCGGCCGAAGGCGGTCTGTCGCGCCTCAAAGGGCAATTGCACTCGCCGGTACGAGGGGCGGTTACCAATCGTTTCGGTGCCACCCGTCAGGAAGGCAGCCCCTGGCGCGGGCTGTTTATTCGCGCGGGCAGCGGCAGTGAAGTACGCAGCATTGCTGGCGGCCGGGTCGTCTTTGCCGAATGGATGCGCGGTTTCGGCAATTTATTGATCGTCGACCACGGCAGCAGTTATCTTTCGGTCTATGCCAACAACGATTCATTGCTCAAACAGGTCGGCGACGAGGTGCGCGGCGGTGAAACCGTCGCCACGGTCGGCAACAGCGGTGGCAACCCGGAATCCGGTTTATACTTCGAGCTTCGTCATCAGGGCAAACCGGTCGATCCGTCGTCGTGGCTGCCCCTAAAATAAGCAGCGCACTGGAGTGAGACACATGGGCAAGTTGAAACAAGCCGGGCTGGTTTGCGCGGGAGTCGTCGGCGGCCTGTTGATCAGCCTGCAATTTTCGGCACTGGCCGAAAAGGAAACGCGCGCCACCTTGCCCGTCGAAGAACTGCGCGCCTTCGCCGAGGTGTTCAACGCCATCAAAGCCGGCTATGTCGAGCCTGTTGACGACAAGAAACTGATCACTTATGCGATCAGTGGCATGCTATCCAACCTCGATCCGCATTCGAGCTATCTTGACGTCGACGCCTACAAGGATTTGCAAGTCAGCACCCAAGGGGAATTCGGAGGCATCGGCATCGAAGTCAGCATGGAGGACGGGCTGGTCAAGGTTGTTTCGCCAATCGAAGACACCCCGGCCTATCGTGCCGGCGTCAAAGCCGGCGACCTGATCTTCAAAATTGACGATACGCTGGTCAAGGGCCTGACGCTGAATGAAGCCGTCAAGCGCATGCGCGGCAAACCGCGTTCGCAGATCAAACTGTCGATCCTGCGCAAAGGTGAAGCCAAACCGCTCGACATCACCCTGATCCGCGAAGTCATCAAAGTGCAGAGCGTCAAATCGAAACTCGTCGAAGACGGCTACGGCTATCTACGCATCACCTCGTTCCAGGAAAACACTGGAGTGGCGGTAGTCAAGCATTTGAACGATCTGTTCAAACCTGGCCCGTTGAAAGGCCTGGTACTTGATTTGCGCAACGATCCGGGTGGCTTGCTGAACAACGCGGTCGGCGTTTCGGCGGCATTCCTGCCTCCCGATACGCTGGTCACCTCCACCGACGGCCGTACTCCTGATGCCAAGCATCGTTTCTACGCTTCTCCGGCCGATTACCTGCGCGGCAGCCGCGACGACTATCTCCGCAATCTGCCGGCGGAAGCGCGGAAAGTGCCGATGGTCGTGCTGGTGAACGGTGGTTCGGCATCCGCCTCCGAGATCGTCGCCGGCGCACTGCAGGACCACAAACGCGCAGTCGTTCTCGGCACCACCACTTTTGGCAAGGGGTCGGTGCAGACCGTATTGCCGCTCCCCGGCAATACGGCGATCAAACTGACGACCGCACGCTACTTCACGCCTTCGGGCCGGTCAATTCAGGCCAAAGGGATCGTTCCCGACATCGTCGTTGAAGAAAGCGCCAACGGCAGTTCGGCCGATCGCCTGCGTGAAGCCAACCTCGAACATCACCTCGACGCCAGCGCCAAGGACCCGGCGGCGACAACGCCCGCCAAGGAAACGACCGCCAAACCACCGGCCGGCAAGCCGGTGGTCAAGCCGAAAACCGGTACACCAAAGGACGAGGGCGAGGAAGCGAACGAATTGCCAAACCGCGAGCTGGCATCCAAGAAGGACTACCAACTGACGCAGGCGCTGAATCTGCTCAAAGGAATGCAGATCATCCAGCCGCCTCGGTAACCCGGGGAATGGAGACGAACCGTGAAACGGCCACTGGCTAACGCGCCGCAAGCGGCGCCGATTCCTAAGCAGCGCAGTATCCAGTTCGCCAAATTTCCGCCCGGGCAGGTTCCCGAAGCCGCCGACGTGCTGGCCCGGGTCGACAACCTCGAGGTCCATGCCGATGACCCGGCGCGAACGATCGCCGTCGCCTACGATCTCCGCCAGCACTGCCTGCAGAAAATCGAAGGCGAACTCGAAGACCGTGGCTATCATCTCGACAACACCTTGCTGAGCAAAATGCGCCGCGCTCTGATCTACTATGTCGAAGAAACACAGTTGCACAATCTGGACGCGCCGGCACGTCTGCTGAAGCGTTCGCAATCCGAAGCCTACACCCACGCCTGGGAACGCCACCCGCACGGCGATCACGACGACACGCCGCCGGAATGGCGCGACTACAAATGATCGTCGGCAGGCGATGAACGACGAGCAGCTGCTACGTTACAGCCGCCACATTCTGCTCGACGAAATTGGCATCGAAGGACAGGAGCGTCTGCTCCAGGCGACAGCGCTGGTCGTCGGCGCGGGTGGCCTCGGTTCGCCGGCAGCGCTGTATCTGGCTTCCGCCGGCATCGGGCGGCTGATCCTGGCCGATGGCGACACGGTCGATCTGACCAACCTACAGCGACAGATCCTACACACGCACGATCGCCTCGGGGTTGGCAAAGCGCTTTCCGGACAAACGGCACTGCGAGCGATCAATCCCGAGGTGGTCGTCGAAGCGCTGAGTTGCCGGCTGGCCGGCGACAAACTCGCCGAAACGGTGGCCACCGCCGATGTCGTCCTTGATTGCTGCGACAACTTCGCCACCCGCCACGCCGTCAATCGCGCCTGCGTCGCCTTGAAAAAACCCTTGGTTTCCGGTGCGGCGATCCGCTTTGCCGGACAACTGACCGTTTTCGATCCTCGCCTTGCGTCCGCCCCGTGCTACAACTGTCTATTCCCGGAAGATGACGCGGCGGACGAAATGCGCTGCGCGGTAACCGGCGTTTTCGCGCCGCTGACCGGCATCATCGGCGCGATGCAAGCCGCCGAAGCGATCAAATTGCTCATTCCCACGGGTGAAACCGCCGTTGGTCGCTTGTGGTTGCTCGATGGCCTGGTCATGACCTGGCGCAGCGTCGCCTACGGCAAAGATCCTCAGTGCGCGGTCTGCGCCCGGCCTGGGGCTAATTGACCCGCGCCCGCACTCGCAGATCCGCGCCGACCATCCGCACGTCGAACCAACTCAGCGCCCGTTTATCGGACAACGAAACCAACGTCGGCAGATCGAAGAGCCCACGTGCATCGTCACCGATCAGCACCGGCGCCAGATACAGCAGCAGCTCATCGACCAGCCCTTGCGCCAGTAGCGCGCCACCCAGCCCGGCACCGGTTTCAGCGTGCACTTCGTTGATCCCGCGAGCGGCAAGTTCGCCGAGCAACGCCGGCAGGTCGACACGTCCGGCGCCATCCGGCAGCGACACGACGACTTCCACCCCCCGCCGGCGCAACCACGCCATGGCCGCCGAATCATCGACCGTGGTGGCCACCAGCACGCGACCATCGTCCAGCAGCCGGGCGTTTTGCGGCAGTTGCATCCTGGCATCGACGATCACCTTCAGCGGCGGCTGGTAATCGTCGGCCAGCCCGGCCACATCGCGGACATTGAGCTGCGGATCATCGTGCAGAACGGTACCGATCCCGCAAAGAATCGCACCGGCACGCGCCCGCCAGCGATGGCCGTCCTGACGAGCCGCCGGACCGGTCAACCATTGACTGCGGCCATTGTTCAACGCGGTCTTGCCGTCGAGACTGGCGGCCATTTTCAAGCGGAGCCAGGGTCTGCCACGGGTCATCCGGGAAATGAACCCGGGATTCAATTCACGGGCGGCATCGACCAGCAGCCCGCATGCGGTATCGACCCCACCGTGACGCAAAGCCGCCAGGCCACGACCAGCGACCAGGGGATTGGGGTCCTCCATCGCCGCCACCACCCGGCTGACACCGGCGGCGAGCAGCGCCTCAGAGCACGGAGGAGTGCGCCCATGGTGGTTGCACGGCTCGAGGGTAACGTAGGCGGTCGCGCCGCGCGACAGTTCGCCGGCGGCCTGTAGCGCCAGGATTTCGGCGTGCGCTTCGCCGGCCCGCCGATGCCAGCCTTCGCCGACCACCTGGCCACGATTGACCAGCACGCAGCCCACGCGCGGATTCGGCGCCGTGGTATACAGCCCCAACTCGGCCAAGCGCAGCGCCTGCGCCATATGCGCATGGTCGGCGGCGCTGAAGGCAACCGCCATCAGCGGCCGACGGATCGGCTGGCGCGGGAAACTTCGCGAATCACTTTCGAGAATTCGTCGACGTCCTCGAAACTGCGATAAACCGAGGCAAAGCGCACGTAGGCCACTTTGTCGAGTTTCCTCAACTCGTTCATCACCATTTCGCCGATCTGTTCGGAAGCCACTTCGCGCTCGCCGAGCGCCAGCAGCTTTTCTTCGATGTGGGCGATGGCTCCTTCGACCGCGACCACATTCACCGGCCGCTTGCGCAGTGCCAGCCACAGGCTGGCCGCCAGTTTTTCGCGGTCGAAATCGACCCGCGAGCCATTTTTCTTGATCACCTGCGGCAGATGCAACTCCGCCCGTTCGTAGGTGGTAAACCGTTTATCGCAGCGCAGACAGCGTCGCCGGCGGCGGACGCTGTCGCCGTCGTCATTGAGGCGCGTATCGGAGACCGAGGTTTCATCCGCGCCGCAAAACGGGCATTTCATCCTGTTTTCGTCCCATAGACCGGGAAGTTGTTGCACAGGTCGGCAACGTCGGCGCGCACTCGTTCCAGCACCATCTCGTCCTCGTGCGCATCGAGCACATCGGCAATCAAATGGGCCACCTGTTCAGACTCGATCTCAGTGAAGCCGCGGGTGGTCATCGCCGGCGAACCGACGCGGATACCGGAGGTGACGAAGGGCTTTTGTGGATCGTTGGGAATGGCGTTCTTGTTGACCGTGATGTGCGCCGTACCGAGAGACGCTTCGGCTTCCTTGCCGGTAATGTTCTTGGCCCGCAGGTCGACCAGGAAAACATGCGATTCGGTGCGTCCGGAAACGATCCGCAAACCACGCTGCTCGGCGAGAACCCGCGCCATCACCCGCGCATTGGCGACCACTTGCTCCTGGTACCTGCGAAAGCCTGGGGTCAACGCTTCCTTGAAGGCCACCGCCTTGGCGGCGATGACGTGCATCAACGGACCCCCTTGCAAACCCGGGAAAACCGCGGAGTTGATCGCTTTTTCGTGCTCGGCCTTCATCAGGATCACCCCACCACGGGGGCCGCGCAAGGTCTTGTGCGTCGTCGAGGTGACGACATCGGCGTGCGGCACCGGACTCGGGTAGCAGCCGGCGGCGATCAATCCGGCATAATGCGCCATATCGACCATGAAGATGGCGCCGACATCGCGGGCCACCTTGGCGAAACGCTCGAAATCGATGTGCAAGGCGTAGGCGGAAGCGCCGGCGATCAGAATGCGCGGCTTATGCTGATGCGCCAAGGCTTCCATCTGGTCGTAATCGATCGCTTCGTGGCTGTCGAGTCCGTAGGAGACCGCGTTGAACCACTTGCCGGACATGTTCAAAGCCATGCCGTGCGTCAGATGGCCACCTTCGGCCAGACTCATGCCCATGATCGTATCGCCGGGCTTGGCAAAAGCCATCAGCACCGCCTGATTGGCCTGGGAACCGGAATTCGGCTGGACATTGGCCGCTTCGGCGCCAAACAATTTCTTGAGCCGGTCGATGGCCAGTTGCTCGGCGACATCGACATGCTGACATCCGCCGTAGTAGCGCTTGCCAGGATATCCTTCGGCATACTTGTTGGTCATCTGCGATCCCTGCGCGGCCATCACCGCCGGGCTGACGTAATTTTCCGAGGCGATCAGCTCGATGTGCTGCTCCTGCCGCCGGTTCTCGTTCTCGATCGCTTGCCAGATTTCAGGGTCAAATTTCGCCAGCGTTTCTTTGCCAAAAAACATCGTCTGCCTCACAAGCCTTGAAAAGATTTGTATTTTAACATGCGTCGTCACGCTTCCCGTATGCGGCAACGCAACATTTGCTCTTGGACTCGGCGGATCCGGTCAAAAATGACGCCTGCTCTGCCCTCTTCTCCAGTGGGATCGTCAGCATGGATCGGTTCGCATGACCCGCGAGGCGGCCCATCGGCAGGTACAATCACCTGAAGGCGGTTTGGCAGCCGCTGCCTGTCCGGCAGCAAAACCAGCCGGTCTGCAGCAGCCCGCGGCGGCAAGCCGGCGGAATCACTGCGCGAAGATCATCGAGCAAAGGACGACTATCACACACTGTTTTATTTCGCTTTGCCGGTCCCAGCCGGCCGGCCAATACCCCGTCAACCCTCTGGCGATGAAGGCGTGCAACAGAACTTCCTTACACCTGCCGCGGCCGTGCTGACAGTGTGTGGCTTGACCAAGCGTCATGCCAACGCCCACCGTGCGGTGTTCCGCAGCCTGGAGCTCGCGGTCGGCGCCGGTGAGGTGGTGGCCTTGGTCGGAGAATCGGGGATAGGCAAAAGCACCTTCCTGAATTGCATCGCCGGCCTGGAAACGGCGGATGCGGGACAGATCCTCATCGGCCAGCCGGAGAAGGATATCGTCACCCTCGACGAAACGGCGCGAGCCGCTTTGCGCGCTCGCGAGATCGGTTTCGTTTTCCAGGCGTTCCACATTCTGCCAACACTGACCGTCGGTCAAAATATCGCCGTACCCCTGCTGCTCGGCCGAGCGCCGCCGGCGACACACCCGGCGCGGATCGCCGAGTTGCTCGAACAGGTCGGCCTGAGCGGGTTTGCCGAACGTTGGCCGGCGACCCTGTCCGGCGGCGAGCTGCAGCGGGTGGCTATCGCCCGCGCGCTGGTGCATCGCCCGTCGCTGATCCTCGCCGACGAACCAACCGGCAATCTCGACCCGCGCACCGCCGACGAAGTGATGTCCCTGCTACTCGACCAGGTTCGTCGACAACGGGCCGGCGCCTTGGTGGTGACCCATTCCCGGCATGTGGCGAGTCGCTGCGACCGGATGCTGACAATGGCCGGTGACGGTCTGCGATGAATACCCTGGCCTGGTGGTTGATCAGCGCACAATTCCACAGTCGACGCACCGCGACCTGGCTGTCCATGCTGGCCATCGCCCTCGGCGTCGCGCTCGGTTACGCCATCCATCTGATCAACCAGGCGGCGCTTGCCGATTTCGCACGCGCCATGCACCGCGTCCAAGGCGAGCCGGATGCGGTGCTCGCCGCGCGGGACAGTGCCGGCAGCGTGCCGTTGGCGATCGTCAATCAACTCGCCGCCGATCCGACCGTGGCGCTGGTCGCGCCGGTGATCGAAACGCGGGTCCGGGTTGCCGAATCGTTGCCGGCGGTACGATTGATCGGCGTCGACCTGTTCAGCGCCGGCGGGCTGATGCCCAAGCTGCTGCCTCGCCCCGCCGAGGGGGCGACGATCGCCGACTGGCTAACCGGCGGCGTTTATGTCTCGCCGACAGTGCTCGCCCGGTCGGATCTGCGGGTCGGCGCGCCCATCACCCTGCGCCGGGGCGACCGGCTATGGACGACGCGCATCGCCGGCGACCTGCCGGCGATGGCCAACGAAGACCTGCTGCTAGTCGCTGATATCGCCTGGGTCCAGGAGCACTTCGGCCCCAGCGACGCGGTCAGCGAAGCACGGATACTTCTCGAACCCGACAGCGCTCCCGCCGAATGGCGTCGTCACACCGCGCAACGGCTGCCGGCCGGATTACTGCTCCGCGAAGCCGACGACGACTCGGCGCGCGTCTCGAACCTGTCGCGGGCGTATCGGGTCAATCTCAACGTCCTGGCGCTGGTCGCCCTGCTCACCAGCGCTTTCCTGGTGTTCGCCACACAACTTACTGCCGTAGCCCAGCGTTCCACGCACTTCGCCGTCCTGGGGGTGATCGGCCTGTCACCACGTCGACGGCTGCTGCAGATCCTGCTCGAAGGGCTGGCGATCGGCTTCCCCGGCGCCCTGCTCGGCCTGCTGATGGGTTATGCGCTGGCCGTCGCCTTTACCCAACTGCTCGGCGGCGATCTGGGCGGCGGGTTTTTTTCCGGCGGGGTGCCGTTGATTCGGCCGACGCTGACGGCGACACTAGCCTTTTGCTTTCTTGGCGCGCTGACCAGCGTCGCCGGCGCCATTTACCCGGCGTATCTGAACCGCCGACAACCGTTGGCACAGGCGTTGAAGATCGGCTTCTCGCCCACGCCCACGGGCGAAGCAGCGCACGACCATCGGCGCCTCAAACGTCTGGCCGCGTTGTCGCTGTCCGCCGTTGCACTGAGCCATGCGCCGCCGCTGTTCGAATTACCGCTGGCTGGTTACGCGGCGATCGCCGTGCTGCTGCTCATCGGCATCGACGCCGCGCCGTTGTTGACCCACCGCCTTTTCAGCGCCGGGGCAAGTCTGCCTTTACCGGCGACTCAGCGCATCGCCTTGCAGAACGTCGCCCAGGCACCCCTGATGGCCCAGGTCGCCGCCAGTGGCCTGATTGTCAGCTTCGCCCTCACCGCCAGCATGGTAATCATGGTTTCCAGTTTCCGGGTCGCCGTCGACCACTGGTTGGACGAGGTGCTGCCGGCCCCCATTTATCTGCGCAGCAAGGGCACGCCATTGCCCCCGGAAGTGCTTAGCGCGTTGCGGCAAGCCGACGCACCGTTCGTCAAGGTCGAAGGAACGGCACACGGCACGCTGACGCTCGATCCGCGACGTCCAGACGTCGGCCTGATCGTTCGCGAAATCGATCGTCAACACCCTGCCCAACGCCTGCCTTTGACCGGCCGGCTGGCGACTCCGCCCGACGACCGCCTGCCGGTGGTCTGGATCAGCGAAGCGTTGCAGGAGATCTACGGCATTCATCCCGGCCAGTTGTTGCGCCTGCCGCTGCTCGGGCGCGACGTCGAGCTCTTCGTGGGCGGTGTCTGGCGCGATTATTCGCGGCAGTTCGGCGCCTTGGTGATCAGTCGCGACGACTATCAGCGGCTGGGTGGCGAGTTTCAGGCCAACGATCTGGCATTGTGGCCGCGCGCCGGCCAAGAAGCCAGTGCAATGACCTGGCTGACGGCGCATACCGATCGTCACGGACTGCGGGTGAGCACCGTCGGCGAAATTCGTGACTTGAGCCTGGCGATCTTCGACAAAAGTTTCGCCGTCACCTACGCTCTGGAGGCGGCGGCAATGCTGATCGGCCTGTTCGGGCTGGCGGTGACGCTGGCAACCAGCGTCTGGCTGCGCTCGCGCGAATGGGCGACACTCGGCGCCCTCGGTTTCGACCGCCGAATGCTCAGTCGGGCGGTGATGCTCGAAGGCGCGCTGATCGCCGTCATTGGTCTGTTGATCGGCCTGGCCTGTGGCGTGGCCATCGGCGCGGTGCTGACCCATGTGGTCAACCCGCAAGCCTTCCACTGGCGGATGCCATTGATCGTTCCCTGGTCACGGCTGCTGGTCGGCGCCGTGCTGACCTTGGCGGCGGCCTTGCTCGCCAGCCGTCACGCCGCGCGACAAGCCACCCGGCTGCCGTTGGCCCAGATCCTGGCCAGCGGCCAATAGAGCATGCGACGACGACGCTTCCTGACCGCCGCGCCTCTCCTCCTGCCCGCCTGGCTGGCCAGGCGCGCCGTCGCCGACACGCCGCTGGCTTATCCGCCGGTGACACCGGGCTATCGGATCGTCTTGCCGGGTGACCACGGCGCGCACCCGGCGTTCCGCATTGAATGGTGGTATGTGACCGGCGCGCTGAACGCGCCGCGAGCCGATGTCGGCTTCCAACTGACCTTCTTCCGCTATCGGCCGGGTTACGCCGAACAATTGCGCACTCCCCTGGCCGCCCGTCAGATCCTGTTCGCCCACGCCGCGCTGACCTGGCCCGGCGACCGATTGCAGCACAGCGAACGTAGCGCCCGCGCCAACCTCGGCGCCCACGTTTCAACATCCGACTGCGACGTGTCGATCGGCAGCTGGCGGCTGTGGCGCGAGTCACGCGAGTCGTCCGAACCGCATCAGGCTCACCACTCACCCCAGAGGCACGGCAACAGCGAATATTTCCGACTGCGCATGCAGAGCCAGCCATTCGCTTTCGACTTCATCCTGAAGCCGACACAAGCGCCGATGCTGCAAGGCGAGCAGGGCTATTCCCGCAAAGGCGCCGCGCCGCACCAGGCCAGCTATTACCTGAGCTGGCCGCAACTGCAGGTCACTGGCACACTGATCCGCCACCGTCAGGCACAGACGGTCGAAGGTCGCGCCTGGTTCGACCACGAATGGTCCACCGCCATGCTCGCCGACAACGCGGTCGGCTGGGACTGGCTGGGCATCAATCTCGACGACGGTGGCGCGTTGATGGCCTTCCGTCTGCGCGACAGCCAAGGAGAAACGGTCTTCGCCGACGCCGCCTGGCGTGATGCCAGCGGGCGGCAACAGCCCTTTCCTGCTCATCAGATCCGGTTCACCCCCCTCGGCCACTGGCGGTCACCAAGGAGCGGCGCCGTCTACCCGGTACAGCTCGAAATCCGCCTCGGTGACCTGATCCTGCGCACCCAACCGGTGCTCGACGACCAGGAATTGAACACCCGCCGTCCGACGCCGGTGGTGTACTGGGAAGGTCTGGTGCATCTCGTCGGCAGTTTGCGTGGTCGCGGCTACCTGGAGCTCACCGGTTACACGCAGCGCGTGCCGCTTTGATGATTTTGCTGGTTGAGCCGAAACAAAGCGCCTGCCGGATACGCCGATCGTCGCCAAGCGGCTTGCCTGCCGGGGAGCCCATCATGGCGCCGCCTGCAGTCGCGACTCGGCCACCTCAGGCCAGCTCGCCCGGGCGGATGACCTGACGCCGCAGAAAGAGCGTGTTATCTTTTCAGGCGCATGACGACGGCCTGAGCAACCGCGACGGACCGTCACCAGCAGCCAGGAACCCATCATGCCTCAGATCGCCATCCTCCTTGCCGGGTATTCCCTATTCAGCGCCTTGACGCTGGCGCTGACCCACTTCCGCGCGGAAGTCTACCGCGACCAGCCCGCCGCCCGCTGGATGGGACTGCTCTTGCTGGCGGCGCTCTGCGTTCTGCAGGCCAGCCATTTTGCCTGGCTCGATCTCGACCTGCCGTGGATCGACGGCCTGCCCTACCGGATCTCGCTGTTCGTCGTCGCGCCCGCGTTTTACCTGTTCGCGCGCCCGTTGCTGCATCCGGGCCAGCCAGACGGCCTCCACCCAACCCGCTTGCTACATCTATTGCCCGGCGCCCTCGTCCCCGTGGCGCCCGACGGCCTGGCATTGCCGGCCGCCTTCATCGTCGGCGCCGCTTATCTGGTCTGGCTGGCACGCCGCCTCTACGCCCTGCGCGCCAGCCGGGCCGGCTTTCGTCGGGAGATGATGCTGCTTGGCGGCGTTTTCGTCATCGCCCTGGCGGTCGCCGGTCTCGGCCTGATGCAGGCGCGACTGCCCGGCAAGCTGTTCCACACCCTTTACGCCACGGCCATCGGCCTCGCCTTCCTGCTCGTCCAGCTCACCCTTGGCCGGCGTCCCGGACTCTCCAGCGAAGTCGGTGAAGCGGCCCGCGTCACCTACGCCGTATCGACGCTGGCTCAGGTCGATTGCGCGGCAGTCGAGGCACGGCTGAACGCCTTGATGCGCGATGAGCGTCTCTACGTCGAGCCCGACCTGAGCCTCGCCACACTGGCCAAGCGTCTCGACCTCAGCGCGCACCAGCTTTCCGAACTGCTCAACGCCCGTCTGGGCAAGGGTTTTTCCCGTTATCTGCGCGAATGGCGGGTCGGCGCGGCGCGCGAGATGCTAGTCGCCGAGCCTTCCGCCTCGGTGCTGTCGGTCGGCATCAACGTCGGCTTCGCCGCGCAGTCGAATTTCTACGAGGCTTTCCGCGAAATCGAGGGAATGACGCCGGGTCAGTACCGCAAGCTCCATGCGCCAAAAAAAGACGCCTGATCGGCATCACCACGCGGCGACATCTGGAGAAGATCCGGAAGAGATCAGATGCCTACCGTGTATTCCTGGAAACTGAGCACTTATTCCACTCCAAGCGGAATGATCGGAGCGTAGCGACGCGGCGGCGATGGGTTGAAACCGAAAACGCTTACTCGGGTTAATTTCTTAGCTCGCCCGAATTAAAGTCTTGGCGTAAATATCGTGTTTGACCCCGTTTTTTCCATTTTTTTATGGCGCGATTAAATCAGTGGTTTCTTAGGGTTGTTTGATGAAATGATCAAAATTACCCTCCAAGATAGTAGCTGACGGGAATAACCATCTGACTACCGTCTTTTCGAATGGTAAGTGTTCCTTTGAAGTCATCCCCGCAGCAATTTTCGGTATCAGTGCAGCAAGATGACTTGGTGACTTGAGCATCTAGCAAGACAGAAGTGTTGTTGGCTTTGGAGTAAAACAAATACATTTCTCGCATTCCTAAGGTCGGTTGGCTCTTGCTGAGCCTTCCAGTCTTAACGCTATGTTTTTTTAATAATATTTTCGTTATTTTTCCATTCAACGAGACAAGCGCCACAGTTTTGTCTGTTTTCACGTTATACGGCTTTAATATCTTCATTACGCACATTGGCCGAAGCGAGTTTTTTCCTCTTCGTAGTACCGAATAGTTTTCTTCTTGGCAGGAGCTTGAAGGCAAATTACCGATGGATAGTGGCTGTGAAAAACAAGCCTCAAACAAGATCAGGAGAATGGCGCCCATAACGAATTTCAGCACAAAGAATGGATTCATGGCAGAGCGTCCTTCTCTAAGCGCTTGTTGGGCATCGTCTGATTAAGATGATCTACGCCGGGAATGAATATTGCCAAGCTCTGTTTTCTCGAAGAAGTGATTTCTTGGCCACAAGTGAGAAGCCTCTTCACTTCTCCATACCAAGTAACACCCATCAACCAGTATGCCCATGATAAGACAAAACCAAAAGCCAAGATAAGTGCCGATGCTATGGGATGGCGAATATTGAAGACATACTGTGGAAATGCCAGAGGCCCAACCCTGAGTGGGATTACTGACTCGTCGGTTTGCCCCTCAAGAAGGGCCGGGCGGCAACGATGGTAGTGCCATTGGTAGAGTAGAGAACAGGCTTTTCCTTCATTAGGCATAACCAAGCTGTTACCGCCCCTTTCGTCTGGCGGTGCCTCAATAGCCTTGCCATAGTCTGCTTCGCCTGCCCTCCCGCATCAAAC
>JAEUOJ010000101.1 GCA_016789495.1 Accumulibacter sp. | reverse complement strand
GTGTTGCCGTCGTCGGCCAGCAGCAGCGACTGCGTGGCGCTGACGGTGCCGACGGCGCTCCAGCTGGTGCCGCCGTTGATGCTGTAGTACCAGGTGCCGTTGGTCTCGTTGGTGGCGGTGATGGCGATGCCCTTGACGGCGCCGCTGTCGGCGTCGCTGATGCCGCCGGTGAAGGCGCTGACGAGCGAGCCGACGGCGCCCGAGGGGGCACCCGCGTCTTCGGCGACGGTCAGCGTCAGCGCCGTGTTGGCGAGTACCGGCGCGTCGTTGACCGCCGTGATGCTGACCGTGGTGTGGCCGGTGGCGGTCATTGCGCCGCCCGTGCCCTGGCTGCCGCTGTTGCCGTCGGAGAAGGTCCAGTCGATCTGCGCGCTGGCCGGCGGCGTGTCGCTGCTGTTGCTGTAGGCGATCTGCTGCAGCGTGGAGTTCACGCGCGCATTGGTAGCGCTCGCATTGAACGTCAGCACCAGCGTGCCGCCGGAGTTGGTGGTGACGGTGCCGATGGTCGTGCCGCCGACCGTCAGGTTGCCGCCCTGGGTGAGCGCGGCGAGCGTGCCGCTGGCGCTGAACACATCCTGCGCGTTGGCGCCGCCTGCGCGAGCCAGCGTGAGCGTGGCGCCGTTGAAGCTGTCGGCGGCGGTCAGTTCGGCATCGAACACGCTGACCGTACCGTCCAGCACCACTGCCCGGCCACCTTCGATGAAGGTGGGCGCGCCGTCGAGCGTATTGCTGGCCACAGGGTCGAAATCGCTGACGATGAATCCGGTGGCGGCGTCGTAACGGGTCAGCACGACCTCAGTGTGGTCATTCACCCTGCGTGCGCTCAAGGTCTGCAGCGTGCCATCGGGCAGTACCGTCACGGCAGCCGCTTCGTCATAGCCATTGCCCAAAGACAGCATGCGGACGCCGTTGGCAGCAAAGCTGGTGTCTGCCGCACCGTTGGCCAGACAACGCAACATGAACGCCTGTCTGCTGCTGTCTTGGCGCGCATAGCCCGCGAGGACGATTCGGCCGTCGGCTTGCAGTGCCACACCTGTTGCCAGGTCGTCCGCACTGTCCACGGAGATGATGGCCTTGCCGCCGGCGCCGAAGCTGGTATCCAGCGACCCGTCGGCATTGAAGCGCGCCATCGCCACATCCAGCGCGGACCCGTTGACTGCCCCGCCGACAAGCAGCAGCGAGCCATCGGCGGCGCGCAGCAGACGTTTGACACTGGCCTCGCCCGTACCCATGGCCAGCAGGCTTGCACCGTTGTTGCCGAAAGTGGTATCCGTCGAGCCGTCGGCGTTCAATTGCGCTACGCCGAACTGAACGCGATAGGCGTCGCAGAAATCTCCGGCCAGAATGATCTTGCCGTCAGGGCGCAGCAGCATGTCATGCAGCACGGCGCCTTGCGGGGCGATCAAGCGCCGGACCGTTCCATTGGTGCCGAAGCTGGCATCAAGGCTGCCGTCGGTGTTGTAGCGCGATATGAGGGTGTCTGGTTCGCTCTGCGTGAGATCGTGGCCGGCGACGAGGATCTTGCCGTCGGCCTGTATCGCCAAGGCGCCGATTCGTTGCTCAGCGCCCCAGACGATGAAACCGGCGTTTCCGAAGCTCGTGTCGACCGAGCCATCGGTGTTGTAGCGACCAATCACGCCGCCACTTGTCGCGCCGTTGTACATGCCGCCAACAACGACGAGCTTGCCGTCGGCTTGCGCTGCCGTTCGGGACGCCCACGAGGACAGAGGCCCGTTGGGGAATTGGTCGTCGATCACGCCACTGCCGCCGAAGCTCGAATCCAGTGTGCCGTCGTCGTTCACCCGTGCGATCACGCCGGACCAGCCGGCTGCGGTGATCACCGTGCGGCCATCGCCGAGCACGAGTTGATCTTGCGCAGTGCCTTCTCCGTAGTATGACCACACGACATTGACACCATCACGGCCGAACGTGGTCGGCGCGTCATTGACCGGATTGACGGTGAGCGCCACCGTCTCCGTGTCGCTGGCCGCAGCGCTGTCGGTGGCGATGACCGTCAATGTGTCGCTGCCGGCGTAGTTGGCGTTGCCCTGGTAGCGCAGTGTGCCCAGTACGGTGTTGATCTGCGCCTGCGTGCCGGCCAAGGTCAGCGTGGCGCTGCCATTGGCCCCCGCGGCGATGCTCGCGCCGCCAGTCAGGTCGACCGTGAGGGTGCCGTTGCCGACGGTCAGTTGCACGCTGCTCAGGTTGCTGTCGGCATCGGCCACGGAAATTCCCGACAGGGTCAGCGCCGTGTCTTCATTGACCGACTGGGCGCCGGGCACGGTAAGCACTGGCGCCGAATTGGCCGAGGTTGCCGGAAGATTCATCGAAAATTCCGACGTGCTGCCATAGATGCCGCCGCCCAGATTGACCGTGGCCGTGGCGCTGACGCGATCGTCCAGGGCGACTGTCGCCGCTTGTGGAGCAAGATCGAATTCGACATGTCCGCTGGCATTGGTGGTCACATCGACGGCGAAAAGAAAATATTTGCCTTCGCCATAGCCGGTCGCGTTTTCGCTGCCCAGCGGGTTGTTGAAAAATTCGAGGCGGTAGGTGGTGTTCGCCGCCGCATCGAGGCTTCCCCGTACCGCCAATGTACTGCCGGTGGTCGCCGCGGTGATCAGCACCGGGAAATTCTGCAAATTGTTGGGGCCTGCGTCGGCATCCAGATTGATCGCCGGATCGTTTGGCGTGACGTCGTCCTCACCCAGATCGATGCCGACGCCGACGCTGTCCCAGATGCGGTTGCCCAGAAAAGCGTTGGCTGCGCCGACGTCGGCACTCAGGCGAATCCCATTGAATGCGCTGTGGGCAATGACGTTGTTGCGCACCATGTTGTCGTGCGCCGGACCCGTAAAGCGCACCCCGACCCCGTTGCCCCAGTTCTGCGTCAGGCCGGCGTCGGTGCCGATGGTGTTGCCTTCGATCAGGTTGCCCGTCGCGTTGGTGTCGGCCAGCCAGATTGCCGCACCCGGACTGCCGACAATCAGGTTGCCCGCCGCCGCGGTGGCCCCGCCGATCACGTTGTTGCCCGACGCGTTGAGCATGATGTGGCTGCTGCCGTTGGTCAACACGGCGCTGCCGTCGGCCGTGGTGCCGAAACGGTTGCCCTGGATGATCGCGCCGTTCGAGCCTTCCAACCAAATGGCGGTGCCCGTGTTGCCCGAGATGACGTTACCGGCCCGCGCCGCCGTGCCGCCGATGATGGTGTTGTGCGAGGCGTTGGCGATGCCGATGCCGCCGCCGTTGCCCAGCGCGGCGGTGCCGGCCGCATTCAGGCCAATGATGTTGCCTTGCACGATGTTGTCGTTGGCGCTGACGTTCAGCTTGATCCCGTCGGCGAGGTTGCCCGAGATGACGTTGCCCGCCCCTTCGTCGGTACCCCCGATGGTGTTGTGCGTCGAGCCGATTTCGACGAGCACGCCGTTCGCAGCGTTGCCGCGCGCGGTGCTGCCGTCGACCCCTACGCCGATGTAGTTGCCCTGCACGACGTTGTAGTCGCTGTTGTTGCTGATCCACACGCCCTGATAGTTGACGCTGGCGCCGATCACGTTGCGTTGCGCCGCGGTCGTGCCGCCGATCAGGTTGTTATCCGAGCCTTCGATCAGGATGCCGTTGGCGCTGCCGGCGGCCGTACCGTCCGTGGCTAGGCCGATGTAGTTGCCCTGGACGGTGATGTTGCTGGTGTTGTACAGCCAGACGGCCGAATTCGGAAAGCCGGTGATCGACAGCCCCTTGAGCACGCTGCCGTCGGAGCCGGTGACGAAGCCGAAGCCGTCGCCGCTGGGGCCGATACCGGCGCCATCGACGCGTACCACCGGCCTGTTGCCTTGTGTGGTCCAGTCGGGTTCGCTGCTGCCGTCGATGGTCACCTTGTCGGTGATATCGGGTAGCGCGCTGGTGAGATGGATCGTGTGTGCTCCGCCAACCAGTGCGGCACCGATGTTGAAGTAGATGCGGTCAGCCCCGCCGTTGCCGTTGGCGGTGTTGTTGGCCGCGATGATGGCCTCGCGCAGACTGATGAAGCCGTCGGCGCCCTTGTTGGCGAGCAGCGTCGAGACGTTGGTGCTATCACCATCGGCCACATCGCTGGTGGTGTCGACCAGCAGCGTGTTGTAGGTTTCGTTGTCGAGATTGGTGCCCGTCAGGTCGGTGGCGTTGGTGCCGCTGAAGCTCACGTCGGCCGAGCTCGCTGCGCCGGTCACCACGGTGTAGGTCACGTTGCCGTCCGCCACGAGGTCGTCGACCCCGGTGATCGTCACCGTCTGCGGAGTCGACCAGTTGGCACTGGTGAAGGTCAGACTGCTGGTGGACAGGGTGGCTTCGGTCGCGTCGCTGCTGGACAGCGAGATCGTCACGTCGGCGCTGGGCGCCGAGTTCAGCACCACCTGGAAGCTGGCCGTGCCGCCGGCTTCGGTGGTGACCGGCTGCACCGAGTAGCGGCGCAGGAACACGCCGCTATCGCTGTCGGTGCTGCCCGCACCTTCCCAGGCGATGATGAAGTCGCCATTCGGCTGGAACAATACGTTGGCGAAGTACTGGTCGCCGGTGGTGCTCTGGTTGACCTGGAACTCACCGCCCAGCGCGACGCCGCCGGCGCTGTAGCGGCGGGCGTAGACGCCATTGAGATTGCCGTCCTGCGCATTGCTGCTCCAGGCCACGATGTAGTTCCCGTGGCTGTCCATGCCGATCGACGCCTGGCCCTGGTAATCAGTGCCGGTGGTGTTGACCTGCACCTCGCCCGACAAGGCCGTGCCGCCGCTGTCGTAGCGGCGCATGAAGATGTTGCCGGCGTCGGTGGCCGCCGATCCCCAGACGACGACGAAGCCGCCGTTGGCGTCCATGGCCGCGTCCGATTCGAGCTGGTCATTGGTGGTGGACTGGTTAATCAGGAACTGGCCGCCCTGCGTCGCGCCGGCAGCGTCGTAACGCTGGCCATAGATGCCGGCACCGCTGCCGTCGCCGCTGCTGCTGGTCCAGGTTACCAGGAACTGCCCGGCCGCATTCATGGTGACCACGCCCAGGGTCTGGTCGCCGGTGGTGGTGGTGTTGACGGTGAGTTCGCTACCCTGCGCCACGCCGCTGCTGTTGTAGCGTTGGGCGTAGATATCGTAGTTGGCGCCGCTGCGGCCTTCCCAGACCACCACGGCATTGCCGCTGGCATCCATGGCAATGTCGGGTTGCTTCTGGGTGCCGGTGGTGGTGGTGTTGACGCGCGTCTCGTCGGACAGCGCGGTGCCGTCGGCGGCATAGCGGCGCATGTAGATGTCGCCGGAGGTGGTCTGGTCGGAATACCAGACGACGGTGAACTTGCCGTCGGCGGCCATGGCCACGGACGCCCAGGACTGCGAGCCGGTAGCCGTCTGGTTGATGAGGAACTCCGAGCCCTGGGCTACCCCGGCGGCGTTGTAGCGCTGCCCATAGATGCCCCAGTTGCCGGCGGCGTCCTGCCCCATGCTTTGCCAGACGACCACGTAGTTGCCGGCACTGTCGGCCGCGATGTTGCTGGCGTTGGTGTTGGGACCGGCTTGCAGGTCGGTGGTGGTGGTGTTGACGCGGATCTCGTTGCCCACGCTATGCACGCCGCGCACCACGGCGATGCCCGGTGCACCCACCTTCACGTCGATCACGTCGGTGGCGGTGGAAAACGCGGTGGTGCCGCCGGTGCTGCTGGTGTTGACCTTGCTGCCGGCACTGCCGCTGGTCTGGTCCCAGGCCCTGAGCGTCAGCGCCGAGGTGGCGGTGCCGCTGTAGCCCGCGGCGGGTGCGAAGTACAGCCGCGTGTTGCCGTCGTCGGCCAGCAGCAGCGACGAGGTGGCGTTGACCGTGCCCACTGTCGCCCAACTGCTACCGCTGTTGGTGCTGTACCACCACACGCCGTTGGTCTCCACCGTGGCAGTGATGGCGATGCCCTTGGCCACCGCGCCGTCAGGGTCGGTGATGCCGCCGGTGAAAGCGCTGATGAGCGCGCCCACCGCGCCGGAGGGCGCACCGGCGTCTTCGCCGACGGTGAGCGTAAGCGCGGTGTTGGCCAGCACCGGGGCGTCGTTGACCGCCGTGATGCTCACCGTGGTGCTGCCGCTGGCGCTCAGCGCCCCGCCCGTTCCCTGCGCGCCGGTATTACCGTCGCTGAAGGTCCAGTCGAGCTGCACGCTGGCCGGCGGCGCGTCGCCGCTGTTGCTGTAGGCGATCTTCTGCATCGCCGAATTGACCAGCGCATTGGTGGCGCTGGCGTTGAAGGTCAGCAGCAGCGTGCCGTTGCTGTTGGTGGTGACGGTGCCGATGGTGGTGCCGTCAACCGTGAGGTTGCCGCCTTGGGTGAGCGCGGCGAGTGTGCCGCTGGCGCTGAAGACGTCCTGACTGTTGGCGCCGCCATTGCGGGTCAGGGTCAGCGTGGCGCCGCTGAAGTTACCGGCGGACAGTTCATTGTCGTAGACCTGCACGTCGGCATCCAGCACCACGGCGGCGCCGCCTTCGGTGAAGGTCGGCGCGCCGTTGAGCGTGTTGGTGCCGCCCAATGTCGTGTCCACCGTGCCGGTGCTGCCGTAGCGCACGACCGCGAAGTCGTTGTTGGCGCCGTTGGAGCTGAGGCCGGCGGCGACGATCCGGCCGTCGCTCAGCAGCGCCACGCTGTTGGCCTGGTCGAGACCGCTGCCGAGCGAGGTGGTCAGCATGCCGTCGCCGGAAAACGTCGTGTCGAGGGCGCCTGCGCTGGTCAGACGCACGACCGCGAAGTCGTCGGTGACGCCGTCGCCGCTGGGGCCGGCGAGGACGATGGCGCCGTCGGACTGGACGGCCACGCTGTAAGCGGCATCGGTGTTGGCGGAAACGTCGACTAGCTGCATGCCGTCGCCGGAGAAGGTGGTGTCCAGCGTACCGGTCGTGCCTAGGCGGGCGATCGCCATCGCGTAGCTGGTGCCGTTGAAGTATCGGCCGGCCAGCACGATCTTGCCGTCGGCCTGTAGCGCGACGGTGTGGGCGACATCCAGGGTGCCGCCGAAGGCGACGGTCTGCAGGCCGTCGCCGGAGAAGGTGGTGTCGAGCGTGCCGTCGGCGTTGTAGCGGACGATGGAAAAGTCGTCGCTGGAGACGGTGTTGCTGCTGCCGACAAGCACGATCTTGCCGTCGCTTTGCAACACCGAGTCACGCGAGACATCGTTGTTGGTGTTGAACGACGTGGTGACCTTGCCGTCGCCCGAGAAGGTGGTATCGAGCGAACCGTTGGTGTTGTAGCGCACGGCGGCATAATCGTAGCTGGCGCCGTTGAGCGCCGAGCCGGTGACGACGATCTTGCCGTCGGACTGAATGAGTACGCTGTTGGCGTTGTCGGTGCTGGCCAGAATGTCCGTGGTGGTGATGCCGTCGCCAGAGAAGCTGGTGTCGAGCGAGCCATCCGCGTTCAGTCTGACGACGGCAAAGTCATTATTGGCACCGTTGTAGCTGACGCCGATGACGACGATCTTGCCATCGCTCTGCACGGCGGCGGAAAGTGCCTGGTCTAGCCCGCTGCCGATGGCCACCGTGGTCTTCCCGTCGCCGGAAAACGTGGTGTCGAGCGAGCCATCGCTGTTGTAACGCGCGATCGCGAAGTCGTCGTCGGTACCGTTGTTGCTGCGGCCGACGACGATGTACTTGCCGTCAGACTGGACGATGACTTCCTCGGCGGCATCGGCACCGGAGCCCATCGCCGTCGTGATGATGCCGCTGCCGCCGGTGACGAAGGTTGGCGCGGTGTTGGCGGCCAGGAGGCCGTTCCAGGTCACCGCCGTCAGGCTGATGGCGTCGACGCGGCCGGCGGTGGTTTCGAGTTGCCAGTCGCCGCCGAGGGTGTCGGCGCCGGTGGTGTCGGTGCTCGCCGCGACATCGGCGGCCGTCAGCCGGGCCAGTTCCTGGACAAAGGACTGGCCGGCGGCACCTTCGGCGACTTCGCAGCCGTAGAGCAGCAGGTCGCCGTCGTCGGACAGCGATTGCCCCCAGCGTTGCAGCAATTCGCCGTTTTCCTGCAGCGCCCGTTGGTCGATGTGGCGGTTGCCGAGGACGATTTCGCCGCTGGCACCATGGCTGACGAGGTGCACCGCGGCCAGATCGTCGAATTGCGCCAGAATCTCGCTGATCTGCTGCAGCCCGTCCCGGCGGGGGTCGAGCAGGGCGATGTCCAGCGTCCGGTCGTCGCCGGTGGTCGGCAGATCGGCGAGCAGTTCGGACCAATTGCTGAGGCTGCCGTCGATGATCACCACTTCGTGCCGCTTTTCGGCCGGCGTCTGAACGCTCTCCGACGGGGCGGCGGTGGGTGGCGCCGTTGTTTCCAGCAAGCGGATTTCGCTGCCGCTGTCGGCGGCCAGCATGTGCAGCGGGGACAGATCAGCGGAGTACAGCAACCGAGGTTCGAGTTCTTCGACTACCGGGCGCTTGCGGAATGGCAGACGGGCGTTCATAGGGGCTGCTCCCGGTTAGTGAGGCCGACTTGCGGCAATGAATGGGCGAAATGCGGTCGGCCGACTGTCCACGGGATCATTGCTATCTCTCAGTCCTGTTTCTGCTCGCCGACGATCAGCCACTGGCCGTTGCTATGGACCAGTTTCAACAGTCTGCTGCTGATGAATGTCTCATCGCCGGAGCGATAGTGCTGGCGAAACCGGACGCGGGCGTGTCCGGGGTCGGCGAGGGTGACCTGCAACTGGTCGTAGTGCACCTGGATCGGGCTGCTTTCGGCGAAGCGTCGCCGCCGTTCGTTGGCCCAGGCGGCCAGCGGGCGGCCGCCTGGCGTGCGGAAATCGGGGTGGTAGCAGGCGAGGTAGGCGGCGAGGTCCTTGTTCGACCAGGCGGTGCGCCAGCGTTCTAGGGTTTTTTCGATCTCGCCGTGGTCGCCGCCGGCGGTGGCTGATCGGTCATCCGCCACGGGTTGAGTCGAAGGCGTCGGCGTCGCGGTGGCGGGCGCCGCGGTGACGGGCATCGTGAGGACGGAGGGGGTGGCGGTGGTCGTCGGTTTGCTGGCCGCGCGCGCCGCGTAATAGTCGGCGTTGGCGGTGGCGATGGCCGATGGGCGGCTGAAAATCGCGTCCACGGGGGCGGTCGCCGGGCCGGTGGCGGCGATGATCGGCATCGATGGCACGTTGATCAGCGCGGCGCTGGCTTTTGCTTCCGGCACGGCGGTCTGCCGTATGGCGGGCTGGCCGGTGGTCGGCGTCTCGGGCGCGTTCGCCGGGGGGGTGGGCGGAGTCGGCCTGGTGGCGATGGCGGCGGCCACCTTGGGTGGCGTGGGGCGGCTGGCGCCGGCGGCGAAATCGGCCTTGCAACGCAAGCCGGCGGGCAGGGTGAAATCCGGGTTGGGCAGGCGCAGGATGACGCGGAAGGTGTTGCTGGCGGGGTCGACGATTTTGTCGACCTGGACGACGGTGGCGGTATGCGTCTGGCTGTTGGGCATTTCCGGTAGCACCGCCGCCGTGTCGCCGACGGCGATCTGGCCGTACAGCCCGACCGGCGCGACGACCTGCACCCGCAACGGATTGACCTGCGCCAGGCGCAGCAGCGGTTTCTCCTCGACTCGCTCGCCGGGCGACAGATAACGTTCGGCGACGATGCCATCGAACGGGCTGTGAATTTGCCGTTGCGCGAGTTGGGCCTGGACGTAGCTCAATTCGCGGTCGGTGACGCGTTTCTGCTGGCGGGCCAGGCTGAGCTTTTGCTGGCTGACGTCGGCTTCGGTGCGTGCCTGATCGAGGGCTTGCCGGGAAATGAAGTTTTTCTCGAACAAATCCTCGGAGCGCTGGTATTGCTGCCGGGCGAAGGCGGCGCTGACTTCGGCCGCCCGGACTTCGGCATCGGCGTCCAGCTTGGCTTTGGCGACGCCGACGGCGGCCCGTTCGGACTGGGCGTGCAACACCGCCAAGACCTGCCCTTTGCTGACCCGGTCGCCGCGTTCGACGTTGATCGCTTCGATCACCCCGACCACCTGGCTGCCGATCTCGGCCGTGCGTTCGGGTTCGATCAGGCAGCCGAGCGGCTGGGCGGCTCGGACGGGTGTGCCGCACAGTCCGGCCAGGCTCAGGCAGAGCAGGTACCTGAGGCGGTTGGACGAAAAAAAGGCTTCGATGGTCATCGTTATTCCGCGCTTCCAGCGAAGGAAAGCCGCCGCTCGGCGGCCTTGTCATGTTCGAGCAGGCGGCGGCGCTGCAGGGTGTGGTGCGCTTCTTCCCAGCGTTGCGCGCCAGTAGCGAGTTGGCCTATCAGCCAGGAATTCAGGCGTGGCGCATGCGGCCGCAGGCGTTCGAGCAGCCAGGACGGGCAATGGCGGCGAAACAGCGCGTTGTCCAGCGACAACCAGGTTTCGACACTGCCGGGGTCGCCTTGGCGGGCGCAACGGCCGGCGAGCTGACGGTCGATGCGTCGCGCGGCGTTGAGCTGACAACTGATCACGTGCAGCCCGCCTTGCGCGACCACGCCCTCGGCGAGACGGATGTCGGTACCGCGGCCGGCCATGTTGGTGGTGACGGTGATCCGGCCCGATTGGCCGGCCTGGGCGACAATCTGTGCTTCCTGGCAGTCATCGCGGGCGTTGAGTACCACATGCGGCAGGCCGCTGGCGCTCAGGCAAGCCGACAGGGCGTCGGAATCGGCGACCGATTCGGTACCGATCAGCACCGGTTGCCCGGATTGCTGGAGTTCGGCACAGCGCTCGCCGACCGCGCGCCACAGTGCCGCCCGATCGGCGAACAGGCGATTCGGCAAAATGCGGCGCTGGTCCGGCCGACGCAGCGGTACGCGGCGCACCGGCAGGCCATAGACCGACAGCAACTCCCGGCGCGATTCGTCGAGCGTACCGCTGAGACCGCCGAGCCGCAGGTAACGCGGGAAGAAACGTTGGTAGGTGATCTGCGCGGCGGTGGTCTGCGGCGCACTTGGCGAACAGCCTTCCTTGATTTCGATCAACTGGTGCAGGCCGCGCGACCAGATTCGGCCGGCGGCGGTGCGACCGGTGGTTTCGTCGATGATCTGCACCTGTTCGTCGCGCACCAAGTAATGCAGGTCGCGGTGATAGAGATGACGCGCGGCGAGCGCCATGCGCACGGTTTCTTCGCGATGCAGACGATTCCGCCAGGCTGCGCCGCAGCTTGCGGTGCTCTGTTCGAGACGCTCGCGGCCGACGGCGGTCAGTTCGACGCGGTTGGCCGCCCGATCGAAGTCGAAATCGACGCCGGCTCGCAAGCCGTCGGTGAGGGCCAGGGTCTGCGCCAGAAACTCCTGTTCCTGGGCGTTGCCGGTAGCGTTCGCCAGAATCAGCGGCACCCGCGCTTCGTCGATCAGGATGCTGTCCGCTTCATCGACGATGGCCATGCACAGGCCGCGCAACAGCGGTTTCGTGCCGGCCGTGCCGCAGAGTTGTTCGAGATGCCAGCGCAGTTGTCCGCGGGTGCGGCTGATCGAGTCGCGCAAATAGTCGAAGACCAGTTCCTTGGCGGTGCAATAGGCGATGTCGCGGCCGTAAACGTGGCGACGCTCGTCGGGCTCGGTCTCCTGGGTGACGGCGCCGGCGGTCAGTCCGAGCCGGCGATACAGCGGGCGCAGGGTGTCGACGTCGCGGCTGACCAGGTAGTCGTTGGCGGTGATGACGTGTACCGGCATGCCGCTCAGCGCGGCGGTGGCGGCCGCGGCGCCGATGGCCAGCGTTTTTCCTTCGCCGGTGGCCATTTCGGCGAGACGGTTGTCGAGCACGATCCGGGCGGCGATCAATTGGCTGTCGTAGAGCCGCCAGCCGAGTTCGCGTCGGCAGGCTTCGGAAACCAGCGCCAACGCGCGCGCCAGGGTCGCTCCGCTCAGCCCGTCGCCGCGTACCACGAGCCGCAGGTGTCTGGTTTCGGCATCGAAGGCATCTTCGTCGAGCGCGCCGATGTCTCGTTCGGCGGCGCGTACGGCGGTCAGCAGCCGTCGTTGCCCGAGTTCTTCCCAGGCGCGCAGCGGCCGGTCAACAGCGACTTGCAGCCCGCCGGGCAGTACGGGGTGACGCGGTTTCAGGCTACGGCGTTCGGGATAGGCTCCCCAGAGCAGGCCGGGGGTGGGCAGGGTGGCGGCTTTCATGGCGCGATCTCAGTCGACCGGGTTGAAGTGTTTGAGAAACAGTTGCGACAGGCGACGGTAGGCTTGCATGGCCAGCGGCTGGAAACCATGGTCGAAACGGACCCAGGCGCGCTGACCAACTCGTTCGAGCCCCTCGCCGGGCAGGGAGAGGTCGAACAGGAACACTGGTTCGAGCAGCATCACGCCCTCCTTGTCGGCGGTGTCGGTGGCGTAGGGGCCGCCGGCTCGGTCGCCGAGCGCCGGACTGGGCAGCCGCCGGGTCGCGGCCTGACCGCTGGGACGCAGGTTGGCGACCATTTCGCCCTGGTTGCGTTCGATCAACCGCACTTCGGCGGCGATGGTCTGCTGCTGCACCAAGAAAGCGTCCTCGACGGGTACGGCGGCTCGGATCAGCGCGTCGCCTTCGGTCAGGACGTAACCTAGCGGTACCCCCTGCTTGGCGAAACGGCCGGGCAAGTCGGCCTGTCGTGGCATCACCAGTCGACCGGCGCTTTTGGCGAAAAGCTGCAATTGGCCCAGGCGCTCTTCAGCGCGCGCCAGTTCGGCTTCGGTGCGAATGATTTCCTCGGCCTGATTCTGGGCGCCGAGCGGGTCGCGGAGCAGCAACTGGTAATGCTCGGCGCGCAAGCCGAGCAGCCGGCTCTCGACGCGATCACGGTTGGCGACCAGTTCCTGGCTGCCGAGCTCGGCGATCAAATCGCCGACTTTGACCATCTGCCCGTCCTGAGCGACCAGCCGGTTCACGAAACCATCCACGTCCGGCCGGATGTAGGCTTGATCCGGTAACCAGACCACCGCCGGGGCGAGGGTGGCGAAGGGGAAGGGCAGGGCAAACAGCAGCAGGCCGGGGACCAGGGCCAGCATCGACAGTTTGAAGCGCACGCCGGTGGTTTCGCGGCCGGGAGCGGCGCTGTTCAGCGCCTGCCGTCCCCAGCGTAACAGTGGTTGAAGCAGCATGCTGAACAGTAGATAGACGCCGGTCAGAATGCCGAGGACGAACCATTTGCTGCCGATCCAGAACAGAATCTGTATCGAGATCAGCACGCGGTACAGGTAGGAGAGCGGCGCGTAAAGGATCAGCCACTTCCGTTCGCCATGGCCGATTTGCGGCGTTTCGCTGTGCAGGCGAAGCAGATGGCGGCGGAGCAGATGGCGGCGGAGCAGATGCAGCCAGTAGGCGTTGCTGCGACTCGACAGGTTGGGCAGGTCGAGCAGGTCGGTGAGGATGTAATAACCATCGAAGCGCAACAGGGGATTGCTGTTGAACAGCAGGGTCGACACGCTGCCGATGATCATCACCACGAAGGCGATGTCCTTGATCCAGCCAGCTTCGCTGTTCAGCCAGACCAGCATCGCCAGGGCGGCCAGCCCCAGCTCGACCATGATTCCAGAGGCGCTGACCAGTACCCGTTCGCCGCGACCGAGGAACGCCGAGGCGGCGGTGGCGTCGACATAAGGCGCGGGCACCAGCACCAGCAGCGAGACGCCGAATTCGTGGACCTCGCCCGACCAGTGGCGCACCGCCAGACCGTGGCCGAGTTCGTGCAGGGTTTTGATCAGTGGAAAACAGATCCAGGTCAGCGCCAGGTAGCGCGGCGTGGTCATGTGTTGTTCGGTGTGGGCTTGCAGGATGTCCCAGTGCGTGACCGTGGCGGCCATCGCCAGCAGGACGACGATCATCCACAGCCAGAAAACCAGCGGGCGGAAAAGAAGGCGACCGACCGGCTGCAGGCGAGCCAGCCAGGGCGTTGGGTCGCCGAGCGGCAAGCGGAACGACAGCGGGTTGACCATCGCCTTCTGGCGGTTGAAGGCGCGTTCGCTTTGCCGCAGGAACAGGATGTCGACTTCCGGGTTTCGATCGAATTGCAAGAGTTCGCCGTCGTACAGTTTCGCCAGCAGGTCGATCACTTCGTCTTGGGTTGGCGCGCCGTCACCCAGCGCCTCGAGAACGACTTCCCATACTTGGTGCACGGTCTGGCGTCCGTCGCAACGACCGATGAACTGGTAGGCGGCGTCGTTGATCCGGTGGTGGCGGCCGGTGGCGTCGTCGGAGAGGATGTACCATAACTGATCGCGCCAGCGCTGCCGTTGCACCTTGACTTGCGCGCGCAGTCGCGGCTTCATGTCGGCGACGCGGTACCACTGCTCGCTGAACAGGCTGCCGCTCATGTCAACCCCACCACGACCACACTTTGAGGCGCAGCCAGTCGGTTAGCCGGTGGCTGAGTGTCCAGGCCAGCGGTTGGCTGCCGGCCCGGATTTTGGCGACGCCCTGCATTCCCGGTCGCAAGGTGTCGCTGACCGCCAACGGCGTTGCTTCGATTTCGAAGACGTTACGGCCGTCCTTGCTGGTCGCCACCGGGATCACCCGCTCGACCTTGAAATCGAGGTTGTCGCCAGGCAGGGCCGAAAGCGCCACCTGGCCGTGGGCATTGGCGACGATTTCGGTCACATCCTGCTCGTCGACGTCGATGATCAGCCGGTATTGCCCGCGCGGCGCCAGGACCATCAATTCTTCGCCGCGGCGTACCGGCGCGCCTAGCGCTTGGGTCAGATCGCCTTTGATGACCATGCCGTCGATCGGCGCCAGCACCTGCATGCGCGACAGTTGTCCACGGATCAGCTCGAGTTGCGCGCGCGCCTCGGCGGCCTTGGCCTGGCTGACCGAGAACAGCGCCCGGTCGTTCCGCGCCATCGCGGCGATGAAGGTGTTTTCGTGCTGCGACAATTCGCCTTGCCATTTGCGCATTTCGAGCTGCAAATCCTGGTCGACCAGTTCGATCAGCACGTCTCCGGCTTTGACGACATCGCCGGGGCGGACATGGGCCTGGCGCAGAAAGCCGTCCATTGGCGCCGCGAGAACACGCTGCTCGGCGCCTTCGATATGCGCCGGCGCGCTGATCCGGTAGGGCAGAGGCAACAGGGTCAATACCAGCAAGGCGACGAAGATGCCAATGGCCACCATCCGCGGTCGGGCGTCCTCGCCGTGGCGGACCCGGTGCCAGGCGGCGACCAGCGCTTCGGCGACGCGGGCGCGCATCGGGCGGTCGGCGCGTTGTTTCAGCTCGACGATCGGCGCGATCAGGCTGGCCAGGTGTTCGCAGAGCACCACTTCCGACTGCAGCGGCGTGTTGCCACCGGCGCGTTCGAAGGTCAGCGCGCCGACCGGTTTGCCGTCCTTGATCAACGGGATGCTGCACACCGCGGTGCCGCTGCGCACCGCCAGCGCGGCGTGCGCCAGGACGATCAGTGGTTTGTCGCCGGGACGGGCCGGATGAACCAGGGTGCATCCCTGATCGACCGCTTCGTCCATCGCCGCCCCCAGGCTGCGCAACAACTCCTGGCTGCTCTTGAATTCGGCGTTGTAGGACAGGGCGACGATGCGGTTGCGCGAGTTGTCGATGACGCCAAGACTGACCCGGTCGAAGGACAGCGTCGCCGCCAGTTCGTTGACCAGTTCGAGGGCGCTATCCTGCAAACGGTTGCGGGTGAGCAGAGTCGCCTGCCACTGCAGCAACTGGGTGGCGGCGATCGAATTGACCGTCGATGTCCCTCCCAGCAAGGAACACAGATCGTCGCCGGCGCGTTGCAGGTCGGCCAGAAATCCCTGGATCAGCGCCGCGTCGGTCGTGCGCAGGCCGATCGCCACCGCGCCGCGCGTCTGGTCGGCGGTTTTCAGCGGCAGTGCGACGATGCGCTCGAAATGGGCGTCCGGCAGGGCGATCGGCGGGACGATGACCAAGGGCTGGCCGCGTTTGAACGCCGCGGTCGCCGACCCGATCAGCGGTTGATTCTGATCACCGGCGACCGGCCATTCGACCAGCACCTCGATCTTGTCGGCGCCGGTGCCGGCGGCGAGGCCGACGACGACACCGCACGAGGCGATCGTCGACCGTTCGCAATAGTCGGCCAGCCAGCGTTGCACCGGTGTCGGAACGGTTGACCTGGCCGAGGCACCGCGTCGAGCGTGCTCATCGCTGGTGGCGGCTCGTGGCGGAGTGGTCGGCCAGTTCAACATGTCGTTATGCATGGTTCCCTGAACGGAAATACCGGTCGGTAGCCAATCGTCGGTGGCTCAAACCGTGCATCTGCCCTGTTTCGGCCGGGCGTTGCGGAGTGGGTCTCTGCAGATCAGCAGCCAATCCGTCGCCCGAACAGGGAGGACGAGCGTCGAAGGGTGACTGCGGTAGCCGGTTGCGCGGCGAACGGAAGAAAAATGAAGGCACGTTGTTAATTAAAGTGCTTGTTGGTCAATATTCAAGGCTCGCTGGCCGTTTCCAGCGGAGGCGAGGGAAAGCGGTTATCGACGGTCCTGATGATGATTTTACATGTAATATAATGATTTAAATTGTAAATTAATGTACACACCTTGGTTTCGTCGAGCCGCGCGCTGTGCTTTGCCGGCGGTTTGTCCACGAGCTATCCTTGACCCAACATCGGACGAATGCGGGCTCCCTGAAGTGGGTGATACTTGATTAGCCGAGGCGGTGGGAAGGTGCGACGGTCAAACCCGAATGCTTCGAGGCTTGTGCCCGCTCCTTGATCACCCCTTGGCTAAGATAACGGCGCCCGGCGCACAAACTGTAGGGGACGCCGGGCATGTGTCGAGGGGGGGGTTCCACCGGCGGCCGGCGGCTCGGGGGCGGTATTAGGGAAACGCTGATACATTTGTTTCGCGGACATTTGTCAGATCGTAACTCATTGATTAAACGTGGTCTGGAAGTCGGCGGTCGGCAAGAGGTGGCGCTTTCTCAGCTCAGTGCGCTCAGCAACGCCCTGAATTCGACGTCGGGAAGTGGTTTGCTGCACAAGTAGCCCTGGTATTCGTTGCAGTGGTGTTCCCGCAAGAACTGCAGTTGTTGCTCGGTTTCGACCCCTTCGGCGACGACTCTGAGGCCGAGCTGATGGCCCATCGAAATGATCGCTGCGACCACCGTGGCACTGTGACGGTCGCTGTTGACACCGGCGAGGAATGAACGGTCCACTTTGAGTTCATTGAGTGGGAAGCGGGTCAGGTAACTCAGCGACGAATAACCGGTGCCAAAATCGTCGACGGCCAGCTCGATGCCCAACTCGCGCAACCGGGCTACCGAACGCAGGCTCTGTTCGCTGTCTTCCATTACCGCGCTTTCGGTGAGTTCGAGGATCACCTGCCGGCCTTCCAGGCCATGCGCGGCCAGGGTCGTCGCCACTTTCTCGGCGAAATCGGCTTGCCGGAACTGGTGCAGCGAGACATTGACCGCCACCCGTGGCAGCGTGATTCCCGCCTGTCGCCATTCGCTGATCTGCCGGCAGGCTTCATTGAGCACCCAGTCGCCAAGCGCCAGGATCGCGCCGCATTCCTCGGCGATGGTGATGAAGCCGGCCGGACCGATCACTCCCCGGGTTGGATGTTGCCAGCGTACCAGGGCCTCGGCGCCAGTGATCCGACCGTTGACGACATCGACTTTCGGCTGATAGTACAGCCGCAGTTCATGATGTTCGATCGCTCGCCGCAGGTTGGTTTCGACGCTTAGCCGCTCGACTGCCCGGTCGTTGAGATCCTTGGCGTAAAAATTGAAGGTATTGCCGCCCTGATTGATCGCGTGCTGCAAGGCGTTATTGGCGGCGCGCAGGATCTCGTCGCGAGTATTGCCATCATTGGGAAAAATGGCGATACCGATCGAACAGGTGCTGATCAGTTCATGGCTGCCGGCGCTAAACGGGGTTTGTATGCTCGACAGGATGCGGCGGGCGATCATCGCCGCTCGGTCCGGCCGGTCGATATTGGTCAGCAAGGCGGTGAATTGGTTACCGGCCAACCGCGACAGCATGACTTCGCCGTCCTCGGAACTGGTATTGCGGGAGATGATGTCGGTGCTGCGCACTGTCTGCAACAGGTTTTGCGCCGTGGCCCGCAGCAACCGGTCGCCAACCCCCCAACCCAGGGCATTGACCACTTGTTGAAAGCGGTCGAGTGAAATGTGCAGGACGGCACCGACGCCACCGTAACGTTGGGCATAACGAATCGCCCAATCCAAACGATCGCTGTAACGTTCTCGATTGGGCAGACCGGTCAGTTCATCGTGAAAGGCGGCGCGTTCGCGAAGCGCTTTGGTGACCAAAGTGTTGCTCAGTCGCAACAGCAGTTCAGCTGGATCGACGGGTTTGGCCAGCAATTGCGCGTCGCGCAATTGCAGGATTCGCAGCTTCAGTTTGCGGTCGAGGTTGGCGGACAGGACCATCAACGGCCGTTGTTGCCCGTTGCTCAGCTTTTCGAGCAGGTCGCCACCGTGCAGACCGGTCAATGCCTCGCTGTCCAGCAAGACCACATCTGGTTTGTAATCGACCAGCAGCGTTTGGACGGTCTCGATTTCGGGTGTCGAGGCGATATTCGAATATCCGGCGCTGATCAGAAACGATTGCAGCAGATCGGCACTGGCTTCATCCGGCTGTACGATCAGTATCTTGGCCGTCTTGACGGCCGCTGCTTCCGGCGATGTGTCGCCAGACATGGTGCTCAGTGCCGACGAGGTGGTGATCGTGGTTTGGGGGTGTCGATGCACCAGATTCTTCCCTGTCAATGGCTGTGTGACGATGTTTTCAGTGTAGATCGTCGCGGCTAGGTAGGCCGACGGGGTGTGCGGAATCGGTCACGGTAGCGACGATATTTTCCAGTCTGCGAGAGGATCGTTCGGCACGAGGCACGATCGGCGGCTGGAAGTGGCTGCCTGCCACCGTTTCGGCGGGACGTCGGGATCAGGAGTGGCTTACCGCGATTCCTTGATCAGCCGGGAGAACATGGGTTGAATCGGCCGGACGTTGTGACGGTAGAGCCGGGAGAAAATCGCCAGCTGTTCGGGGGACAACTGCTGTGGCTGCTTCAATACCAGCCATAGCACTCCTTCGGTGCACGGCGGGGTGGTCAGCGAGCCCATGTAGGTGTAATAGCGGCGGTCGGCGGGTAGTAATTGCGCGATATCGATTTGCGCCTCGGGCGGGGTGACGTACTCGTTTTTCTCGAGCGGCAGATGGTTCCAGATTGTCTGGATCAGCGGATGTTCGCTGCCCTTTTCGAGCAGGACGGCGACCACCGCCAGCTTGCCGTCCTCCGATCGATGAACCAGATGCGCGACCATGTCGAAGGTCTGGCCATTCACTCGTTCTTCAGCCGGACGGTGGAAATGGAACTGGATCAGTTCATAACTGGTGCCGAGCAGGGTGATCCGGCTACCGTCGACGTTGACCTGGATGGTATGTCCGTTGTCGATGACCCGGAACGGCGAGGGTCGATAGGTGAACTGGATTGGTTCGAGGTCGACCGGCAGGCCGTCGCGGATGTCGATCGGTGATTGGCGTCGACCGGTTGCGCAAGTGGCGTAATCCGCCTTCAAATGCCCCCATTGTTCCGGGCCTGCCGCGCCATCGTAGGCCCAATGAATCTCGGCGGGGCTGGTGACAAGGGGTTTTTCCGGCGATTGACGCGTGGCCGTTACCGGATTCGCGGGAGGATTGACCCGAGCGTGTGTTCTGGCTGGCGATGATCGCTTGCGGGCGGCGGGCGGCGGGCGGTGGGCGGTGACCGGCGTATGCGGTGCCGCTTCTTCGACGGGTGTCGGCACAACTGACACAACTGGCGCCGTCGGCTTGCTCGCCGGCGTGCTTTTTTCCACCGCTACGCTTTTTTCGGTCACCGGGGTTTGCATGTTGGCCCGTTTGATCTCCTTTTGGATCAGCGCTTCATTGGCTTTGCGCAATTCGCTGGCGGCCTCGTTGACCTTGTCGACGGTCCGGCTGGCGGCGGCGCCCGCTTCCGGTCCGGGTTTCGGACGGCAGACCTCGCGCAGTAATTTGTCGTCGATCATCCCGCTGCGGATCGGTGTTTCGATCTGCACGCGAACTTCTTCTTCACGGAGCAGTTCGCCTTCTGCCTTGTAATAACCGCGTTTGACGGTGCTGTAAGTGCGCGTCTGGCAATCGTAGCGATTGAGAGCCTGAACGATGCGGTAGTTGCCAGCGGTCTTGGCGTCGACGATCGGTTTGTCGAGCACGACGCGTCCCAGGGCCAGCGTCTTGCCGCCATCGTCCTTGCGGATGCTGCCGCGGTCGATTTCGACCCGTTTCCCCGGTTCGGAAGAAACGGTTTGCCAGGCGCCGGACGCCGAGGTCGGGGCGGAGACGATCGCCAACAGGCAGAGGAGGTGCAGACGGTGACGGAGCATCATTCGCGGACGGTCTCGTGGCGTTCAGGGTGCTGGTTTCTTGTTTGACGGCGCGCCAGGCAAAAACTTTAACCGCCAGGGTTGGCCCTGCCCTCAACATAGACGTTGTCCGGCGATGTCGACGATCTATTTGTGTTGGCAAAAAAAACCCTGGCGGGCATGGCGCCCGCCAGGGTAATTGGTGCTGGTCGATTGTTCGCGCTTAGTGGCTGGCGCCGGAGGCTCCAAAACCGGTTTGCGCGCGGACATACTGATCTTCGAAGGCGTCCTGTTCCTGGCGGGCACGAGCCGTGGAATCGCTCTTCGAGAAGATGTACGCCAGGAAGAAAGCGATTGGCATGGCGAACAGCGCCGGCTGGGTATAGGGGAACAGCGCCGCCTTGTTGCCGAGCACGTCCACCCACACCGATTTCGAGAACAGCACGAAGAGCACGGCGGAAATGACGCCGCCGTAGCCACCCCACAGCGCGCCGCGCGTGGTCAGCCCCTTCCAGTACATCGACAGGATCAGCACCGGGAAGTTGGCTGCCGCGGCGACACCAAAGGCCAGGCCGACCATGAAGGCGATGTTCATTTTCTCGAACAGGATGCCGAGAACAATGGCCAGCATCCCCAAGCCGATGGTGGCGAAGCGCGACACCCGGATTTCTTCCTGCTCGGTGGCCTGCCCTTTACGGATCACCCGGGCGTAGATGTCGTGCGAGATCGCCGACGCCCCGGCCAACGCCAAGCCCGCAACCACCGCCAGAATGGTTGCAAAAGCCACCGCCGCCAGGAAACCGAGCAGCATGTTACCGCCGACCGCCTTGGCCAAGTGCATGGCGACCATGTTGCCGCCGCCGATCAGCTTGCCGCCGACGGTGCCGCCTTCAAAGAACTCCGGGTTCTGACCGACGATCAGCACCGCGCACAGCCCCATCAGGAAGATGACGTTGAAGAAGAAGCCGACGAAGCCGGACGCGTAGAGCACTGACTTCCGGGCTTCCTTGGCGTTGCCGACGGTGAAGAAGCGCATCAGGATGTGCGGCAGACCGGCGGTGCCGAACATCAGACCGAGGCCGAGCGAGATGGCGGTGATCGGATCGGCAAGCAGGCTACCCGGGGCCATCAGCTTCGGACCAAGCTTATGCACCGCTTCGGCTTTTTCCAACAGGGTGGACAGCGAGAAACCGAATTGGCTGTAAGCCAGAATCAGGGTCAGCGTACCCCCGAACAGCAGCATGCAGGCCTTGATGATCTGTACCCAGGTGGTGGCCACCATGCCGCCGAGGGTGACGTAGACCATCATCAGGATGCCAACGGCGAAAATGGCGATGTTGTAGTCGAGACCGAACAGCAGTTTGATCAACTGACCGGCGCCGACCATCTGCGCGATCAGGTAGAAGACCACCACCACCAGCGACGAGATCGCCGCCATCGTCCGCACCTTGCCCTGATCGAGGCGATACGAAGTGATGTCGGCGAAGGTGAAGCGGCCCAGGTTGCGCAGCCGTTCGGCCATCAGGAACAGGATGATCGGCCAGCCGGCAAAGAAGGCCAGCATGTAGATATACCCGTCGTAGCCCTGGGTGTAGGTCATCGCCGTCAGACCGAGCAGGGTAGCCGCCGACATGTAGTCGCCGGCGATCGCCAGGCCATTCTGGAAGCCGGTGATGCCGCCGCCGGCGGTGTAGAAGTCCGCCGTCGATTTGGTGCGGCTGGCCGCCCAGTAGGTGATGCCCATGGTCAAGGCGACGAAGATCAGGAACATGATGATCGCGTGCCAGTTGGTGGCTTGCTTGGCGCCGCCGGCGTCCATCGCCGGACCGGCGTAGGCCAGTCCGGAAAGCAGCAGCAGGGGCAGTAGGGCCGAAATCAGTCGCTTGGTCATACCTTCTCCTTCTGCGCGTCACGGATCATTTCGGCGGTCAGATCGTCGAATTCACCGTTGGCGCGGCGAACATAAACCACCGTTAACAACCAGAAAAAAACGAACAGCACCAACTCGATGGTGTAGCCGATCGGCCACATCGATCCTTCAGCGATTTTCTGCCCGAGCAGCCCCGGATTGAAGGCGACGAGCAAGAAGAAACCGTAAAACAGGACCAACACAATGGCCGCCAAGGTCCAGGCGAAACGCCCGCGCTTGCTGACCAGTTCCTGGAATTTGGGATTGACCCGCATTCGCTGATAAATAAGGCTACTCATTATTTCCCTTTCCTCCTATTGCCATTAGTGGTGATGCGAACAGCAGATTTTTGAATGGATCAGCTAGGTTGTCCACAAGACCAGCCCCTTGCCGCGTGGAATACTAACCCAGATCAAAGGCGGGTTCAATTCAGTGATTACCAAGATTTTTTCCTTTTCTCGCCGTTTGCCGTAAGGCGGGCAGCGTGATGTTGCGCGGCATCGGATCATTTTTCACAAGGGCCGCGGGTGATGAAAGGCGGGTATTTTTGCCTTAATTACTTGCTTGTCCGGGGAAAACGAAAATACACCTTGTAACCGATTAATAGTGGTTGCTTGAGCCGATGCGGCAATGCACAACGATGGGCCGGCGAAATGGGTTTAGAATCGGCCGCAATTAAAAAAGGACTTGACCACCCTTCGTGGAGTGGCCAAAGCCCAGGAGGAGACGCGATGGCCGAATTGCTTCACGGGGCGGTTCCGGAGACTTTTCCGCGCTGGCTGTTACGGCATGCGCTTGCGCGGGGCGGTCAACCGGCCATGCGCGAAAAAGACCTGGGAATCTGGCAATCCTGGACCTGGCAACAGGTGTCCGACGAGGTGCGCGCGTTGGCGTGCGGACTCAGTGAACTCGGTTTCAAACGCGGCGACAATCTGGCGATCGTCGGCGACAATCGGCCGCGGATGTATATGATGATGACCGCCGTGCAATGCCTGGGTGGCGTGCCGCTGCCGTTGTACCAGGATGCGGTGGCCGACGAGTTGCTGTTCGTCCTGCTCGACGCCGACGTCCGCTTCCTTTTCGTCGAGGATCAGGAACAGGTCGACAAAGTTCTCGAAATCCTGCCGCAAATACCGGATTTGCGGCGTCTGTTCTACGACAATCCGCGCGGCATGCGGCATTACACGCAGCCGTTCATCCACGATGTGCGTGAGTTGCTGGCCATGGGACGGCTGCATGATGCCAACCACCCCGATTTGCTTGATGGCGAGATTGCCCTTGGTGCCGGTGACGACGTCAGCGTGATGTTGTACACCTCGGGGACCACCGGCCGTCCGAAAGGTGTGCGTCTGACGCATCGCGCCTTCATCAGCGCGGCGCTGGGCGGCGCTGATTTCGACCGGCTGACCGCCGACGAGGAAATTCTGTCTTATCTGCCGATGGCCTGGGTCGGCGATCACCTGTTTTCTTTCGCGCAGGCGCTGGTCACCGGGTTCACCATCAATTGTCCGGAGTCGGCGGAAACGGTGATGTCCGACATGCGTGAAATCGGTCCGACGTATTATTTCGCGCCACCGCGGGTCTTCGAAAACCTGTTGACTCAGGTGATGATCCGCATGGAGGACGCCAGCGCGATCAAACAACAGATGTTTCACCTGTTCATGGCCGTCGCCCGTCGTTGCGGCGCAGAGATCCTTGACGGTCGGCCGGTGCCGCTCGGTGATCGCCTGCTTTATGCTCTTGGCAAAGTGCTGGTGTATGGGCCGTTGAAAAACGTTCTCGGCATGAGCCGGATCCGTGTCGCCTATACCGCCGGAGCGGCGATCGGCCCGGATTTGTTCCGTTTTTACCGTTCGATCGGTATCAACCTCAAACAGCTCTACGGGCAGACCGAAACCTGCGCCTATGTCTGTCTGCAACCCGACGGCCAGATCAGATTCGACAGCGTCGGCAAACCGGCGCCGGGGGTGGAGGTGAAAATCGCCGATAACGGCGAAATCCTGGTCAAGGGTCCGATGTTGCTGCAGGAGTACTACAAGCGCCCGGATGCGACCGCCGAAGCGATCAATGCCGAAGGATATTTCATGACCGGCGACGCCGGGCTGTTCGACGACGACGGCCATCTAAAGATCATCGATCGCGCCAAGGACGTCGGCAAGCTGGCCAACGGTGCGATGTATGCGCCCAATTACATCGAGAACAAACTGAAATTCTTCCAGTACATCAAGGAAGCGGTGGTCTTCGGCGCCGGTCGCGAACGGGTCTGCGCGTTCATCAACATCGACCTCGGAGCGGTCGGCAACTGGGCCGAGCGGCGAGGTATCGCCTACTCGGGCTATACCGATCTGGCGGCCAAGGCGGAAGTCTATGCGCTGATCCAAGGTTGTCTGGAACAAGTGAATCGCGAATTGGTCGCCGAAGGGGCGCTCGCCGACTCGCAGATTCATCGATTCCTGATCCTGCACAAGGAACTCGATCCCGATGACGATGAACTGACCCGGACACGCAAGGTGCGCCGCAATTTCGTCGCTGAAAAGTACGCCGTGCTGATCGACGCCCTGTATAGCGACAAACGCAGCCAGTTCATCGAAACAACCGTCAAGTTCGAGGATGGTCGGCAGGGGAAAGTGTCTGCCGATTTGGCCATCCAGGAAGCGAAAACATTTGCCGAAGGCGGAAAGGCGACGCGATGACAAGGCAAATCGGCGAAGCGATTCTCGACCTGAAAAACGTTTCCTTGTCGTTCGGTGGCGTCAAGGCGCTGACTGATATTTCTTTCGACATCCGCGAGCACGAGATTCGGGCGATCATCGGCCCGAATGGCGCTGGCAAGAGTTCAATGCTCAACGTGATCAACGGCGTCTATCGGCCGCAGCAAGGCGAAATCGTCCTGCGCGGCGAGCGCTTCAGCCGGATGAATCCCTACAAGGCGGCGAAGGCTGGCATTTCGCGCACCTTCCAGAACATCGCCCTGTTCAAGGGAATGAGCGTGCTCGACAACATCATGACCGGCCGCAGTCTGAAGATCGGCAGCAATCTGCTGCAGCAGGCGTTCTGGTGGGGCCCGGCGCGGCGCGAGGAACTGGCGCATCGGGCGAAGGTGGAGGAGGTCATCGATTTTCTCGAAATCCAGCACATCCGCAAGACGCCGGTCGGCCGTTTGCCCTACGGTCTGCAGAAGCGCGTCGACCTCGGCCGTGCCCTGGCCATGGAACCGAGCATCCTGCTGCTCGACGAACCGATGGCCGGGATGAACGTCGAGGAAAAGCAGGACATGTGCCGCTTCATTCTCGATGTGAATGATCAGTTCGGCACCACCATCGTGCTCATCGAGCATGACATGGCCGTGGTGATGGATATCTCCGATCGAGTGGTGGTGCTCGACTATGGCAAGAAGATCGGTGACGGTGCGCCCGAGGAGGTGCGTGCCAATCCGGACGTCATCAGCGCCTATCTTGGCGCCGGTCACTGAGGAGCGCGGCAATGGGATTCTTTCTCGAAACGTTGATCGGTGGACTGATGGCCGGAATGCTCTATTCGCTGGTGGCGCTCGGTTTCGTACTGATTTTCAAGGCTTCCGGGGTGTTCAACTTCGCCCAGGGGGCCATGGTGCTGTTCGCCGCGCTGGCGATGGCCCGATTTTCGACCTGGATTCCGCAATGGCTGGGACTGGAGAGCGCCGCGCTGGCCAATGTCCTGGCCTTTCTCGCCGCCGGTGCGGTGATGTTTCTCGTCGCCTGGCTGGTCGAACGACTGGTGCTGCGCCATCTGGTCAACCAGGAGGGGGCGACTTTGCTGATGGCTACCCTGGGAATCGCCTACATCCTCGAAGGGATTGGCGGCACGCTGTTCGGCAGCGACATCTACAAGATCGACGTCGGGATGCCCAAGGAGCCGGTGATGATTCTTGAACACGTTTTCGACGGTGGTTTGCTGATCAATAAGGAGGATTTCGTCGCCGCGTCGATCGCCGCCTTGCTGGTCGCGTTGCTGGCGCTTTTTTTCCAGAAGACGACTACCGGCCGCGCCTTGCGCGCGGTGGCCGACGACCATCAGGCCGCGCAATCGATCGGCATTCCGTTGCACCGGATCTGGTTCATCGTCTGGTGTGTCGCCGGCGTGGTGGCGCTGGTGGCTGGCGTGATCTGGGGGTCCAAACTGGGAGTGCAGTTTTCGCTGTCGACGGTGGCGCTGCGCGGTTTGCCGGTGGTGATTCTCGGGGGCTTGACCTCGATTCCAGGAGCGATTATCGGTGGGCTGATCATCGGTGTTGGCGAGAAACTGTCCGAAGTCTACCTGGGGCCGTTGATCGGCGGCGGCATCGAAATCTGGTTTGCCTATCAGCTGGCGCTGGTCTTTCTTCTGCTCAGGCCGCAAGGGCTGTTTGGTGAAAAAATCATCGATCGCGTCTAAAGGGGATCGCAAGCATGCTCTATCGCGAAAATGGCCAGTTCAAGACGTCCTACGCCGACGATCAGCAACTGTTTCCGATTGCCCAGGATCGCTGGTCGATTCTGGCGCTGACCGTCTTTGCATTTATCGGCATTCCGCTGCTGGTTGACGAGTATCTCCTGCGGGCGATTCTCATCCCGTTTCTGATCCTGTCGCTGGCGGCGCTCGGGGTGAACATCCTGGTCGGCTACTGTGGGCAGATCACGCTTGGCGCCGGTGCGTTCATGGCCGTAGGCGCGTATGCCGCTTACAATTTTCACAGTCGTTTGCCAGGCATGCCGTTGGTGCTGTCGATGTTGCTTGGTGGCGTGACCGCGGCGCTGGTCGGCATCTTCTTCGGCATCCCGAGTCTCCGGGTCCGCGGCCTGTATCTGGCGGTGGCGACATTGGCCGCGCAGTTCTTCACCGACTGGGTTTTTTTGCGCGTGCCCTGGTTTACCGATCATGCCGCCTCGGGTTCGGTATCGGTTTCAAACCTGCAGATTCTCGGCTGGCAGATTGCCGAGCCGGTCGATAAATACCTTTTCTGCCTGTTCTGGCTGACCGTTTTCGCGTTGCTGGCCAAGAACATGACGCGTAGCGCCATCGGTCGGCAATGGATGGCCATCCGTGACATGGATGTTGCCGCCGAAGTGATCGGCATTCGTCCGCTGTTTGCCAAACTGTCGGCTTTCGCGGTCAGTTCGTTCTATGTGGGTACCGCCGGCGCCTTGTGGGGGTTCATCCATCTTTCGTCATGGGAGCCGGCGGCATTTTCGGTCGACCGCTCGTTCCAGTTGCTGTTCATGGTCATCATCGGTGGTCTGGGGTCGATCATGGGCAGTTTTTTTGGCGCGGCGTTCATCGTCATTCTGCCGATCGTGCTCAACCAGTTTCTGCCGGCTCTGGGTCGGCTGGTGGGATTGAACATTTCGACAGCCGGCGTTTCGCATGCCGAGTTGATCATTTTTGGTTCGTTGATCATTTTCTTTCTGATCAAGGAACCTCATGGTATCGCCCGTTTGTGGTCTACCGGCAAGGAGAAATTGCGTTTGTGGCCTTTCCCGCACTGAACCGCCTTCGGGAGATCGGCTGCCGTTGGTGGCCGTCTGCGCATCATCGCTGTATTACCCACAAAGCAGGAGGAGACAACAATGAAATCAATAAAACTGGCCGTTGCCGGCGCGGCGATCGCTTCGCTGCTGAGCACGCCAAACGTCATCGCCCAAGCCAAGGAGCAATTCTTCCCGGTGCTGGTCTATCGGACCGGCGCCTACGCGCCGAACGGGTCGCAATGGGCCAATGGCTATGTTGATTACCTCAAACTGGTGAATGCCAAAGGCGGGATCAACGGTGTGAAGATCAGCTTCGAAGAGTGCGAAACCGCTTACGCCACCGATCGTGGCGTCGAATGTTATGAACGACTGAAAGGCAAGAATGGTGGTGCGACGCTGTTCCAGCCCCTGTCCACCGGAGTCACCTTCGCTCTGACCGAGAAGGCGCCGGTCGACAAGATCCCCTTGATCACCGCCGGTTACGGGCGCAGCGAGTCGCAGAACGGCGCTGTATTCACTTGGAATTTCCCGCTGCTCGGCACCTATTGGGTCGGTGCCGAGGTGGCGATTCAGCACATCGCCAAGAAAGAGGGCGGGGTGGCCAAACTGAAAGGCAGGAAGATTGCCCTGGTTTACCATGACAGTCCCTATGGCAAGGAGCCGATCCCGGTGCTGCAGGAACTGGCCAGGAACCACGGTTTCGAACTTCAGTTGTTACCGGTGGCTCACCCCGGAGTCGAGCAGAAAGCGACTTGGTTGCAGGTCCGCCAGCAGAAGCCCGATTACGTCCTGCTCTGGGGCTGGGGTGTGATGAATTCGACGGCGCTGCGTGAAGCGCAGTCAACCGGCTACCCGCGCGAGAAAATGATCGGTATCTGGTGGGCTGGCGCCGAGCCGGACGTCAAGGATGTCGCCGAAGGCGCCAAAGGATATAACGCACTGACCCTGCAGCACGGCGCCGAGCCGAATGCCAAGGTGGTCAAGGATCTGCGCGAGCTGGTCTATGCCAAAGGCCAAGGGACCGGGCCGAAGGAGGACGTCGGTCAGGTGTTGTACATGCGCGGCCTGATTTCGGCGATGCTTGGCGTCGAAGGGGTGCGCAAGGCTCAGGAACGTTATGGTAAAGGCAAGGTGATGAGCGGGGAGCAGGTGCGTTGGGGATTGGAAAATCTCAGCCTCGATCAGAAAACACTCGACGGCATGGGGTTTGCCGGCGTGATGCGGCCGGTGCAGACCTCTTGTCTCGATCACATGGGCTCATCATGGGTCCGTGTGCACACCTGGAGCGGCAGCAAGTGGGAATTCACCTCCGATTGGTATCAGGCCGACGAGAAAGTCCTCCGTCCGATGGTCATGCTTGCCTCCAGCAAGTATGCCGAGGAGAAGAAACTCAAGCCACGCACGCCGGAAGAGTGCAAAAAATAGCCGTCTAGAGCGGTTTTGAGACCGTGGCCCGCGAAAGCGGGCGGCGGTCTCCCTGGCACAATCGGCGCCAGGATTCCTTTCTTTGCGGACGAGACGCCATGACTGAAGCCACCACGCCCCTCCTGCAGGTCAACAGCATCGAAGTGATCTACAACCACGTGATACTGGTGCTCAAGGGCGTCTCGTTCAGCGTCCCCGAAGGCGGCGTCGTTGCCTTGCTCGGCGGTAACGGCGCGGGCAAGACGACGACCTTGCGCGCGGTGAGTAACCTGTTGCGCGGCGAGCGCGGCGAGGTGACCAAGGGAACGATCGCCCTGCGCGACGAGCGTATCGAAGCGTTGACCCCGGCCGAACTGGTGTTGCGCGGTGTGATCCAGGTGATGGAAGGGCGGCATTGTTTCGGCCATCTGAGCATCGAGGAAAACCTGCTCACCGGCGCGTATACCCGTCGTGACGGCAAGGCGGCGATCGCCGAAACGCTGGCCAAGGTCTATGACTATTTTCCGCGGCTGAAAACGCGACGCAAAAGCCAAGCGGCGTATACCTCGGGTGGCGAACAACAGATGTGCGCCATTGGCCGAGCGCTGATGGCCAATCCGCGCATGGTCCTGCTCGACGAACCATCGATGGGGCTGGCGCCACAGATCGTCGACGAAGTCTTCGGTATCGTCAGACGGCTCAACCAGCAGGAAGGCGTGACATTTCTGCTGGCCGAACAGAACACCAACATGGCTCTGCGCTATGCTGATTTCGGCTACATTCTCGAAAACGGCCGGGTGGTGATGGAAGGCGCGGCCAAGGATCTGGCGATCAACGAAGACGTCAAGGAGTTTTATCTCGGTCTGTCGACGGTCGGTCGCAAAAGCTTTCGCGATATCAAGCATTATCGCCGTCGTAAGCGCTGGCTGTCGTGAGGTTCTACAGAAGAATGAGCATGGCGAAAATGCCAGTCGGCCGTGTACTGGTTTGCGGCCTGTGCCTGTTGTCGATGGCGGCAGGAACGGCGGCTTCCCTGCCGGCGGTCGGCGAAATGCCGCAAATCGGCGATTGCGTGATCTTTCGTGAAGGGGGCGATGGTTGGCTGATCACCACGCCCGTTTACTGGCTACGGGGGACGATTGCGGCCCTGTCGCCGGAACGGCGACTGGCGACACGCTGCCCGGCCATCGACAGGCCGACCGTTGCCTATACCCGCGCCGATTGGCAGCGTGTCGCCGCAGCGACGCCCTGCGTTGACCGCGAGGCGGACATCCGCGAGGTCGACGCGCTGCGGGTGCATGTTCGGGTCGAGGATTGGGAGACTCCGTGGTCCGCCGCGCACGGTACCGCCGGCTGGCTGTTCCGCGGCCAATTTCTCGATCAATCATTGAGCAAAGGGAAAGTGATCGACATGGATGCGACATGGCTGCAACGTTGCGAGCGGCCTCGATGAGCGGGGGA
>JAEUOJ010000050.1 GCA_016789495.1 Accumulibacter sp. | reverse complement strand
CTTTGCAACACTTCGTTTCGTTTATTTTGGAGTTTCCAACATGTATGCGGTCATAAAAACCGGCGGCAAGCAATATCGTGTTGCCAACGGCGAAAAATTGAAAATAGAACAGATACCGGCAGAAGTTGGCGCAGAACTGACCCTTGATCAGGTATTGATGGTCGGCGAAGGCGATACCGTCAGCATCGGTACGCCAGTCGTCGCCGGCGCCTCGGTCAAGGCTACTGTGCTTTCGCAAGGCCGTCACGACAAAGTCCGGATCTTCAAGATGCGTCGGCGCAAGCACTCGCAGAAGCATCAAGGGCATCGGCAAAACTACACTGAAATCAGGATCGATGCCATCGTCGATGGCGCGACGCCTGTCGTTTCCGACTGATTGGGAAGGAGTCTGACTCATGGCACACAAGAAGGCAGGCGGTAGCGTACGCAATGGCCGCGATTCGGAAGCAAAACGACTGGGCGTTAAACGTTATGGCGGCGAGTTGGTGCGCGCCGGGAACATCATCATCCGACAGCGTGGTACCGCATATCATCCGGGCGAGAACATGGGTATCGGCAAGGACCATACCTTGTTCGCGCTGATCGACGGACATGTCAAGTTTTCCATCAAGGGCGAGTTACGTCGGCGTACGGTCAGTATCGTTCCGGTCACTGCCTGAACACCGGCACGGGCCGCGGCCAGCGCCGTGCCGTTGCGCAAGCCCTATCTTCGCCGATAGGGCTTTTGTTTTTTTGATCTTGCCAATACCGAAAACCACTGGAGAAACCGGCTGATGAGCTTTATCGATGAAGCGCGCATCCTTGTCGCCGCCGGTGACGGCGGTAACGGCATCGTCTCGTTTCGGCGCGACAAATACGAGCCGCAAGGCGGTCCGGATGGCGGCGATGGCGGTCATGGAGGCAGTGTCTATTTCGTGGCCGACCGTAACGTCAACACCTTGATCGAATATCGTTATGCTCGCCGGTATCGTGCGCAACGCGGCGAAAACGGTGGCAGCAGCGATTGTTATGGCAAATGCGGGCAGGATCTGACCTTGCGTGTGCCGGTGGGCACGGTGATCAGCGAGGTCGCTAGTGGTAGCGTGCTGGCGGATCTCGACCACGATGGAAAACGGGTTTTGCTCGCCAAAGGCGGCCGCGGTGGACTCGGCAATATCCATTTCAAATCCAGCGTCAATCGCACGCCGCGCCGGTGTACCTCCGGCGAGCCCGGCGAACAGCTCGAGTTGCGCCTGGAATTGCGCGTCCTGGCCGATGTCGGCTTGGTCGGTTTACCGAACGCGGGGAAAAGCACGTTTCTGCGCGCCGTTTCGGCGGCGCGGCCGAAGGTCGGCGATTATCCGTTCACCACCCTGCACCCGCATCTCGGTGTCGTTCGTAGCGAGGCCGAGCAGAGTTTTGTCGTTGCCGATATCCCGGGGTTGATCGATGGCGCCGCCGAAGGCGCCGGTCTCGGCATCCGTTTCCTCAAACATCTGACACGCACCCGCCTGCTGCTGCACATCATTGACCTGGCGCCGGTCGATCCAGACGCCGACCCTCTGCGTGATGCAGCGACTGTCGTGGCTGAACTCGAAAAATACGATCCTGCCCTGGCGTCGAAACCTCGCTGGTTGGTGCTCAACAAGATCGACCTGATTCCGGACGATCAGCGTGAGCAACGAATTGCCGATTTCATCGGCGCCTGCGGTGCGTACCGCGAAGGTGAAGATTGTTTCCGGATCAGTGCAGTCAGTGGTCAGGGTTGCCGGGAGCTGACCCTGAAACTACAGGCGATGCTGAACAGCCTCCCTGCCGATTCGACGCCGGTGATGTCTGAGGATCAACACGGGATGTCGGAAGCGGCAGACGATTTTTTTGCCGAGCGGGTCGGGGAATGAGCCGGATCACCACGCGTATCGCCGCTGCCCGGCGACTGGTGATCAAGGTCGGCTCGGCACTGGTGACCAACAACGGCGAAGGGCTCGATTTTGCCGCCATCGGCGAGTGGGCGCGGCAGATTGCCGAACTGCGTCGGCTCGAGCGGCAGGTGATCCTTGTTTCGTCCGGCGCCATCGCCTGCGGCATGCAGCGACTCGGCTGGTACAAGCGGCCGAATGCGGTGCATGAATTGCAAGCCGCCGCCGCCGTCGGCCAGATGGGACTGGCGCAAGCCTATCAAAGCGCTTTTGACCGTCACCAGTTGCATACGGCGCAAATCCTGCTGACCCATGACGATCTGGCTGACCGCAAGCGCTATTTGAACGCGCGATCCACGCTGACGACGCTGTTGCAGTATGGGGTCGTGCCAATCATCAATGAAAACGACACCGTGGTCACCGACGAGATCAAATTCGGTGACAACGATACGCTAGGCGCGCTGGTCGCCAATCTCGTCGAAGCCGATTGCCTGATCATTCTCACCGACCAACAAGGTTTATTCACCGCCGATCCGCGTCGGGATGCTGAAGCAACGTTGATCGCCGAAGCACGCGCCGGTCTTCCGGCCCTGGAGGCGATGGCCGGTGGCGCCGGTTCGCAGATCAGCAAAGGCGGCATGATCACCAAGGTCATCGCTGCCAAGCGCGCGGCACGCAGCGGTGCGCATACCGTCATCGCCAGCGGTCGGGAGGAGCAGGTGATCGTCCGTTTGGCCCACGGCGAGCCGCTCGGCACCCTGCTGGTTTCGGAAACGCCGCCGTTGACCGCACGCAAACAATGGCTGGCCGATCACCTGCAACTGAGCGGCCGGCTGGTACTCGACACTGGCGCCATCGAGGCGCTGCGTGCCGGGAAAAGCCTGCTGCCGATTGGTGTCCAGGCGGTCGAAGGCGATTTCGAACGCGGAGCGGTGGTTGCCTGCGTCGGCAGTTCAGGAGAAGAGATTGCTCGCGGCCTGGCCAATTACGGCAGTGGCGATGCCCGACGCATTGCCCGTCGTGCCAGCCAGGAGATCGAAACGATACTCGGCTTCATCGACGAATCCGAACTGATCCATCGCGACAATCTGATCCTGAGTTGAGCCAATTACTGGCGGAGGTGAATTTTGCTGGCCGCCACACCCATTGCCTGGTCGTTTGGACACCGATATTTTCGCCAAGCGCTGATACTGAAAGCCAGCAGCCCCAGCCAGATCAGCGCAAAGCTGAGCAGTCGGGCGGCCTGCAAGGGTTCGCCGAAAAGCTGTATGGCAATGACGAACTGCAAGGTCGGGTTGATATAGATCAGCATGCCGACACTGGCCAGGTCCAGCCGCTGCGTCGCCGCCGAAAATGCCAGCAGAGGCAATGCCGTCAGGGCACCGGCACTGATCAGCAGGCTGACGGTCATTACATCGTGATCACCAAGCAAAGCCAGTCCCTGCTGCCAGCGCCACCCCAGGTATAGCGCGCAAATCGGCAGCATCAGCGCCGTTTCGAGCCACAAACCGCAAAGCACGTCGATCGGCAAACGCTTGCGTACCAGACCGTAGGTTCCGAAGGTGCCGGCAAGCGCCAGTGAAATCCAGGGCAATTGGCCGACAGCGACGATTTCGTTGACCACCGCCAGCAGCGCCAGCCCGACGGCGAACCATTCCCATCGGTTCAGCGTCTCCTTGAGCACCAGCAACCCGAGCAGGACATTGATCAGCGGCGTCAGAAAATAACCCAGACTGGAAGCCACCACCTGGCGGCTATCCACCGCCCAGAGGAAGATCAGCCAATTGCTGCCAATCAATAGCGCGGCGAGCGACAACCACAGCAACTGCCGCGGATTGCCGACCGTGAGCCTGACCTGTCGCCATTTGCGCTGCGCCGAAAGCAGCAACCCGACGAAAACGCACGCCCACAAGGCGCGATGGCAGAGAACTTCCAGCGGTGAAACATGTGCCAACTGACGAAAGAACAACGGGAAAAATCCCCATATCCCATAGGCCAGTAGTCCGAAGCCGATGCCCGCCAAATGACGACCGACGTTCACCCGCCAGACACGCCGGTGCCGTTTCCGGCCCGGTGGAAACAACCGCGAAATCGAACCCGTCGGATGGCGTTCAGGTGGCGCAATGGATGATGATCAAATATCCGCATCGCCGGATCTTGCCACAAATGCCGACGAAAACGGCCACACCCGGTTTTCGATCGATAGCCGGCGGCCAAGGCGTTCCGGTAACCAAGGTTTGGCTCAAATGCTGAAGCGGGTTAGCGATTCAATGGAGTTGCGTCGCCAGATCGCGCAACGCCTGGGCCAATTCGGCCGTACGGGGCGAATTGGCATGGTTGGTGTCGGCCATTTGCGAGATCCTTTCGATGCTGCCGGCAAGCGCTTGGCTGACCAAACG
>JAEUOJ010000039.1 GCA_016789495.1 Accumulibacter sp. | reverse complement strand
GGCGGTTGGAAACGACGCTCCCTGGCGTTTCCTTCGCCTAGCCCCGGCGCACGATGGACCATCGGGATGGTCGCCCAGTCCTGGGCTGGGCGACCGTTCCTCTCAACAAGACCCTTCACAAGCCGCTCCGCTCCTTTCGGTCTGCCCCCTTGGATGTTGTTGTCCTCTCGCCGGCTGGCTGACCGGTGCGCGGCTTCGACAGCTACTGCCTACGCCTGGGCTTGGTGAGGAGCGCGCGGCTGACCCCCGTCAGAGAACGATGGACCCACCGCGAAACAGCTGGCCGGCTGGCCTACAATGGTCGGCTCCAGGTCATCCGCCATAAATTGCCTGGCAAAATCCAATCCGTTGCCGACCTCGCCGCGATTGAAGACAGGCATCGCGCTTGCTCGCGCGAGTCGCCGCCGCCGGGAATTCGCGCCGCGACCACTGTCTGCGAAGCGCCGGAATCAGGGGTACACTTACGCCGCCAAGCGTTGTTGTAATGGGCAAAAGCCAAGCCAACGCCGTTTGCCGAAGAGCAACCGCCGTCGCCAAGGGAGAGGGACGATGACCGAGAACACGAACGGAAGTGCCCACCGCGGAAGCTCGACGACGGGCGCTTCCCCGACCTACTTCGTCTCGCACAGCAGCGGCGACGACGGCATCGTCCGCCGCTTGCACTGGGCGCTGGCCGAGCTGGATACGTCGCTGACGATCGACTCGCGCGCCTTCCGCAGCGGCGAGCCGCTGGAATCGACGATTCGGGCGGCGATCGACGCCTCTTCCGGCGTGCTGGTGCTCGTTTCGCCGCGGGCGCACGGCTCGGCGTGGGTGGGCAAGGAACTGAAGCACGCGCTGACCGTGCAGAAAACGCGCGGCGGGGTCGAGCACGTCCCGGTCGTGCCGCTGCTGCTCGACGGCACGCCGCTTGGCGCTTTCGAGGCGCTGTTCGACGAGCCGCCGATCCACGTCGCTCTCGCCAGTAGCGCGCTCGACGCCGCGCCGCACGACATTCTCGTCGCTTTGCGCCGGCGGCTGCCGACCGACGTTGCGCAGCAGGCGCAACCGCCGGCGGAAGCGGTCGAGGAACTGCGGCTCGAACTCTGTGACCCGCGTATCGTCACTCATGCCGACGGGCGGCGGCGCGCTTGTGCGCGGGCGCGGTTGGTGCATGTGCCGGCGACGGCGGGGCAGCGCGAAGTGCATAGCGCGCGCTTCGCGCTGCAAGCGCCGCTCGGCGTCATCGAAGCCGACGACCTGCGCTGGTACCTCGAAGACTACGCCGTCTGGCCGAGCCCATTGCTCGCCGAGCGCGCGGCGCGCATCGAAGAACAGCTTGCCGCCTGGGGCCGCCTGCTGCACGACGCGGCGCTGCCGGCGCAGGCGGTGGGCGAAGTGCTCAAGTCGTGGGCGGCGATCGGCAGCGCGCGCGTCGCGCGCCGCTTCTCGGTCGAAGTCGACAGCGCGATCGACGTCGGCAGCAGCGAAGAAGACGTCCTGCTGGCGCGCGAAGCGGCGACGCTGCTGCTCGGCCTGCCGTGGGAGTTGCTGCACGACGGGCGGAGCTTCCTCTTCCAGGGTGGGCAGCCGGTGCGCGTGCGTCGGCGGCTGCCGAGCGAGCAGGCAGTGCCGGTCGCCGTCCTGGCGACGCCGATTCGCGTCCTGCTCGTCAGCCCGCGGCCGGAAGACGATGCCTGCGAATACCTCGACCACCGCGCCAGCGCCGGACCGCTGGTCGAGGCGATCGAAGCGCTCGCCGGCCAGGTCGAACTGCAGCTCCTCACGCCGCCGACGCTGCCCGCCTTGCGCGACGAACTCGAGCGCGCGCAGCGCGCCGGCCAGCCGTACCACGTGCTGCACTTCGACGGCCACGGCGTCTACGACCGCCACGCCGGCCTCGGCGCGTTGTGCTTCGAACACCCCGACGACGCGCAGCGGGCGCGCGGGCCGCGCCGGCACTGCAACGTCCCCTCGCCCGAACTCGGCGCCCTGCTGCGCGATCACGGCATCCCGCTCGTCTTCCTCGAAGCCTGCCAGACGGCGCAGGCCGAGAGCGCCAACGAATCAGTCGCCGGCGCCTTGCTGAAGACCGGCGTCGGCTCGGTCGTCGCCATGAGCCACAGCGTCCTCGTCGAAACGTCCCGGCGTTTCGTCGAAGCCTTCTACCGCGCGCTCAGCCGGGGCGAGCGCGTCGGCTCGGCGATGCTCGCCGGCCAGCGCGAGCTGAAAGACCACCCGGCGCGCGGCCGCGTCTTCGGCGTCGGCGAATTCAGACTGCAGGACTGGTTCGTCCCCGTCCTCTACCAGGACCGCGACGACCCGCCGCTCTTTCGCGTCACGCCGAGCGCGCAGACGCTTGAAGACTGGCGCCAGCGCCTCGACCACCGTCGCGGCGCGCTGCCCGAGCCGCCGGCGCACGGCTTCGTCGGCCGCAGCCGCGAACTGCTGGCGCTCGAACGCCTGCTCGCCGGCGAACGTTACGCCGTCGTCCGCGGCCAGGGCGGCGAAGGGAAGACCGCGCTGGCCAGCGAGTTCGCCCGCTGGCGCGTGCGTGCCCGGCAAGTGGCGCGCGCCGCCTTCGTTTCGCTCGAAACGCACGGGCACGCGCCGCCTTCGTTTTGCTCGAAACGCACGGGCACGCGCCGGCCGTGCTCGACGCCCTGGGTCGCCAACTGGTCGGCAAGGACTACAGCGTCGCCGCGCAGGACTCCTTCGAGGCGGCGCTGGCCGAGGTCGAGCGCGCACTGCGCGAGCAGCCGACGCTGATCGTCCTCGACAACCTGGAGAGCGTACTGGCGCCGCCGTTCGCGCTCGCCACAGGAAATGGGCCCAGCGGCGACGCCGGCGAGGACAGCGCGCTGGCCGCCGACGACCGCGAGCGCGCCGACGAGATCCTGCGTCTCGCCGACCGGCTGCTCGTCTGCGGCGAGACGCGCGTCGTGTTCACCAGCCGCGAAGGGCTGCCGGCGCCGTTCGCCGGCGCGACCAGGAACTCGGCATACTGCCGCATCGCATCGCCCCACTGCTCGGCCAGCGCCGCACGCGCCGCCGGCGCCAGTCGCGCGGCGAGATACGGGCACAGTGCCGGGTTGAGGCTCAGATGGTTGTAAGCCTCGGCGCTCGCCAGCCCGCTGGCGAGCAGCGCTTCGCCCAGCGCTTGCACTTCGGCCGCCGGCCAGCCGGTCATCGCGCGCAGCACGCGGAGATCGACCGCGCCGTGAAAGACGCCGAGCACAGCCGCGCGTTCGCGCAGTGCCGGCGGCAGTCGGCGCAGCGACAGCTCGACGCTGGCGAGCAGCGAGTGCTCGCGTTGTCCGGGGAAGCACCGCTCCATGTCTTCGATCAGTTCGACCAGCTCAGCCTGCGTCGCCGCCGCACCGCGTTCGCGCAGCGCCGGGGCGAGCAGCGCCAGCGTGCGGGCGTGGCCATGCACCGCGTCGACCAGCGATTCGATCTCGCCGCGCTGCGCTTCGGCGGCGTGGCCCATGCCGGCGGCGTCGAGGCCGAGCGCGCGTTCGACGAGCTGCACGGCGTCGGCGCGGCTCAGCCGCGCGAGTTCGAGGCGTTGCTACGGCGAGCGCTCGAAGAACAGCGCCATGGCCGCCGCGCTGACGTTGATGGAGCTGCCGAACCTGATGGCGCTGCTCGAACGCGTCGAGCACGCCGGCGATCCGGAAGCGACGATCGCCCTGACGGCGACGCTGTAAAGGCTGCTGAAAAACCTGAACCGGCCGCTGCTGCTGGCGCGCGTCACGGAGGCACGCGACGCGGCGAGCCGCGCGCTCGACCCGGCGGCCTGGGGTCACGCGCAGTTCGCAGCCGAATACACGCGCGTCGAGCAAAGCCTCGCCGGCGGCCGCGTCGGCGAAGGGCTGGCGGCCGCACAGCGGTTGCACGAGCGCGCACAGGCGGCCGGCGAAGCGGTGTACGGCTACGCCGACTACGATTTGGCGCTGGCGTGCTTCCTCCTCGGGCGTATGCTGCGGTCCGTCGGGAACGCCGGCGCCGCATTGCCGCCGCTCGCAGAAGCACGGCGGCGCTTCGCCGCGGTCGAAGCGCGCCGGCCCGGCGACGGCGCGGCGCGCATGGCGGCGGTTTGCATCGGCGAGCGGGCGGGCTGCCTGCGCGACCTCGGCCGCCTCGACGAAGCGGCACAGGCTTACGAACAGGCAATCGCGCTGGCCGAAGAGCGGCACGACGAACGCGACGTCGCCGTCGGCAAAGGCAACCTCGGCACCGTCCGGCTGGAGCAACGTCGCTTCTCGGAAGCGCTCGCTGCGCACCGCGAGGCGCGCGAACGCTTCACGGCTCTCGGCGAAGCGGTGTCCGTGGCCAGCGCCTGGCACCAGACCGGCAGGGTCCACGAGGACGCCGACAACGGCGACGCCGCCGAAGACGCGTACCGGAAATCGCTGGCGATCTGGGTGCAGTGCGACGACATTGCCGGGCAGGCGAGGACCTTGAACCAGTTGGGCCTTCTCTACGCCGACATTCTCGGCCGGCCCGAAGACGCCGTCACGCACTACCAGCAGGCGGCCAAGCGCTACGTCGCGCTGCACGATGCGGCCAGCGAAGGCCGCACGCGCAACAACCTCGCCGCCACGTTGCGCCGCCTCGGCCGCCGGCAGGAAGCGCGCCGCGAGATCGAACGTGCGCTCGAATGCAAGCACGGCCTGGGCCACGCCGCCGAGCCGTGGACAAGCTGGGACATCCTCGCCGACATCGAGAACGACGATGGTCGGGCGAGCGAAGCGCGCCAGGCGAGCGTGCAGGCGCGCGAGGCTTACCTCGCCTTCCGCCGCGACGGCGGCGAGAGCCACAACCCCGGCCCGCGCCTGGCGGCCGAGATCGCCCGCCTGCTGCTCGCCGGCGACACCGGCAGGGCCGGCGCGCGGCTCGCGGAAGTGGCCGGCTGGCCCGACCTGCCCGCCTGGGTGCCGCCGTTCGTCAGCGCGCTGCAAGCGGTCGTCGCCGGCGAGCGGAGCGCGTCGCTCGCCGACGCGCCGGGGCTCGACTACGACGACGCGGCCGAGATTCTGCTGCTGCTTGAGCAACTGGCCGCCGCCGGGCGCTGAGCTTGCCTCGCCCCGGGCGACCTGCCAGGCGGCCGACCCTCCCGCCGGCGCGGCGTGACAGATCGCCGCGAGCCCGGCGCAAGCCGTTGCTGAACCGGCGGTAGATCACTGGCGGGCGGTGATTCTGTTGACATGCCCGATCCCGGGATCGCCGGGCGATCGGCGGAGACTTTGGACGGTTTGCTTGCCGGCCGTTGGCGCAGGGGGCGCAGGCGCGGCAGCGGGTGGCGGGTCGTTGGTCCTCGCGGCAATCGCCGCCGCCCGGCTAGCAGCGAGCGACAATCACCGGCGGGGGGAAGTGCCGGCGCGGGATTGGGCGGGTGGTTTGCCGTTTGCCGGCTGGTCGGGGATCTGCACGAAGACTTCGTCCTGCTTGATCATCCCCAGTTCGAAGCGCGCGCGTTCCTCGATGGCGTCGTAGCCTTGCTTGAGGTCGCGGACCTCGGCGTCCAGGCCGGCGTTGCGCGTTTCGAGCCGCTTGTTGCCCTCGCGCTGCTGTTGCAACTGCCGGTCGACGTCCCAGACGCGCAGCCAGCCGCCCTTGCCCAGCCACAGCGGATGCTGCAGCAGGGCCAGGACTACCAGCAAGGCGACGGCCAGCCAGCGCACGAGCGGAGCAAAGGCCGGACGCGGTTCAGGAGAGGTTGTAGAACGCGTCACGGCCGGGGTAGTCGGCGGTGTCGCCGAGGTCTTCCTCGATGCGTAGCAGCTGATTGTACTTGGCGACGCGATCGGAGCGTGACAACGAGCCGGTCTTGATCTGCAGGGCGTTCATGCCGACGGCGATGTCGGCGATGGTGCTGTCCTCGGTTTCGCCGGAGCGGTGCGAAATCACCGCGGTGTAGCCGGCGCGCTTGGCCATTTCGATGGCGGCGAAGGTTTCGGACAGCGTGCCGATCTGGTTGATCTTGATCAGGATCGAGTTGGCGATCCCCTGTTTGATGCCTTCCTTGAAAATGCGGGTGTTGGTGACGAAAACGTCGTCGCCGACGATCTGGACGTTTTTGCCGAGTCGGCCGGTGAGAATTTTCCAGCCGTCCCAGTCGCCTTCGGCCATGCCGTCCTCGATCGAGACGATCGGGAAGCGGTCGGCCAGGTTGGCCAGGTAGTCGGTCAGTTCGTGCGAACTGAGTTGCAGATTTTCGCCGGCCAGGTGGTAACGGTCGTCGCGGTACAGTTCGGAAGCGGCGCAATCGAGGCCGATCAGCACGTCCTCGCCGGCGCCGTAACCGGCGTTTTCGATCGCCTGGACGATCAGTTGCAGGGCTTCGGCGTGACTGCCGAGATTGGGCGCGAAGCCGCCTTCGTCGCCGACGGCGGTGGAGAAGCCTTTTTTGTGCAACAGTTTTTTCAGTGCGTGGAACACTTCGGCGCCGCAGCGCAGCGCTTCGCGGAACGAAGTCTGGCTGACCGGCAGGATCATGAATTCCTGGAAGTCGAGGCTGTTGTTGGCGTGCTGGCCGCCGTTGATGATGTTCATCATCGGTACCGGCATCTGCATCGGGCCCGAGCCGCCGAAGTAGCGGTACAGCGGCAGGCCGGATTCCTCGGCCGCGGCCTTGGCGATGGCCATCGACACCGCCAGGATGGCGTTGGCGCCGAGCCGGGACTTGTTGTCGCTGGCGTCGAGATGGATCAGCGTCTGGTCGATGAACGCCTGTTCCTGGGCGTCGAGGCCGATGATCGCTTCGGAAATTTCGGTGTTGACGTTTTCGACGGCTTGCAACACCCCTTTGCCGAGATAGCGCGAGGCGTCGCCGTCGCGCAGTTCGATCGCTTCCCGAGAACCGGTGGACGCGCCCGACGGTACCGCCGCGCGTCCCATGACACCGGATTCGAGCAGCACGTCGCATTCGACGGTGGGGTTGCCGCGCGAGTCGAGCACTTCGCGGGCGATGACATCAACGACTGAGCTCATGGCTTGTTCCCTTTTATTTGATTTGTTTGATGGTGCGCGTCATTGCGGCGGGATGCGCTTGCGTGTCCGGGGTGGCGTCCGTTCGGCGGTCGATCGGCGATCCGCTCGGCCGACATCAGCACGATTCCTCGAAAGGTTGCGTCTTGACCAGCCGGTCGAGGCCGACCAGTAGCGATAACAGACGATCGAGCCGTGCCAGCGGCCAACTGTTCGGCCCGTCCGACCACGCCTGCTCGGGCCGCGGGTGCGTTTCGATGAACAGCCCGGCGATGCCGCTGGCCACCGCCGCGCGGGCGAGTACCGGCACGAATTCGCGCTGCCCGCCGGACACGTTGCCCTGGCCGCCGGGCAGTTGTACCGAATGGGTGGCGTCGAAGACCACCGGGCAGCCGGTTTCACGCATGATCGCCAGGCCGCGCATGTCGGAGACCAGGTTGTGGTAGCCGAACGAGGCGCCACGTTCGCAGACCAGCAACGTGTCGGCGCCGTTGGCGGCGTCGCGGGCTTTGGCGACCACGTGCCGCATGTCGCCGGGGGCGAGAAACTGGCCTTTCTTGATATTCACCGGCTTGCCGGTGGCGGCGACCGCTTCGATGAAGTCGGTTTGCCGGCAAAGAAACGCCGGCGTCTGCAGCACGTCGACCACCGCGGCGACGGCGGCTATGTCTTCTTGGCGATGCACGTCGGTCAGCACCGGCACGCCGATCTGCCGCCGTACTTCGTCGAGCATGCGCAGGCCGGCGTCGATGCCCGGGCCGCGCGGCGAGCGTCCCGAGCTGCGGTTGGCTTTGTCGTAGGACGCTTTGAAGATGTAGGGCACGCCTAGCCGGCGGCAGCTTTCTTTGACCTGACCGGCGATATCCACGCACAGCGCCAGCGATTCGGCGGTGCAGGGGCCGGCGATCAGGAACAGCGGCTGGTCGAGTCCGACCGTGAAATCGCAGAGTTTCATCGCCGTTCGTGGAAAGTGACCGCCGCGCGAACGAACGAACTGAACAAGGGGTGGCCTTTGCGTGGCGAGGAGGTGAACTCGGGATGGAACTGGCAGCCGAGAAACCAGGGATGCGCTTGCTCGCCGTGGCGGGGCAATTCGACGATTTCGCAGAGGTCGGTTCCCGGCGCGCGTCCGGAAACGATCAAGCCACCTTCTTCCAGTCGGCCGAGCAGGTTGTTGTTGACTTCGTAGCGGTGGCGGTGGCGTTCGCTGATTTCTTCCTGACCGTACACGTCGCGAGCCAGGGTCCCTTCGCGTAGCTGGCAGATTTGGCCGCCGAGACGCATCGTGCCGCCGAGATCGCAGTTTTCGTCGCGCCTTTGCAGGCGGCCCGAGGCGTCCTGCCACTCGGTGATCAGCGCGATCACCGGGTGGGTGGTGGTGTCATCGAACTCGGTGCTATGCGCATCGCTCATGCCGGCAACATGGCGAGCGAATTCGACGACCGCCAGTTGCATTCCCAGGCAGATGCCGAGGAAGGGGAGGCGATGTTCGCGCGCGTGGCGGATGGCGGCGATCTTGCCTTCGGTGCCGCGGCGGCCGAAACCGCCGGGGACCAGCACCGCGTCCATGCTTTGCAAGGCGAGGCAGCCGTTCTTCTCGATGTCTTCCGAGTCCAGATAGTGGATCTTCACCTGGCTGCGGGTGGCGATGCCGGCATGCACCAGCGCTTCGGTCAACGATTTGTACGATTCGGTGAGGTCTACGTATTTGCCGACGAAGGCGATATTGACCATGTGCTGGGGATGGGCGAGCGCGTCGACGATGTTTTTCCAGACCCCGAGATCGGCCGCCCGGGCGAGAATCCCCAGCTTGTGACAGACAATCTCGTCGAGCATCTGTTCGTGCAGCATCGCCGGGATCTTGTAGATCGAGTCGGCGTCGCGCGCTTCGATCACCGCTTCGCGCTGGACGTTGCAGAACAGCGCCATCTTGCGTTTGTCGTCCTCGGGGATCGGCCGGTCGGTGCGACAGAGCAGGATGTCCGGCTGGATGCCGATTTCACGCAATTCCTTGACCGAGTGCTGCGTCGGTTTGGTTTTTAGCTCACCGGCGGTCGAGATGTACGGTACCAGCGTCAAATGCATGTAGCAGGCGTTGTTGCGTCCTTCCTGCAGGCCCATCTGACGGATCGCTTCGAGAAACGGCAGCGATTCGATGTCGCCAACGGTGCCGCCGACCTCGACGATCGCCAGTTGCGCGCCTTCGGCGCCACGCCGGATGTGCGCCTTGATTTCGTCGGTGATGTGCGGAATCACCTGCACGGTCTTGCCGAGATATTCGCCGCGGCGCTCCTTCTTGATCACCGAATCGTAAATTTGTCCGGTGGTGAAGTTGTTGCGCCGCTCCATGCGGGTGTTGGTGAACCGTTCATAGTGCCCGAGATCGAGGTCGGTTTCGGCGCCATCCTCGGTGACGAAGACTTCGCCGTGCTGGAACGGACTCATCGTTCCGGGATCGACGTTGATATACGGGTCGAGCTTGAGATTGGTCACCCGAAGGCCGCGTGACTCGAGAATCGCCCCCAGGGAGGCGGCGGCGATGCCCTTGCCCAGCGAGGAAACCACTCCGCCGGTGACGAAAACGTATTTGATCATCGGAGTTGCTGCTGCGGGAAATCCCGATTGTAGCCGAAAAAATGGGTGCCGAACGCGGCAGCGGTCCTGCGAAACCCTCGCGCGGCGGTCAACCCCGTGGCCGCCGGAAAATGATCGTTGACCTTGACCGGGCCACGCGGCGGTGGCTTACCGCCGCGAACCAGGTGGCTGGTTCAACGCCCTCCATCCCGCTCGTTGTCTTGATCCTCATGTACCCCGTATGTCCGGTCGAGCCGGTTCATATACAGCGCGTAGGAGCCGACGATCAGCGCATAAATCAGCGGAGCGCCTTGCGCCGCCATGTAGAAACCGAACGGCAGATCAAAGACCGTGATTTCGGCCAGATCGGACGCGAAGTAGCTGACGACGAAAGTGACCAAAAACCACAAAGTCAGCAAGAGCCCGGTGAAGCGCAGATTGCGCCGCCAATAGAGGTGGTCTTTGTGCCCGCCGCGGATGATTCGACGCTCGATCAAGGTGCTGGCCAGCCAAAACGACGCCGGTGGCCGGTGGGCCGGCCGAGCGCCGGATACGGAAGCCCGTCGGCGGATGTCGGTCGGCCGACCAATGATCCGGGACCGTGCCGTCGCCGCCGTCCGCTCATTGTCCCAGATCCGGATAACGGACGCTCTCGACGAAATCCTGTGTTTCCTGACTGGGTGGACGGGTGCACAGGCTGACGACGATGATCGTCAGAAAACCGGCGGCGACGCCCCAGATGCCGGCCGACGTCGATTCGACGCCGAACCAAGGTTCCATGCCGATACCATGCCATCCCAGCCAGGGAATTCGGTCGAACTCGACCCGCACCATGTAGTAGAGCGTGACCAGCAGGCCGACGAGCATGCCGCATAGCGCGCCGACCGGGTTGGCGCGCTTCCAGAAAACGCCCAGGATCAGTGCCGGGAAAAATGCCGCGCCGGCTAATGAAAAAGCCCAGGCGACCATGAACAGAATCGTCGCCGGCTGCTGCGAAGCGACCGTCGCCGCCAGGACGGCGACCACCAGCAGCAGTGCCTTGGAAACCACCAGCCGCCATTGCGTGGTCGCCTGTGGCCGGAAAATCTTGTAGTACACATCGTGCGACAACGCGCTGGCGATGGTCAGCAGCAAACCATCGGCGGTCGATAAGGCCGCCGCCAGCGCGCCCGCCGCCACTAGGCCGGAAATCACATACGGCAAACCGGCAATCTCGGGCGTCGCTAATAGGATCACGTCCGGGTTGAGCGCCAGTTCGGCGAGTTGCAGGATGCCGTCGCCGTTGACGTCCTCGATCGATACCAGACCGATTTTCCCCCAGGCGGTGACCCAGGACGGCAAATCGGCGATCTTCGTGCCGATCAAGTTGGCATAGATCTCGTATTTGGCGAATACGGCGTACGCCGGGGCCGTCAGATAAAGCACCAGGATGAAAAACAGCGACCAGAATACGGAATTTCGCGCGTCACTGACCGTCGGGGTGGTGTAATAACGCATCAGCACATGCGGCAAGGCGGCCGTGCCGACCATCAGACAGAAGACCAGCGTCAGAAAATTCAGCCGCGCCGTATTGTTGAAGCCTTGCTTTTCCCCCGGGAATGCCGTGGCATGGTGTTCGGGTTCGGCGCCGCGCCGCGCTTCCTGGCGCATCTGTTCTTCCCAATGACTACGCGCTTCGTCGCTCGATTTCGGTAAATTTTGCCGTTGCCGTTCGAGAGCGGCGACATCGCGCATCTGGGCGTTATTCTTTTTCAGCGTCTCGATCCGCTCCGCCAGACGGCGGTCCTCCTCCGGCAACGAATCCGGGAGCATCAGAATGCGCTGGTAATGGGCATCCGCCCGCTCGCGGAAAATTCGCCGGACGTCGATTTCCCCCTCGTCCAGGAAAATGGCGTCCTCCAACTGCGTCACTTTTTGCAGTACCTGCCCGTAGGTGACTTGTGGTACCGGAATTCCGGTCACCTGATACGACAGGATGGTCACCGGGACCAAGTAGGCGACAATCAGGATGATGTATTGCGCGACCTGCGTCCAGGTCACCGCACGCATGCCGCCGAGGAACGAGCACACCAGGATGCCGGCCAGTCCGACGAAAACGCCGACCTCGAATTGCAGGCCGACGAACCGGCTGGTGATCAGTCCGACACCGTAAATCTGCGCCACGACATAGACGAACGAGGCCAGCACGGTCGCAAAAACGCCGACCAGCCGCGCGGCGTTGCCACCATAACGCGCGGCGAGAAAGTCCGGAATGGTGAACTGGCCGAAGCGGCGCAAATACGGCGCCAGCAACAGTGCCACCAGCACATAGCCGCCGGTCCAGCCCATCACATAAGCCAAACCCTGGTAGCCGGCGAGATAGAGCGTCCCCGCCAGGCCCATGAACGATGCCGAACTCATCCAGTCGGCGCCGGTAGCCATGCCGTTGAACACCGCCGGCACCCGGCGACCGGCGACGTAGTATTCGGAGACACTGGCGGTGCGCGACAGAACGCCGATCGTCGCGTAGAGCACCAGTGTCAAGAGCAGGAAGGAGTAGCCGATCCAGCGGGCCGGCATGCCATGCCGTTCGAGAACGGCCAGCGCTAGGATGGCCAGAAAGAATACCGCGGTGTAATACCCGTAATAGCGACGTAGCGATACAATGTAGTCAGCCATTGTCGGGTGCCGTAGACACCGTCAGCCGTCCGGATACATATGCCGCCGCGCCTTTTCCAGTTCGAGCAGGCCCTCGGGCGACAGAATACCGTTTCGCGCCGCGCGGGCCATGGCGATCTGTAGCAATTGCGCGGTGGCCAAGGCATCCGAAACGGCGCGATGGCGATCGATGCTTTCGATACCGAAATGGTCGAGCCACGAATCGAGGCGCCAGTTGCTTTCGCCGACGTCGCGGAAGAGATCCGGCATCACCCAGGCCAGATCGATCCATGGCTGCGCCACCTCGACACGCAACTGACTGGCGAGAGTGCGTTCGATCGCCTTGGCGGCGAACATGGCGTGATAGACCACCAGCGGCGCCTTGCCGACGAAGTGCAAAAAGTCGATCAAGCCCTTGGCCGCACGTAGATCGAAAGTCGAGGCGTTGGTTTCAGACGGTCCATCCCCTTCATTCAGCGAAAAATGAAAGGCTTCGTTGAAATCGATCGTTCCCTGCGTGACCGCCAGTGCGCCGATCACCTGCAAGCGATCGGAACGATGTTCCAAGCCGCTGCCCTCGACGTCCACCACCACATAACGCGATTGGTGATGCGGCAGGGCGAGATTGGGCTCGGGCACTTGCCACCATTCGCGCAATCGTTGCTGCTGCTCGATCGGCAAGCGTGGATCAGGGGTTGGTTGTCCTGAAAAAAGATTGGCGAACCAGGCCATGGTCACAATTGATAGTCGAGTCGCAGGCGCGTTTGCAGTTTGCGCGCCTGGCGGAAGGTTTCCTTGAGTATCCGCCGTTCGATTTCGTTCAATTCGGCGGGCCGGATCAGATTATCGCCCTCGCGGCCTTGTTCCTGCTCGAAATGTTGATGGCGCAGGCGCAACAATTGCAAGAAGTTGAACCCGTCGATACTGGCGGCGATCTCCTCCTCGGGCAGGTTCATCAACGCTCCGCCGCGTTTGAGTCGGTTGACGGTGTTGGTGGCCTCGACCTGCCTGGCGAGGGCGAAAACGCGTGCCGCGTCGGTAAATAAGCGGACGCCGAATTTCTTCAAGTCGATGGTTCCCGGGTGTTCCGGATCGGCGTCGGTAATGAAATCGCGGATTCGGCCCAAAGGTGGCGCGACGCTCAAGGCGTTCTGCGCCAGCATCCGCAGGAACAGGGGATTGCCCTGCGTCTGCCGCAGCAACGACAGACGCATGCGGTGCGCCAGATTGAAGTGGCCATGAAGCGGTCGGAAATCAAAGAAAATCGTCGCGTTGAGCAACGCCTGCGGCTCCGGCGCGCGCACCCATTGCTCGAATTTCTCTTGCCACTCCTCGAGGGTCAGACACCATTCCGGATTGCTGGCCATGATGTTGCCCTGGCATAGCGGAAAACCACAGGCATCCAGATCATGGTTGACGTCGCGAGCGAACTCCAGGAATCGCAACTGCGTCTGTTCGCGATCCATGATGTCGGTACAGATGAACACGATGCCATTGTCCTGGTCGGTGGTGAAGGTCTGCTCATCGCGCCCTTCCGATCCGAAGGCCAGCCAGGCCCAGTCGATACCGTAAAAGTCATGACGATCGAGATTCAATTCGATCACCCGGCGGGTCACCGAGTCGTTGAGCGTCGAAATGAATTTGGTCACTTCCAGACCGCCGACGCCCTCGCCGAGCATGGTCAACGCCAGATTACGGACATCCTGGCGGGCGTGCTGCAGGGTTTCGATCGAGGTCGCCGAGGCGATGGCGTGGCGGATCTGCCGCAGACCGGTCCCTTGCAATTTGAACAGATCGCGCTCGGAGACCACCCCTTTCAGCCTGCCCCCCTCATCGACCACCAGCACATGGCGAATGCCGCGCCTGGCCATCAGCAATGCGGAGTCATAGGCATTGGCGTCTTGCGGCAGGGTGTGCACCGGGGCCGACATCACCGTGGAAACCGGCTGATCGAGCGGCATTTCCGGCAAAACGATCCGTTTCAGGACGTCGGATTGGGTAAACACGCCCACCGGCACCCCGCGCGGATCGACGACCACCATCGATCCCAGATGTTGCCCAGCCATTTGGGCCACTACTTCACGGATGGTGGTCCCAGACTCGACCGCGACCGGTTCGCGATTGATGATTCCGCCGAGCGCGGTATTCATTCTTTTTTGGTCGGCCGAGCCCTGACCGACCTGGAGCTGCAACTGTTGTTGCGATTGCTTGAGCAAGGTGGCGATGTGCTGCGTGCAGAATAGCCCGAAAACCGGGCTCGTCCGGTTCAAGGTCAGGAAATCTTCCGCCGGCAGTTCGTAACAGAACACGCTTTCGCGTGCCAGGTAAATGTTGGCCGTCGCCGATTGCGACATCAATGCTTCGATCGAGAACATCTGTCCCGGCCCGAGATGCAGCGACGAAGCATCGCTGTGCTCGGCAGAGCTCGGCGGGACGATACGAACTTTTCCCGATTGAATGATGAACAAGCTGCGTGCGACCCCCGTTTCACTGGCCAGAATGCGGCTGGTCTTCGGATAGTGTGCCAGTCTGACCCGTTCCGCGAGAAAACGCAGCTCCTCGTCGGTCATCCGGCTGAACGGTGGGAATGCCCGCAAAAAACGCTGGCAGGCGGTGATCAATGTTTCAGTTGCTGGGTTGTTGCCCATCCTTGCTTCCCGGAAGGCGATAAACGAAATGCTCGTCGGCCGGAATGTCGTTGCGGCGCAATGACCGACCGACGATGGCCAAGCCTCAAAAGGGTCGGCGTTGCGGCCCAACCTGAACCAGCAACGCCGACCTTATTTTCGAGCAACGCAATAGCTCACGAACCCGCCGGTGCGTGAGCGACGCAGACGATTTTACACTGCCCAAGAATCCTTCAACTGATCGAGAATTGCCGGATTTTCCAGCGTCGAGGTGTCCTGCGCCACCGTTTCGCCCTTGGCCAGCGAACGGAGCAGGCGACGCATGATCTTCCCGGAACGCGTTTTCGGCAAATTATCGCCGAAGCGCAGGTCTTTCGGTTTGGCGATCGGACCAATTTCACGACCGACGTGATCCTGCAATTCCTTGACGATTTTCTTGGCCGCCTCACCGGTTGGACGCTGCCCCTTGAGTACCACGAAGGCGCAAATCGCTTCGCCGGTCAGATCATCCGGTCGGCCGACCACCGCCGCTTCGGCGACCATCGGATGCGAAACCAGCGCCGATTCGATTTCCATGGTGCCCATCCGGTGTCCCGAAACGTTCAACACGTCATCAATCCGGCCGGTGATCGTGAAATAGCCGGTCTTGACGTCGCGAATCGACCCGTCGCCAGCGAGATAGAGCTTGCCATTGAAATCGTCCGGGTAATACGACTTCTTGAATCGGTCGGGATCACCCCAGATGTTGCGGATCATCGCCGGCCACGGCCGCTTGATCACCAGCAGCCCACCCTTGCCCCAATCGAGTTCGGTGCCGGTTTCATCGACCACCGCCGCCTGGATGCCGGGAAATGGCAAGGTGCACGAACCGGGTACCAGCGGCGTCGCGCCTGGCAGTGGGGTGATCATGTGGCCACCGGTTTCGGTCTGCCAGAACGTATCGACGATCGGGCAGCGGCCACCGCCGACGGCGTCGTAATACCACTGCCATGCGGCCGGGTTGATCGGCTCGCCGACGGTGCCGAGCAGTCGCAGCGACGACAGATCATATTGCGTCGGCGCCACCGACGGATTGATGTCGGCGGCCTTGACCAGCGAACGGATCGCCGTCGGCGCAGTGTAGAAGATGTTCACCTTGTGTTCCTGGATCATCTTCCAGAAGCGGCCGGCGTCGGGGTAGGTCGGAATCCCTTCAAAAACGATTTCGGTGCCGCCGCAGGCCAGCGGTCCATAAGCAATATAGGTATGACCGGTCACCCAGCCGATATCGGCGGTGCACCAGAACAGGTCGCTCGGCTTGAGGTCGAATGTCCATTTCATCGTTAGGATGGCGTGCAACAGGTAGCCGCCCGAACAATGCTGGACGCCTTTCGGTTTGCCGGTCGATCCGGAGGTGTACAGCAGGAACAGCGGATGCTCGGCGTCTACCCATTCCGGTTCGCAAACGTCCGACTGGCCGGCAATGACGTCATGCCACCAGACGTCGCGTCCGGCAACCATCTTGCATTCGCCGCCGGTGCGTTGATAAACGACGATCGTCTTCACCGATTGGCAGCCGCCCAGGGCGATGCCCTCATCGACCGACGGCTTGAGCGGAATTTTCTTGCCTCCCCGGCATTGCTCGTCGGCGGTGATCACCGCCACTGCCCCGGCATCGTTGATCCGGTCGCGCACCGATTGCGACGAGAAGCCACCGAAAACCACCGAGTGGATGGCGCCGATGCGCGCGCAGGCCTGCATGGCGATGATCCCTTCGACGCCCATCGACATGTAAATGACTACCCGGTCGCCCTTTTTGATGCCACGGGAGCGCAGTCCGTTGGCGAACTGACAAACTCGCGACAGCAGTTCTTTGTAGGTGACTCGCGTTACTTCGCCGTCGTCAGCCTCGAAAATGATCGCTACCCGATCGCCGAGACCGGCTTCGACGTTTCGGTCTAGGCAGTTGTAGGACACGTTCAGCACGCCGTCGGCAAACCATTTGAAGAACGGCGCATTCGACTCGTCGAGCACCTGCGTGAATGGCTGCTTCCAGGTTACGTGCTCACGCGCCAAGCGTGCCCAGAAGCCGCTGTAATCCTTTTCCGCCTCCGCACATAACGCTCTGTAGGCATCCATCCCTGAAATCGTTGCCTGCTGAACGAATTCGGCGGATGGCTCAAATAATTTGACGGCCTCGCTTTGTGACATGTTCCATCTCCTGTGCAGTAGTGGTAGAGGATTCGAAAATTCGATACGCCAAGTATCACCAAGTCTTATTCAAGTAACCCTGGTTGATGCGGCGGACCGGCCAGCGAGCTTGCCTGCCGGGAAGCCCCATCAATCCAGTAGGATTAAACGCTTGAAATCTTACACGCGACTTACGGCTTGCCTGGACAGGTGCTTTGCCGGCACGGTTAGTAGATCGGCACGGTCAATATTCGCCGGGCCCGATTCTTTTCAGTTGAAAATTGCCAACGCCGCCCTCATAATCGTCGCATGGTTGTAACTCCGGCAATCTGGAGGCGTTCTGGACAGGGGTTCGATTCCCCTCACCTCCACCTAAGGGCGGTGGCTCACTGTTCTTAGGTGGGGGTGCACCGGTTTCGACAGGGCGGGCAAAGGTGCGCAGGCAACCCGAAAGGCGACGAACGTAAATCGCGCAAATCCATAAACGCCAACGATGAGCGTTTCGCACTGGCCGCTTAAGGCCTATGCCGAGGCTGCTTTAGCCTTGTAACCAAAGAAAAGCCGGCGGGGACTTCGGTCCCCGTCGTCATTTCCGCGTTCACGCCGCTTTCCTTTCCGCTGGCTTGGCTCCGTCGCAGGTCAAGCCGTTCTCTGCGCATCGCCGGCGGCAGGCGCGGTTGCCGACGATGCGCTGTGGCGATGATTGACCTGGGTCATTCCTGGAGGATTATTTGCCCTTTTCCTGCTTCAACGACTCGAGGATCGCCTTGGCGGCTTCGTCACCGCTTTCCGGCGCTTGGCGGGTGGCGTTGTCGATGGCGGGGGTGGCCGGTGCGCCGTAGTCGGAGGTGGGGGTGTCGATTTTCACCGCGTCAAGATCGACCTTTTGATCGGCGTCGAGACCGAAGGTCACCAGTTGCGGGAAGGCGATCAATACCGCGACCATCAGGATCTGGATGCAGACGAAGGGAATCGCTCCCCAATAGATGTCGGTCGTCTTCACCGACGATGGTGCCACCGAGCGCAGGTAGAACAAGGCGAAGCCAAAGGGGGGATGCATGAAGGACGTCTGCATGTTGACCGCCAGCAGAACGCCGAACCAGATCAGGTCGATTCCCAAGGTCTGCGCGACCGGACCGAGCAAGGGAACGACGATAAACGATAGCTCGAAAAAGTCGAGGAAAAAAGCCAGCAAGAAAATCAATATATTGACTACGATCAGGAAGCCCACTTCGCCCCCTGGCAAACCGGTCAACAGGTGCTCGACCCATTTGTGGCCATCGACCCCGTAAAAGGTCAGCGAAAAGACCCGCGCGCCGACCAGGATGAAGACGACGAAAGTCGTCAGCTTGGCGGTGGTCTCCATCGCCTGCTTGAGGAGCGGCCAGGACAGCCGCTTGCGCAGCACGGCCAGGATCAGGGCGCCGGTGGCGCCCATCGCGCCGCCTTCGGTCGGCGTGGCGATGCCCAGAAAAATGGTTCCCAGGACCAGGAAGATCAACAGTAGCGGCGGCACCAGGGTGGTCAACACCCGCACCATGAGCACCCCGCCCCGCAGCGTGCGTGCTTCTGGCGGCAAAGCCGGCGCCCAGGACGGTTTCACTATGGCAACCAGGGCGACATAGGCGACGTAAAAGCTGGTAAGGACCATCCCGGGAATGAAGGCGCCCGAGTACATGTCACCCACCGATTTGCCCAACTGGTCGGCCATGATGATCAACACCAGCGAGGGCGGAATGATCTGTGCCAGGGTGCCCGAGGCGGCGATCACGCCGGTGGCCAGCTTGGTGTCGTAACCGTAGCGCAGCATGATGGGCAGGGAGATCAGACCCATCGAGATCACCGAGGCGGCGACCACGCCGGTGGTTGCCGCCAGCAGCGCGCCGACGAAGATGACCGCGAAAGCCAGACCGCCGCGCAACGGGCCGAACAATTGGCCGATGGTGTCGAGCAGGTCCTCGGCCATTCCAGAGCGTTCCAGAATCAGTCCCATGAAGGTGAAAAAGGGAATCGCCAGCAGGGTGTCATTGCTCATGATGCCGAAAATGCGGTCGGGCAGAGCCTGAAATAGCTGCGGGCCGAGCAGGCCGAGTTCGATCCCGATCAGGGCGAAAAAAATGCCGTTGGCGGCCAGCGCGAACGACACCGGAAAACCGATCAGCAGGAAAAAGACCATCGAGACGAAGATGATCGGCGCCATATTGGCAATCAGGAACTCAGTCATCACAGCTCTCCTTTCTGCGCCTTGATCGCCAGTGCCAGTTCTTCCTCCGGCGTCATCTTGTGCTGTTTCTCAGTCGGATCGGCACAAAGACCAAGCAAGAAGCCGAAGCGCTTGATCAGTTCCGAGATCGCCTGGATCACCAGCAGGAAAAAGCCGATCGGGACCAACAGCCGTACTGGCCAGAGCGGCAGACCGCCGGCGTTGCTCGATTGTTCGTTGTTTTGCCAAGCCAGCACGAAAATCGGCCACGATAGGTACATCACCGTCACCGCCATCGGTAGCAGGAAGAGGAGAATCCCGAAAATGTCGATCCAGGCTTGCGCGCGTTTGGAAAGCCGGCCGGCGATCAGGTCGATGCGCACATGTTCGTTGCGCATCAGCGTGTACCCGGCGCCGAACAGGAAGATCGCCGAGAACAGGTACCACTGAATTTCGAGAAAAGCGTTCGAACTGTAATTGATGGTATAGCGCATCAGCGCATTGCCGGCAGCGATCAGGGTGACCAACAGGACCAGCCAGATGATCGATTTGCCGACCCGTTCGGTCAGCGCATCGATCAATTTCGATAGCTTGAGCAAGCCATTCACGATCCAACCCTCCTCAAAAAAAGAACAAACTCCTCCTTGTGCCGCTCGCGGAACCTCTATGCTAACCGGGCCGCTGAATCGATCGAGCCACTCAAACGGCATGGCCGGGCGCCTGTCGGGCGTGAGGCTGATCGGCCGCATGGTTCGAAGAAGCGTTCGGTTCTCCCGATTTCTCGTTACATAGGACCACTATGCGCTGCGAAATCGGCAAGAAACAGCTTCGCTCTATCACTCGGCTCGCGACGATGGCTACAGTCCGACAGGCGCCTAGCGTCGCCGAAAATAATGGGCGGCCAGATTATGGCACAGGTCGTCGTTATGCGAAAAAGATTCCGTGATCGGTGGAAGAAGAAGCAAGTGCCGGAAAATTCAATCTGAAATCAGGCTGTTGACAATGGTTTCGATGAGCTGCCGCCAAAACTCATCTCGTCTGATCGATGATCCCGGCAAGGACGGGTGGCTGTCGGAGGTTGCGCTGGCGTTGATTGCCCGCGGGAAGCCGTTGCCGACCGGAAACCACACCCACGGAGTCACCGCGTCCCGCGGTGGGCGGCTCGGGCAACCGACGCGGCTACCAGGGACGCTCGCCGAAAGCCTGGGCGTAGCGGGAGGCGATTTCCTGGCGGTCGGGGCGGTGATTCTGTCCGCCGCGATGGGCGATTTTGATCGCTCCCATCACCGCCGCCAGCCGGCCGGTCTTGGGCCAGTCCCAACCGGCGGCAATGCCGTAGAGCAAGCCGGCGCGGTAAGCGTCGCCGCAGCCGGTGGGGTCGATCAACTGTTCGACCGGCGCGGCGGGAATGTCAAAACATCCTCCGTCGGCGTAAATTCGCGATCCTTCGCCGCCCAAGGTGACGATCAACGCCTGCACTTCGCTGGCCAGCCGTTCCGGCGACAAGCCGGTGCGATCGGAGAGCAGTTTTGCTTCGTAATCGTTGAAGCAGGCGTAAGTCGCTAGGCGCATGAATTGCAGCAGTTCATCGCCGCTGAACATCGGCATGCCTTGGCCCGGATCGAAGATGAACGGTACGCCGACGTCAGCTAGGTCGCGCGCGTGCTGCAGCATGCCGTCACGGCCGTCCGGCGCGACGATGGCCAGCGTCGCTTCCGCGGCATCACTCACCCGGTTGTGGTGCGAAAAGCTCATTGCGCCGGGATGGAAGGCGGTGATCTGGTTGTCGTCGAGGTCGGTGGTGATGAAGGCTTGGGCGGTGAAACTGTCGCTTACCCGTCGGACGTATTTGCGCGATAGATCGAGCTCGTCGAGCCGCTTGAGATAGGGGTCGGCATCGTCTCCGACCGTGGCCATGATCAGCGGCTCTCCGCCGAGCAGCTTGAGGTTGTAAGCGATATTGCCGGCGCAGCCACCGTATTCACGACGCATTTCCGGGACCAGGAAAGCGACGTTCAGAATGTGGATTTGTTCCGGCAGGATGTGATTCTTGAAGCGATCATGGAAAACCATGATGTTGTCGAAAGCGATGGAACCGCAGATGAGCGTGGGCATGGGTCAGAGCCTTTTGGCGATGCTGGAGTGGAATCAAGGATAAAAGACGTAGAGCCGGTAGCCGGTGGAGTCGACCTCCTTGGCGGCCAGCCACAGGCGCACATCGAGGTCGGCACGTGCCGGAAAGCTCTGATCGTCGGCGACCGGCGGAGCAAGATACTCGTCGGGCAACAGCACTCGCCTGACCAGCACCGTTTCATTGACGTCGGTCAGCGTCAATTCAAGGGCCGGGTAGGCCTGCGGATAGTCGGCGCGGTTGCGCAATGTTGCCTGCAGCGCCAAGGTCCGGTTCGGGCCGCGTTCGATCTGGAGATCCGAGCTTTCGATGCTGATCTGCTCGATGTGACGGGATAAAGGCATGTCCGTGCCCAGCGCGCCACTCAGTGTGGTCAGTGTCGGCCATAACGCGGGGAAGGCGACACCCAGCGGGGTGCGGAAATGGAACAGCAGTTGTCCGATCAGCGCCAGCAGCAGCAGCAGCGCGGTCAGCACGTACAGTTGGCGGTACGGCCGCCGGTCGGCGATGGGCACCGGTGTGCCGTTCGAGCCGGAAACCCAGCGACGATAATCCGTCACCTCGCGGGTTTCGCCACTCAGCGGCTTTTCCGGAGAATCGACCGTGGCGGATAAGGCAGTGACACCAGCGTCCGCCTCGGCCGATGAGTCGCTGGCCGGAAGGGCGATGGCATCGGCGTCGTCGTCGCTGGGTCCGGACGGTTCGGCGGAAATGACCGAGCGGGTTTCGATATCGGCAGCGCTGGTGGTCGGCTCGACTGCGGGCGCCGCCACCTCGGGAACCACTACTGCTTCCTGCGTCCGGGGGATGGCATCCGGTGGAGCGATTGCCGCGACCATCTCTTCGCCTGGCGCCGCTTCAGGTGTGGAAACATCCACCGACCTTTGCGGGCCTTGGTCGCCGGTTGTCGACTCCGTACTCGGCATAACGAGATCGGCGGTCGCCGGTTGGCGTGGCGAAACGTCGTCTTCGACCAGCTGCTCCAGGGCATTGAACGCCGCCGCGCAGTGACCGCAGCGTACGCGTCCGGCACGGGCGCGTAACTGCGCCGGACTGACGCGGAATGCGGTCTGGCAGGACGGGCAGACGGTGCGCATCGTTCAGCCCTTGAAACCGACGAGACACACCCACCCGTCACGGCTGTCAACTACCGACAGCGTCAACCAGGGCGTATAGATGGCGATCAGTTCGTCGGCCTGGTCGACGAGAATCCCGGACAGGACCAAAGCGGCGCCGGGGAGCAGATAACCGCAAAGGGCGGGGGCCAGGACACGCAGCGGATTGGCGAGGATGTTGGCGACCACCACGTCGAATGTTCCGTTCAGGGGTTGCGTCGCGTCGATAAAGGTGGCATCGACGGCATTGCGTTCGGCGTTGCATCGCGAGGCGGTCACCGCTTGCGGATCGATATCGACACCAAGCACCTGTCGCGCGCCGAGTTTGGCGGCGGCGATGGCCAGAATTCCCGAGCCGCAACCGTAATCGAGCAACGATTTTCCGGTCAGCGGCGTCCGTTCCAGCCATTCGAGACACAGTCTCGTCGTCGGGTGCGAACCGGTGCCGAAAGCCATCCCCGGATCGAGCACCAGGGCCAGCGCCGACGGGTCTGGCGCCTGATGCCACGACGGAACGATCCACAACCGGTCGGAAACGCGAATCGGCTCAAACTGCGACTGGGTCAACTGCACCCAATCCTGCTCGGCGACCGGTTCTTCGGTAAACGCGGGTGTGGTGGCCAGGCCGGCTGAACGAGCGCAATCGGTGACCAGGTCATCGGCCCGGATATCGTCAGGCAGGAGGGCGACGACCCGCGAGCGCTTCCAGCCCGGGCTGGCCGGCGACCCGGGTTCGCCGAATTGCGGTGTTTCGTCCGCCGTGCCGGCATCGGCATCCTCGATGCTCGCCGATAACGCGCCGTGAGCCAGAAAAGCGTCGGCCAGCGCTTCGGCGTGCCGACCGTCGGTGTGGAGGCTGATTGCGAGCCAGGCCATTGGCGGACAGGCGGTTTCAGCCGCCTTTGTTGACCTCGTCTTTGGCGGCCAGCCGGTGTTCGAGGTAATGGATGCTGGTGCCCCCCTCGATGAAGCGGGCGTCAAGCATCAATTCCTGATGCAAGGGAATGTTGGTTTTGATCCCTTCGATGCTCATCTCGGAAAGGGCGGTACGCATGCGGCGGATGGCCTGTTCGCGACTATCGCCGTAGGCGATCACCTTGGCGACCATCGAATCGTAATGCGATGGGATTGTATAGCCATGATATATATGCGAATCGACGCGGATTCCCGGGCCGCCGGGCGGATGGTAGAAAGTGATTTTGCCGGGCGAAGGCACGAAAGTGAAGGGGTCTTCAGCGTTGATCCGGCACTCGATGGCGTGGCCGCTGAAAACCAGATCGCGTTGTCGGAAACGTAGTTTTTCGCCGGCGGCGATGCGAATCTGTTCGGTGACCAGATCGATACCGGTGATTTGCTCGGTCACCGGATGTTCGACCTGGATGCGGGTGTTCATTTCGATGAAGTAGAACTCGCCGTTTTCATAAAGGAATTCGAAAGTGCCCGCGCCGCGGTAATTGATCCGGCGGCAGGCTTCGGCGCAGCGTTCGCCAATGCGGACGATGTGTCGGACGGCGATACCCGGAGCCGGCGCTTCCTCAATGATCTTCTGATGTCGACGTTGCATCGAACAGTCGCGCTCGCGCAGATACACGGCGTTGCGGAAACTGTCGGCGAGCACCTGAATTTCGATATGCCTTGGATTTTCTAGATATTTTTCGAGATAGACGTTCGGATTGCCGAAAAAGTTCTGTGCTTCGACACGGGTCATCGCCACCGCGTTGATCAACGCGGCCTCGGTATGCACCACCCGCATGCCGCGGCCGCCGCCGCCGCCTGCCGCCTTGATGATCACCGGATAGCCGATCGCCTTGGCGGTGAGCGCGATCTCTTTCGCATCGTCCGGCAAGGCGCTTTCCGAACCCGGCACGCACGGGACGCCAGCGGCCCGCATCGCCTCCTTGGCCGATACCTTGTCGCCCATCAGCCGGATCGTTTCCGGTCGCGGACCGATGAAAACGAAACCAGAGGACTCGACCCGTTCAGCGAAATCGGCGTTCTCGGAGAGAAAGCCGTATCCTGGATGGATCGCTTCGGCATCGGTCACCTCGGCGGCCGAGATGATCGCCGGAACATTGAGATAGCTCAGCGCCGAGGGCGCCGGGCCGATGCACACCGATTCGTCGGCGAGACGGACATATTTCGCCTCGCGGTCCGCTTCGGAATGGACCACCACCGTCTTGATGCCCAACTCGCGGCAGGCGCGCTGGATGCGCAGAGCGATTTCGCCGCGGTTGGCGATAAGAACTTTACCGAACATGTGCTCAGTGTCTCCTTGATCCGTCAGTCGACTCGGCGATTGACGCGACTCCCCGGCCTTGGATGGCCGGGTACCGAGGGTGTTGGAAGTGGGGCGTGACGGGGGCGCACGAAAAGCGGATGGCCGCCCGCTCAGCCGATGACGAACAGCGGCTCGCCGTATTCGACCGGCTGACCGTTGTCGACCAGGATGGCCTTGATCGTCCCGCCGACTTCGGCGTCTAGGGTGTTGAGCAGTTTCATCGCTTCGATGATGCACAAGGTGTCGCCGACCTTGACGACGCTGCCGACCTGGACATAGGGCTCGGCCCCCGGGCTGGAAGCGCGATAAAAAGTGCCGACCATCGGCGCCTTGATCACATCGCCTTCAGGCAGCTCGGGCTCGGTCGATGCCTGGCTGGCGGCGGCGTTGGCAAGCGTGCTGGCCATTTGCGGAGGCGGCGCGGCGGGGATCATGTAAGCGTGCTGGCCGCTCGGCGCGGCGTATTTGACGATCCGGACTTTTTCCTCGGCATCGTTGATTTCGAGTTCGGTGATGCTCGATTCTTCGACCAGATCAATCAATTTTTTCAGTTTTCGCAAATCCATGGGCTTTCTCCGGGGCGGGGCGACACCGCAGGTTGTGCTGACAAAGGGTTCAGCATCTCAAGTATGAAGTGACGGGGTGTTGGTGATGAATTTTCAAGCTGTTCGCCCGTGAATAAGTCGTCGGACATCTGCCGGTCGGTAGAGAAGGGTTTCAGTGGCTGAAGGGCGTTGGGTGAGCGCGAATGTTCTCAAAAGCGCCAAAATCGGTTCGATCGTGCCTGGTATTGCAAAGCCAGCCATCGGGATCCGAGGGGATGGATTGAAAGGAGGGACTGCTGATGCCATGGGTAACAGCCACGAGCTGCCAGATATTTTTTCAGCGATGGACGACTTTATTGTTTACTTCATCATCGCCGCGAGTTTGCCGCAATTCACTGCATTTTGTCCAGCAATCGACCGTTGCTGATCCCATCTGTCCGCGGGCGCCGGCCTAGCGTCGCGTCGTCCGTGTCTTTGGTGTGACTTGCCCGGTTCAAATCGGCCGGGTGCCGCTCGCCGCACCTAGCGAGCCCGGAAAGCCAACTCCCGCCACTGTCCGTCGATCAGTCCCTGCAGCGGTTTGAACCGCGCCTTGTAGGACATTTTCGGGCAATCACGAATCCAGTAGCCCAGATAAAGATAGGGGAGCCCATTGGCGACACATTGCGCGATCTGCCAGACGATGTTGTAGGTGCCTAAGCTCCCCGACTGCAGATCGGGATCGTAAAAGGTGTACACCGACGACAGGCCGTCGTTGAGCACATCGACGACGCTGACCATGCACAGTTCACCATTGCGGGTGAACTCGATCAGACGGGTGTCGATCCGACTTTGCAGCAGAAAATGCGCATACTGCTCATGACTGTCCTGGTCCATGCCGCCGCCGGCATGCCGGACGGCCTGATAACGCAGGTACAGTTGATAATGCTCTTTCCGGAATGCCAGGGGCAGTTCGCGGGCCCGCAGGTCGGCATGGGCGCGGATGCTGCGGCGTTGACTGCGGCTCGGCGTGAAACGATCGACGGGCAGGCGGACTGGGACGCAGGCCTGGCAGGCGTCGCACTTCGGACGGTAGGTGAATACACCGCTGCGCCGGAAGCCACGGCGGACCAGATGTCCGTAGACCTCGGTGTTGATCAGGTGGGTCGGCGTCGCTACCTGCGAGCGCGCGCGTTTGTCCGGCAAGTAACTGCAGGTATACGGTGCCGTGGCATAAAACTGCAGTAACGAGAACGGCAAATCCAATTCGTTGAGTTGCGACATTCGTTTCAGTTCCAGGCTGAACAGGCGGCGTCGACCGGCCAGCGTCCGTGTTGCCGGCCGAGCGTGATCAACCCGCGCAAATGGTCGATGAACACGGCGCGCGAGATTTCACGCGCGCCGAGAGAGGCTAGGTGCGGCGTCTTCATTTGGCAATCGATCATCCCGAAGCCTTCCTCGTCCAGATAACGGGCCAGATGCGCCGTGGCGATCTTGGAGGCATCGGTCAGCCGCGTGAACATTGATTCTCCGTAAAACATCCGTCCGATCGCCACGCCGTAAAGACCACCGACCAACCGACCACTCACCCAGGTTTCGACCGAATGGGCCATGCCGAGTTCAAAGAGTCGCCAGTACGCGTGTTGCATTTCCTGGCTGAGCCAGGTGCCGTGCTGACCGGCACGCGGTGTCGTGGCGCAGGCGTGGATCACCGCCGCGAAATCGCTGTCGAGTCTGACCTGATAGCGTTGGGCACGCAGGACGCGACGCAGCGAGCGAGAGATGTGGAATTCTTTCGGAAACAATACCGTGCGTGGGTCCGGGCTCCACCACAGAATCGGCTCGCCCGGCGAATACCAGGGGAAAATGCCGTGCTGATAGGCGTTCAGCAATCGTTGCGGGGTCAGGTCGCCGCCGGCGCAGAGCAGGCCGTTTGGCTCGTGCAGCGCCCGGTCGAGCGGTGGGAAAGGGGATTTTCCCTCGAGCCAGGGGATCATGTTTGTGGCAAACGTGGTGCTTGCTGCGCCGCTGGGTCAGTGTGCTGATCGGGGAAGGCGACGACGTGGTCGATGTCGGTACGGATGCCGATCCGTTCACCGATGGCATGATTGTGGTGCGAAGGCACCAGTGCCAGCACCTGGCGACCACTGGTCAGGCGCAAGGTATATAGGATTTCCGCGCCACGAAACGCTTTATGACGCACTTCGGCGCGCAATGGCGATTGATCGTCGTGGACGATGTCGTCAGGGCGAAGGAGGACGGTGACCGGCCGTTGCCGCGCAGGGTGATCATCGGCGACCGGGAAATCCGGCGGTGATCGTGCCGCCAATACACCCAATTCGATTTCGACACGACCGTCCGCGCCGAGCACGCCGGGCAGAAACACCCCTTGGCCGATGAAATCGGCCACCCGTCGATTGCTCGGCTGGTGATAAATCCGGTAGGGCGTATCCCATTGCTGAATGATCCCGTCGGCCATCACCCCGATCCAGTCGGCCATGGCGAAAGCTTCGTGCTGATCGTGGGTGACCAGCACCGCCGTGATCCGTTGCCGTTTGAGAATTTCGCGCACTTCCAACGCCAGTCGCTCACGAAGATCGATGTCCAGATTCGAAAATGGTTCGTCGAGCAATACCAATTGCGGCCGAGGAGCCAGTGCCCGTGCCAGCGCGACTCGTTGCTGCTGGCCGCCGGAAAGCTGGTGCGGGTATTTGTCGCCCAGGTCCAGCAGACCAACGGTCGTCAGCCAGTCGTCGATGCGCTGCCGGCGCTCTTGGGCCGGCAAGGCGCCGAGACCGAAACCGACATTGCGGGCGACAGTGAGATGCGGAAACAGGGCGTAATCCTGGAACACCATGCCGATCTGCCGTTTTTCAGGAGCCAACCGCCAGCCTTGGCGACTGACCAGCCGATTTTGCAAACGGATTTCTCCGGCGGCCAATTCTTCGAAACCGGCAATGCCACGCAGCAACGTCGTCTTACCGCAGCCGGACGGACCGAGCAGACAGGCGATGTCGCCGCTATCGACCCGGAAACTGACGCCATTGACGACGACGGTGCTGCCGTAGCGTTGGACGATGTGATCGAGTTCGAGATGCGCCATCGGTTGATTGAAGGCGGGGATGGAAGGAAACGGCCGGTTAGTCAGGGCAATCGAACGTCGAAAATAAGCCAGGTGAATTCAGTGAATTCAAATGGGCGCTTCAGCTCGGTGGCCTGATTCAATGATCTTGGCAGTCATGTGCGGTTGCTTTGACCGGTTTGCTGGTTGCATGATCGGTCTGACATCGTCAATTATAATTCCCCTGCAGCCGCTCTGAACCCTTGCTTTTCTTGTTCATGGTCAAATGATCAATGACAACGTAGTGGTTTGCGAGGTCCGGATGAAGCGCGTGCTCATTACGATCGGTCGGCGTGACACGACTCGTCCGAGTCAAATTGACCGAGCATGACGGTGGGTGTGGCCAGGCGGATCGGTCGGAGCGCAGCGCGGGGTGGAAAATGGTGGTCTCGACGTGCCGGCGAGCGTCAATGGTGTGTGCCGATGCGCCAGCCGAGTGGCGAAGATATCTGTGGTAGGCCAAGAATTTCAATGAAATGATTTATTGAGATTACGCAGGCTTTTCGCCTGGCCGGTGGGCTTGGGTGGACTTTGCTGGATCGACTAATTATGCGCCGAGCGCGTATTCACCCTTTGCTCGCCGTCTCGCTGATCATCGCGGCGGTAATCGGTCTGCCGGTGGCCAACGTTTTCGCTCACCTTTTTGCGGGCGGCACCCGTGCGACCTGGGCGCATCTGGCCGCTACCGTGTTGCCGGACTATTTGCTCAACACCGTGTTGTTGTCGCTGCCAGTCGCTGTCGGGGTTGTCATCGTCGGTGTGGCCACGGCCTGGTTGACGGCGATGCATGATTTTCCCGGACGGCGGCTGTTTGAATGGTCGCTGATTTTGCCGATGGCCATGCCCGCGTATGTGTTGGCTTACGTTTATACCGATTTTCTGCAGTTCGCCGGACCGCTGCAAAGCGCGCTGCGCGAATTTTTCCAGTGGCGGAAGGGTGATTACTGGTTTCCCGAGGTGCGCAGCCTCGGCGGCGCGGCGGGGATGTTCATTTGCGTACTTTATCCCTACGTGTATCTGTTGACGCGGACGGCGTTCCTCGAACGGGCGAGCGGCATGCTCGAAGTCTCGCGTACGCTGGGTTGTGGCCCCTGGCGCAGCTTTTTTCGCGTTTCGCTGCCGCTGGCCCGGCCGGCGATCGTCGCCGGAACGTCACTGGCGTTGATGGAAACGCTGGCCGATTATGGAACGGTCGCCTATTTCGGGGTGCCGACGTTCACCACCGGCATTTATCGCGCCTGGTTCTCGCTCGGCGACCGTCTTGCTGCCGCGCAACTGGCGGCCACGTTGTTGTCTTGCGTCATGGTGCTGTTGCTGCTCGAGCGGATTTGGCGTGGAGGCGCACGTTTCAACGATACCACCGGCCGGCACCGCCGCCTGGTCGGCCATCGCCTACGCGGCTGGCGTGGCGGACTGGCCGCGCTGGTCTGTGTCTTGCCGCTGAGCTTGGGTTTCCTGCTGCCGGCGGCGTTATTGCTACGACTCGTTTTTGACGATGTCGAGCGGCCGGCGGCCGAACATTTCCTGTTGCTGGCAAGGCACAGTTTCCTGCTCGCCGGATTGACCGCCCTATTGGCGGTCGTACTGGCCGTTTTGCTCGCTTATGGCGCCCGGCTGTCGCGTGGCCGGTTGGCGCCGGCGCTCAACCGGCTGGTCGGGTTGGGCTATGCTGTTCCCGGGTCGGTGATCGCCGTCGGTGTGCTGATCCCGGTCACCCAACTGGATCATTGGCTGAACCACCAATGGCAATCATGGTTTGGCAGCAATCCGGGTTTGATCCTGACCGGCGGCATCGCCGCGTTGGTCTATGCCTATCTGGTACGCTTTCTGGCCGTCGCCTTGCAAAGCATCGGCGGCAGTTTGGGCAAAATTACCGCCAACATGGACGATGCGGCGCGCGGTATGGGACTGACGCCGACCGCCACGCTACGTCGGGTTCACCTGCCAATGTTGCGCGGCAGTGTATTCACCGCCGCGTTGCTGGTTTTCGTCGATGTGATGAAAGAGTTGCCGGCGACGCTGGTGATGCGGCCGTTCGACTTCGACACCCTGGCAACCCAGGCCTACAACCTGGCGGCCGACGAACGTCTGGCCGAAGCGGCGAGCGTCTCGCTGGGGATCGTCGCCGTCGGGCTGCTGCCGATGATCGTGCTCTCCCGACAAATCGCCCGTAGCCGGCGTTGACGGCCGTCAACGATAGCCGACCCGGTCGAAAATCATCTGCGCTTTGGTTCGATACATGGCCAGTGAGCCGACGGGTAATTTGTCGGCCTTGAATTTACCTAGAGAGGACAGCGCCGGATTGTCGATCTTGACGCCGACGACGGCCGGCCATTCGTTATTGCCGTCCGCGAAATGACGTTGCGCCTGGTCGCTGGCCAGGTATTCGAGAAATTTGATCGCCGCTTCCTTGTGCGGTGCCGTTTTCAGCACGCCGCCGCCAGAAACGTTGATATGGGTACCGTAACCCGCCTGGTCGGGCCAGACGACGGTGATCTTTTCCATGGCCTTGCGATCTTCCGGTTTGTTCGAGCGCATCAGGCGCGCGAGATAGTAAGTGTTGGCCAGCGCGACGGCGCATTCTCCCGACGCGACCGCCAGAATTTGATCGGTGTCGCCACCTTTGGGCGGTCGGGCGAAATTGGCGACCACCCCTTTGGCCCAGTTTTCAGCCGCGGCCTCGCCGTGATGAGCGATGATCGCCGCCATCAACGACAAGTTGTATGGATGAGAGCCGGACCGCGAACACATTTTGCCTCGCAAGCTCGGTTTCGCCAGATCGTTGTAAGTCCGTATTTCGTCGGGCCTGACGGCGTCCTTGGCATAGACGATCACCCGGGCGCGTGTCGAAAAGGCGAACCAGTCGCTGGTGCGTAAATGCGCCGGAATCCGCGCTTCGAGGATTGGCGAACGAACGGGAGCGAACAGGGCCAGCTCGTGCGCCGCGGCCAGTCGGGCGGCGTCGACGGTCAGGAAAACGTCCGCTGGGCTATTGCCGCCCTCGTTGCGTAGACGTTCGAGGAGCTCGTCCTCCTTGCCTTCGATTCGTTTGATGACGATGCCGGTTCGATGGGTGAATTCTTTATACAGCGCCTCATCGGTCTGGTAGTGGCGCGCCGAGTAAAGGTTCAAGACCTGTTCTTCCGCCCGTACTGCACTGCCGATGAGCGTTGAGAATCCCAGCAGAGCGGTGGCGAATATCGCGTTGGTTTTCATTGAAGAAACCTCCATTGACGAATGCGAGCCGTTGGCGAAACGCCAATGGTAAGTACCCGTGGAAAAATTGTAAATGAGATTGATTATTGTTTGAGGTAAATTTCTGCCATTTCTGGGCAGTGCCTGGTTGCACATCGCGGGGCGTGTTGCAGGGTGGGTCATTGGCGATGAATGCCGGGTTGGCGGGTCATTCAAGGAGTGATGCCGGTCGTCAACCCTCGGGCCAGGTTGTCGCAACTTGTTGTCTTTCTGTGATGTGGCGTAGAATCGCGCTCTTTCAAGGGTGGCCAGGCTGGTCAAAAATGCCGAAATTTCATAGGGTTTGCCATGTTTCTGGCTGACAGCTTCGAGGTCATCGTCGTTGGCGGCGGGCATGCCGGTAGCGAGGCGGCGCTGGCTGCTGCACGCATGGGCGCGAAAACCTTGCTGCTGACGCACAATCTCGAAACGTTAGGCACCATGAGTTGTAACCCGTCGATCGGCGGGATTGGCAAGGGCCATCTGGTCAAGGAGATCGACGCGTTGGGTGGCGCGATGGCCGAGGCCACCGATGAAGCCGGCATCCAGTTCCGGATTCTGAATTCAAGCAAGGGGCCGGCGGTGCGCGCGACGCGTGCGCAAGCCGACCGGGTGCTGTATCGGCAGGCGATTCGGCGGCGTCTCGAGAATCAGCCCGGCCTGACCATCTTCGCGCAGGCTTGCGACGATCTGCGGCTGGAAGGTGACCGGGTGACCGGCGTGGTCGGTCAACTCGGCATCGCTTTCGCCAGTCGCGCGGTGGTGCTCACCGCTGGGACCTTTCTGAACGGCCTGATCCATGTCGGTTTGACGAACTGTTCCGGCGGACGGATGGGTGACCCAGCGTCGTGTACGCTGGCGGCGCGTTTGCGTGAATTGCAACTGCCGGTCGGTCGGTTGAAAACCGGCACGCCACCGCGGCTGGACGGCCGGACGATCGATTTTTCCTGTCTGGCTGAACAGCAGTCCGATCAGCCGCTGCCAGTGTTCTCGTTTCTTGGCCGGGCGGAGCAGCATCCCCGGCAGTTACCGTGCTGGATCGCCAGCACCAATCGTCGGACCCATGATCTGATCCGCGACAATCTCGATCGATCGCCGATGTACACCGGAGTCATCGAAGGAGTCGGGCCGCGATACTGCCCGTCGATCGAAGACAAAATCCACCGCTTCGCCGGCAAGGACAGCCACAATGTCTTTCTCGAGCCGGAAGGTCTGGCGACGAATGAAATCTATCCGAATGGAATTTCCACCAGTCTGCCTTTTGATGTCCAGATCGCCATCGTCCGCTCGATGCGTGGCCTGGAAAATTGCCATCTGCTGCGTCCCGGCTACGCGATCGAGTACGACTATTTCGACCCGCGCGCATTGAAGTCTTCGCTGGAAACCCGGGCCATTACCGGGTTGTTCTTCGCTGGCCAAATCAACGGCACCACCGGCTACGAGGAGGCGGCGGCGCAAGGGCTGTTGGCCGGAGCCAACGCCGCGTTGTTTGCGCAGGGCAAAGAGGCTTGGCTGCCGCGTCGCGACGAAGCCTATCTCGGCGTGTTGGTCGATGATCTGATTACCCGGGGGGTTTCCGAGCCATACCGGATGTTCACCAGTCGAGCGGAGTATCGCTTGTCGCTGCGCGAGGATAACGCCGACCGACGGTTGACCGAGCACGGTCGGCGACTGGGCTTGGTCGATGATCGGCGTTGGGAGGCTTTCTGCCGCAAACAGGAGGCGATCGCCGCCGAACAGGAACGACTCAAGAGCACCTGGGTGCAACCGTCACGGCTCGCGGAGGGAGAAGCGGTCCGTGTTTTCGGACGTCCTCTCGAGCACGAGTACACGCTGCATGACCTGTTGCGGCGTCCCGAAGTGAGCTATCCGGCGCTGATGACCCTGCAAACGCAGGGCGGCGCGCTTTCCGCCGGCGTCAGCGATCCGCAAGTCGTCGAACAGATCGAGATCGCCGCCAAATATCAAGGCTATATCGAACGTCAGCAGGAAGAGGTGGCGAGAAATCTGGCCAACGAGGAAACTCGTCTGCCGGAGGATCTCGACTATCACCAACTGCCCGGGTTGTCCCGCGAAGTGCAGCAGAAATTGCGCTTGCATCGCCCGCAGACGCTGGGCCAGGCCGCCCGTATCCAGGGAGTGACCCCGGCGGCCATCTCGATCCTGTTGGTCCATCTGAAACGATCCAGCGGCGCTGCCTTGCCCCAATCATCGACCGCCCGACTCGCCTCATGACCCCGTCGGCACAATTGGCCGAGGGAGTGCAGCGTCTCGGCCTCGAACTGCCGGCGAAGGTACAGGCGAAATTGCTGGCTTATCTGGCGCTGCTCGACAAATGGAACCGGACCTATCAACTGACTAGCCTCCGCGACACCGCGCAGGCTGTTAGCGGGCATCTGCTCGATTCGTTGGCCTTGCTGCCGTACATCGAAGCGGACAGGGTGCTCGATGTCGGTAGCGGCGGCGGCTTGCCCGGTATCCCGTTGGCGATCGCCAGCGAACGCTTGCAGTTGGTCTTGCTGGATAGCAACTCGAAAAAATGTGCGTTCCTGCGGCAAGCCGCGATCGAGCTGACGTTGCCGAATATTGCCGTACACTGTGGTCGTGTCGAGAATTACCAGCCCAGCACCGGATTTCCGGTCATTGTCGCGCGAGCTTTTGCCGATCTGACGGAGTTGATCCGACTGACCCGCCATCTGCTGCGCGACGGTGGATGCTGGATGGCGATGAAAGGCCGTCGGCCAGACGAAGAACTGGCTGCGCTACCCGCCGAAGTCATGGTTCAGGCGGTGCATCGGCTACAGATTCCGGGAGTGATCGGCGAACGGCATGTATTGATCATTGCCGGTTCCGGTTCGCCATGAACAGGGAGGAGAATGTGGCAAAAGTGCTGGCGGTAACCAATCAGAAAGGGGGGGTCGGCAAATCGACCACCGCGGTCAATCTGGCCGCGTGTCTGGCCGACGCGGCGCAGCGGGTGCTGTTGATCGACCTCGATCCACAGGGCAACGCCACCACGGGTTGTGGAATCGCCAAGCTCAAGGGTTTGCTGACCGTCTATGCCGTGCTGATCGGTCAGGCAACGATCGACGACAACCGGCTGAAAACGGCTTATGGCTTCGACTTGCTGCCGGCGACACGTGATCTCGCCGGTGCTGAGGTCGATCTGATCAGTCTCGAACGACGCGAATTCCGCTTGCGCGATGCGGTGCAGGCGGTGCTCGCCAATTACGACTTCGTCTTGTTGGACTGTCCGCCGGCGTTGAACATGCTCACGGTCAACGGGCTGGTTGCCGCCGACCGGGTGATGATCCCGATGCAATGCGAATATTACGCCCTCGAGGGCTTGACCGATTTGGTGACCACCTTGAAAAAAGTTCGCGCCAATCTCAACCCTCGTCTCGAAATCGAAGGCTTGCTGCGAACGATGTTCGATCCGCGGTCGACTTTGACCCAGCAGGTGTCGAAAGAACTGGAAAGCCATTTTGGCGAAAAAGTCTATCGGACGATCGTTCCGCGCAACGTTCGCTTGGCCGAGGCGCCTTCTTACGGCAAGCCGGTGATTTTCTTCGATCGCGCATCGAAAGGCGCGCAGGCATATTTGTTGCTGGCGGATGAACTGCTGGCTCGTCACCACGGCCGCTTCCAGTCCGCGGTGCGAACGACGAACTAGGGAGGAGGACAATCATGAAGATCAAGGGACTGGGTCGAGGCCTCGATGCCTTGCTGGCAGACAGCGATACCCAGCACAAAGAGCAGCAGCGAGTTTTGCCGGTTGATTGCCTCCAGCCCGGTAAATACCAGCCCCGGACCCGGATGGATGCCGGTTCGCTGGAGGAACTCGCCGCCTCGATTCGGGCTCAAGGACTGATGCAACCGGTACTCGTTCGACCGATCGGCGGCGACCGCTACGAAATCATTGCCGGCGAGCGGCGCTGGCGGGCGGCGCAAATGGCCGGTTTGAGCGAACTGTCCACCCTGATCCGCGACATTCCCGATGAGGCGGCGCTGGCGATGGCGTTGATCGAAAATATCCAGCGCGAAGACCTCAATCCGTTGGAAGAGGCGCAGGGTTTGCAGAGGCTGATCGACGAATTTTCGATGACCCATCAGCAAGCGGCTGACGCGGTCGGACGATCACGGCCGGCGGCATCCAATCTGTTGCGCTTGTTGCAATTGGCGCCGCCGGTACAAGAACTGATGATGGATGGAGGCCTCGACATGGGACATGCGCGAGCGCTGTTGCCGCTGACCGGTGCCGCGCAGGTGCAAATGGCGCAGCGGGTGGTGCAGAAAGGGCTGTCGGTGCGTGAAACCGAGCGCCTGGTGCAATACGCCCTGCAGCCGCCAAAAGACAACCGGGCGCCCAAGCCGGATCGCGACATCCTGCGCCTGCAAGAAGAATTGGCTGATCTGCTGGGCGCGCAAGTGGCCATTCGGGCCAATCGGCGTGGGGCGGGAAAGGTGCTGATCGAGTTCGGCGATCTCGATCAACTGGACGGAATATTGCAGCGCCTGCGCCATTGATGCGCCGCACCATGAAGGCGCGGTTGAGCAACGCAAAAAATGCCTGCAAGGCCGGTTTTACAAAGGGAAGTAAACTTTTTTGCATGTGCGGTTTGATTCCGTCAGGTGACTCTGGTATCCTTCGTCCGTTTTGGAATTGCTAGCTGTGCATCCTCAGGTCCGCTGGATTCTCCGATGGCAATTCCTGGTGACTGCGGTGACGGGTTTGTTGTCGGGTGTGCTGGGTGGTTTCGATGCGGCGCTTTCTGCCGTGTTCGGTGGGCTGATCGCCGTGGCTAGCGGGTTTGCCTACGCTTGGCGGGCTCTGCGCCGGCCGGGTGTGGACGGCCGGGATGCCAAACAAGCGTACAACGCCCAGGTGGTCGCCGAAGGGTACAAATTTGCGGTAACCCTTTTGTTGTTTACGCTGGTATTCAAGACATACGCACAGCTCGCAGCCTTGCCGCTCTTCCTGGCTTATGTTGCAACGGTATTTGTGTATTGGATGGCGCTGCTCAAGCAGCGCTAGTCGCGCTCTAACAGGGGGATTCTATGGCTTCGGGCGAGTCGATGACGGCGAGTGAATACATTGTGCACCACTTGACCAACCTCTCGGTTGGGCATGGCTTCTGGACCGTACATCTCGATACCTTGATCATTTCCGGCCTGTTGGGGCTCCTGGCTTTCGTCGGCATGGCCAGGTTGGCTGCGCGCGCCACGCCCGGTGTGCCCGGGAAAGCGCAGGCTCTGGTCGAAATGGTCGTTTCTTTCGTCGACCAGCAGGTCAAGGACACCTATCACGGCAGAAGCCCGTTGGTGACGCCATTGGCGATCACCATTTTCGTCTGGGTTTTCCTCATGAATGCCATGGATCTGATCCCGGTCGATTTCTTGCCTAAATTGTCCGAGAAAGCTGGCGTTCATTATCTCAAAGTCGTTCCGACGACCGATCCCAACCTGACGTTTGGCATGTCATTGACAGTTTTCGTGATCATGATCGCCATGGGTTTGAAGGTCAAAGGTTTCGGCGGCTTCATGCACGAAGTGTTCACCGTGCCCTTCGGCGCCAAGCTGGCGCCACTGAATCTGCTGTTTCGGGTCATCGAGGATGTCGCCAAGCCCATTTCCCTGTCCCTGCGTCTGTTCGGGAACATGTATGCCGGTGAAATGGTATTCATTCTGATCGCCCTGATGGGGCTGTGGCAGTTGCCCCTGGCTCTGCCGTGGGCCTTGTTCCACATCCTGATCATCACCCTCCAGGCTTTCGTGTTCATGATGCTCACCATTGTGTATCTGTCGATGGCCAGCGAATCCCACGGTTGATTGTCAATTCCCGCGAATGTCCGGTTGCGAGTTTGATTCACGTTGTCCCTGTTTAACCCATTTGGCATGTCTTATTAGGAGAAACTAATGGAAACCGCTCTCTCAATGTTGCTTGGTAACACCGCCGTCGCCGTCGCCATCCTGATCGGTGCGGGTGCCCTGGGTACCGCGATCGGGTTTGGTCTGCTCGGTGGTCGCTTCCTCGAGGGCGCCGCTCGTCAGCCGGAAATGATCCCCACCCTGCAAGTCAAGATGTTCATCGTTGCCGGTCTGCTTGACGCGGTGACCATGATCGGTGTCGGTATTGCCTTGTTCATGTTGTTCGCGAACCCCTTCATTGCTGTCGTCAAGGGCTGATTTGCCGCTCCTTTGGATTGACTATTGACAGGAGGTTAGCGTGAACATCAACGCAACGTTGATTGGTGAAGCGATCTGGTTTGGTGTTTTTATCTGGATCACCATGAAATACGTCTGGCCACCGCTGCAAAAAGCCATGGCTGATCGCCAGAAACTGATCGCTGACGGGCTGGCCGCCGGTGAGCGTGGTAAGCACGAGTTGGAGCTTGCCGCGAAGCGTTCGGCCGATTCTTTGCGCGAAGCCAAAACCAAGGCGGCTGAGATCATCGCTGCTTCCGAAAAGCGCGCGGCACAGATGATCGAAGAAGCCAAGGCAGCGGCCAGGGTCGAGGCCGACAAGGTGGTTCTGGCGTCGAAGGCGGAAATCGCTCAACAAGTCGAGCATGCCCGGGCGGAATTGCGCAGTCGCGTTGCCGATTTGGCGGTGGCGGGTGCCGAGCGGATTCTGAAGCGCGAGGTTGACGCCAAGGCGCATGCCGACATGCTGGTCGCGCTCAAGCAGGAACTCTGAAATCATGGCCGAACTCGTTACCATCGCGCGCCCCTACGCTGAAGCGGTTTTCCGCATTGCGTTGGAAAACAAGGCGCTAGCGGCGTGGTCCGAGCGGTTGTCGTTGCTTTCCTCCGTTGCGACGGATCCGCAGATGCGTTCATGCATCGGCAATCCCGAGTTGTCCGCCTCCCAGAAGAGCGCGCTCTTCAAATCGGTGGCCGGCACTGCATTGGATGGCGGCGGAACCAATCTGATCGATGTCCTCGCCGCCAGTGAGCGGCTGTCTTTTCTGCCGGAAATTGCCAGTCTCTTCGAGGCCCAACGGGCTGCCCAGGAAGGTGTCAAGGAAGCGAAGATTTATAGCGCTTTCCCCCTTGACGATGTGCAGCGTAAAGCCTTGGTTGCGGATCTGGAGACTCGCTTCAAGACCCGGCTTACAGCCGAAGTGGTCGTCGATCAGTCATTGATCGGCGGCGTCAAGATTGTGATTGGCGATCAGGTTCTCGATACATCCGTCAGCGGAAAGTTGGAGAGCCTGCGATTGGCGCTCAAGAACTAGGAGATTTTCCATGCAGTTGAATCCATCCGAAATCAGCGAACTGATCAAAGGCAAGATCGAGAATCTTGCGATCAGCGCCGATCTGCGCACCCAGGGCACCGTCGTATCGGTGACTGACGGTATCTGCCGTATTTATGGCCTGACCGATGTCATGCAGGGGGAAATGCTCGAGTTCCCGGGCAATACCTTCGGCATGGCGTTGAACCTCGATCGTGACTCGGTCGGCGCGGTGGTTCTCGGCGAATATGACGAAATCAGTGAAGGCGATACCGTCAAAACCACCGGCCGCATTCTCGAAGTGCCGGTTGGCCCCGAGCTGCTCGGGCGTGTGGTCAACTCGTTGGGTCAGCCGATCGACGGCAAAGGTCCGATCAACAGCAAGCTGACCGACAAAATCGAAAAAGTGGCGCCTGGCGTCATCTGGCGCAAATCGGTTTCTCAACCCGTGCAAACCGGTCTCAAATCGATCGACGCGATGGTGCCGATCGGCCGTGGTCAGCGCGAGTTGATCATCGGCGACCGACAGACTGGCAAGACCGCCGTCGCGGTTGACACGATCATCAATCAGAAAGGTCAGAATCTGATCTGCATCTACGTGGCTGTCGGTCAGAAAGCTTCGACTGTGGCCAACGTCGTTCGCCGTCTTGAAGAAAACGGCGCGATGGAATACACCATCATCGTTGCCGCCACCGCCTCGGAGTCGGCCGCTTTGCAATACATCGCGCCCTATTCCGGATGCACGATGGGCGAATACTTCCGGGATCGTGGTCAGGATGCATTGATCATTTACGACGACCTGACCAAGCAGGCGTGGGCCTACCGGCAGGTTTCGCTGCTGCTGCGCCGGCCGCCAGGTCGTGAAGCTTATCCTGGTGACGTGTTCTATTTGCATTCCCGTTTGCTGGAACGCGCGGCCCGGGTTTCCGAAGAATGGGTGGAAAGATTCACCAATGGTGAAGTCAAGGGTAAGACAGGCTCATTGACCGCGCTGCCGGTGATCGAAACGCAAGCCGGCGACGTGTCAGCCTTCGTGCCCACCAACGTCATCTCGATTACCGACGGACAAATCTTCCTCGACACCGACCTGTTCAACGCCGGGATTCGTCCGGCTATCGATGCTGGTATTTCCGTATCGAGGGTGGGTGGTGCGGCGCAGACCAAGGTCATCAAAAAATTGGGTGGCGGCGTGCGTCTGGCGTTGGCCCAGTTCCGCGAACTGGCCGCCTTCGCCCAATTCGCCTCCGATCTCGATGAAGCGACCCGCAAACAGCTCGATCGCGGTCGTCTGGTCACCGAGTTGATGAAGCAGCCGCAATATTCGCCGCTGTCGATTTCCGAGATGGCCATCACCTTGCACGCGGTCAATAAAGGTCTCTTTGATGATGTTGACGTGAAAAAGGCGCTGGCGACCGAAAAGCAAATGCATGGCTTCATCAAGCAGAAGTACGCCGACCTCATCAGCAAGATCGAGACCAGCAAAGATCTTGACGCCGACGCTGAGCAGAAGCTCACCAAGGCGATTGAGGAGTTCAAGGCCGGCTTGGCCTGATCGATCGAGGAGGTTTGCCATGCCTAGCGGCAAGGAAATCCGCAACAAGATCAAAAGCGTCGAAAGTACGCGCAAGATCACCAAAGCCATGGAAATGGTCGCCGCGTCGAAAATGCGCAAAGCGCAGGATCGGATGCGTGCCGCCAGACCCTATGGCGAGAAAATCCGGCGCGTCGCCGGTAACCTCTCGCACGCATTGACCGACTATCGCCACCCCTTCCTGACAGTAAGGGAAAAAGTGGCGGCTGTCGGGCTGATCACCGTCACTTCCGATAAGGGTTTGTGCGGCGGCTTGAACACCAATGTCCTGCGATTGGCATTGGCCAAGATGAAGGAATGGGACGCCGAAGGTAAAAAGCTGTTCGTCACCGCCATCGGTAATAAAGGTTTGGGCTTCATGCAGCGGGCCGGTGCCAATCTCGTTTCGCAGATCACCGCGCTTGGCGATACGCCGCACCTGGAAAAGTTGATTGGTCCGGTGAAGGTTCAGCTTGATGCCTACATGAAGGGCGAAATCGACGTTCTGTTTATTGCCTACACGCGCTTCATCAACACTATGAAGCAGGAGCCGACGCTGTACCAATTGCTGCCTTTGTCCGGTGATCTGATCGGCGGGGAAGGCAACCGTTGGGACTATCTTTACGAACCCGAGGCCAAGGTGGTGATCGACGACTTGTTGGTGCGCTACGTCGAAGCGATGATTTACCAGGCGGTAGCTGAGAACATGGCATCGGAGCAAAGTGCGCGAATGGTGGCGATGAAATCGGCGTCGGACAATGCCAAGAATGTGATCGGCGAGCTCAAACTGGTTTATAACAAGGCCCGCCAGGCGTCAATCACCAAAGAGCTTTCGGAAATCGTCGGCGGCGCAGCCGCTGTCTGACCACGCGACAGTTAGTTTATTGATTAGGGATACGACGATGAGTCAAGGAAACATTGTTCAGTGTATCGGCGCCGTGGTGGACATCCAGTTCCCGCGCGATGCGATGCCCAGGATTTACGATGCGCTCCAGCTCGACAAGGCTGAAGAGTCGGAGATGTGCGAAGCGGATCTGATGTTCGAGGTCCAGCAGCAGCTTGGTGACGGAATCGTGCGCACGATCGCCATGGGTTCGTCGGATGGTCTGCGTCGAGGGATGAAGGTCAATAACACGGGTGCCGGCATCTCGGTGCCTGTCGGTAACGCGACGATTGGCCGGATCATGAACGTTCTCGGTCGACCCATCGACGAAGCCGGTCCGATCGCCACCGACGAGCGTCGCGAGATCCACCAGGTGGCCCCGAAATTCGACGAGCTTTCGCCATCGGTCGATCTTCTGGAGACCGGCATCAAGGTGATTGATCTGGTCTGCCCCTTCGCCAAAGGCGGCAAGGTCGGCCTGTTCGGTGGGGCCGGTGTCGGCAAGACGGTCAACATGATGGAATTGATCAACAACATCGCCAAACAACACTCTGGTCTTTCCGTGTTTGCCGGTGTTGGAGAGCGGACCCGTGAAGGAAACGACTTCTATCATGAAATGAAGGAGTCCAACGTCCTCGACAAGGTGGCGATGGTCTTCGGGCAAATGAATGAGCCGCCGGGCAACCGTCTGCGTGTCGCCTTGACCGGGCTGACGATGGCCGAGCGTTTCCGCGACGATGGCCGGGACATCCTTTTCTTCGTCGATAACATCTATCGCTACACCCTGGCCGGTACCGAAGTATCTGCGCTGCTAGGCCGGATGCCGTCGGCGGTCGGTTACCAGCCAACGCTGGCCGAAGAAATGGGGCGCTTGCAGGAGCGCATTACCTCCACTAAAGTCGGTTCGATTACCTCGATCCAGGCGGTCTATGTGCCTGCCGACGACTTGACCGATCCGTCGCCAGCCACCACCTTCCTCCACCTCGACTCGACCGTTGTTTTGTCGCGTGACATCGCTTCGCTGGGTATTTATCCGGCGGTCGACCCGCTGGACTCAACCTCGCGCCAACTGGATCCGCAGATTGTCGGCGAAGAGCACTACAACGTTGCTCGTTCGGTGCAGATGACCTTGCAGAAATACAAGGAATTGCGTGACATCATCGCCATTCTGGGTATGGACGAACTGTCGCCGGAAGATAAACTGGCCGTTTATCGGGCGCGCAAGATTCAGCGTTTTCTCTCGCAGCCGTTCAACGTGGCCGAAGTATTTACCGGCTCGCCGGGCAAGTATGTGCCACTCAAGGAAACGATCAAAGGCTTCAAGATGATCGTCAATGGCGAATGCGACAACATTCCCGAGCAGGCGTTCTATATGGTCGGCGGAATCGAGGAAGTCTTCGAAAAAGCCAAAAAACTCTAAGGGCGACCACTATGTCGCCGTTACGCTGCGAGCAGTGGTAACGGCGACTTCATCAGGTAGCAAGGGAAAAAATCATGTCCATCAGAGTCCATGTCGATGTGGTGAGCGCCGAAGAGTTGATCTTTTCCGGCGAAACCGATTTTGCGGTGTTTCCCGGCGAAGCGGGCGAGCTGGGCATTTATCCGCGGCACACCCCGTTGCTCACCCGGATCAAACCGGGGACCGTGCGTTTGAAAATTCCGGGTCGCGACGAATACGAGTTGGTTTATGTCTCGGGCGGTATGTTGGAAGTTCAGCCGGCGATGATCACCGTCCTCGCGGATACCGCGATCCGTGCCAACGATCTCGATGAAGCCAAAGCGCTGGAAGCCAAACGACGGGCTGAGGAAGCACTGAAGAATCGTGGCTCGGATGTTGGTCTGGCGACGGCTGAAGCCGAGTTGGCGCAAGCTGTCGCGCAATTGCAAGCCATCAAGAAACTCCGTAATCGGCAACACTAAGTCAGTATCGCCCTGTCTAACGGGGAGACGAGTCGTCAGCCGTCGACTTGTCTCCCCGATTTCCTTTGGGTATCCGGATCAATTCAATCAACGCCAAGCAAGGCTGGGAGTTGCTGCTGGCTGGCCGTGCGAATCTAGCGATTGATATTAAATAGCCCAACGGGGAAATTGTGAGAGGTTGCCCGTTAATTGGCCAATGTTTGGTGTTTGTCCCTGGCAATACGGCGTATTCGGTTGCCCAGATCAAAACAGGGTACCATCATCAACTGGCCGGTCGTTTGCTGGTGCTGCATACACACGGACAGGCCACGGTTGTCCGCGATCGTTATCGTCCGTTTCGCGGACTCACTCAACGTTTTGTCGACAGGAGTCAATCATGCGAATCGATGAAATGATTGCAGCCATTCAGCAAGAGCTAGGCGTCGAGGTTGACGGCAAAGCCGGACCACAAACCTGGGCGGCGATTTACGAGCGACTGATAAGGAACAACGATCACAATGGCGCGAAGCCGGCGGCGGCGATCACTGCCGTGGATGACCGCAGCGAGAAAATCATCGCCACGCTGTTGCCGGAAGTTCAACCCTATGCCAGAGCGTTGGTCCAAAAAGCGGCCGCTTCCGGGATCAAGATAAAAATTCTCAGTGGCTTGCGCACCTATCAGGAGCAGGACGCCCTGTATGCCCAGGGGCGAACCGCGCCGGGATCGATCGTCACCAATGCTCGCGGCGGACAGTCGAATCATAATTTTGGCATTGCCTTCGATATCGGTGTCTTCGAAGGAAACAAGTATCTCGGGGAATCCGTCAAGTACAAGGCCGTTGGCGTGCTAGGCGTCGACATGGGGCTCGAATGGGGCGGCAATTGGAAAACGATCAAGGATCAACCCCATTTTCAACTTCGTCCGGCATGGGCCGCTGAACTGAACGAGAAGCAAATGCTCGCCGAGCTGCGTAGCAGACACGATGATCAGTCGCCGGTCTATGCTTGATGAAAAAAACGACCAGGATGAACAAAATCCGACCTGGGGTGATCAGGGAAAATCAGCGAGTCAAGAAAATCGGCAGTGCGAAGAGCCGAGCGCTCAGTCGCCCGTAGATGAATCGTCTGGTCAAATGCCCTTGCGCTGGATCTACGGACGACAGCGTCTGAATGTTTCGTTCAGCGATCAAAACCCGATCACGACCAGTTTCCTTCCATAGAGGCAGCCTGTTCGTGATCGAGTAGAGATAATCAATACGTCAGAAGCTTAGGCAAATCCTTGGCCTGAGTGACCCAGCTTTCGACCATTTCCTGGGTGGGTAGACGGGCGGTCAGGTTTTTTGCCTGATTCACTTCAGCCATTTTGGCGTGCAAGTTATCTGGACGACGCGTGGCCAGTTCCTTGACCGTGTCGACGCCGGCTTGTTCGAGCAAATCCGAGTAAACGCCGGCGACCCCTTTGACCCGTGAGAGGTCGGCACGATTGGCCAGCTCTAGCAGCGGACGGGTTTCGATGCCAAGCTTCGACGCCAATGTCTTGCGCTCTTCGGGCGATTTCGTCGCTTCCAGAAGCTGCTCATTGTTGGTAATTCCCAATTCTTTGAGATGCTTCAAAATATCGGGATTCATGCCTTTAAGATCGTTGATCGCCACACTCATGGGTCACCTTTCCGAACGTAGTGGTGCAAAGAATAGGCCGTGTGCTTATGCGGCCTGATTTTGGTGATTATGCTGTTGGTGCAAATACGGCCGGGCATCGGTTTTGCTGATCTGAGCCATCAATGACAAATCAAACGCCAAGTCGCTGTTCCAACGATAAATAGTCTACGCCCCAGCAGCTTGGTGTCAACGTGTTCGATAAGCGTGGTGGTATATATCACGGAAGCGATGTCGTGATGACGCTCAGTCGATCAATGCGCCAGCCAGCGTTTTTGCGTTGTGACTGATCATGCCGAGATAGCTGTCGGCGGGTGAGCCTGGCTTGGCCAGCGAATCGGAATACAACGTGCCGCCTAATCGGGCGCCGGATTCGCGACTGATCCGTTCAAGCAGGCGCGGATCGGTGATGTTCTCCACGAATAGTACCTTGATCTTTTCCTGGCGAATTTGGCGGATGATCGCCCCGACGGTGGCAGCAGACGGGTCGGCATCGGTGTTGATTCCGACCGGGGCGATGAAACGGATGCCATAGGCCCGAGCAAAGTAATTGAATGCGTCGTGCGAACTGATCACCTTGCGGCGCTCAGCCGGGATGCTGTTGAACGTGGTTCGAATCTGGCGATCCAGAGCGGACATTTCGTCGCGTAAACGTGCTGCGTTAGCCTGGAAAACCATTTTGTTGGTCGGATCGATCTCACAAAGTGCCGAGGTGATGTTGTCGACATAGCGGCGGGCATTGCCAAGATCCTGCCAGGCGTGCGGGTCGAGGTTGTCGGCGTGCGCGTGCTCGGTCGGTGACAGAAGATGCTCTTTGGTCGGGGCTGCCAAGCGGAGGGGGATGATTCCTTGACTGGCGACGATGATGTTTCCACGATATCCAGCTGATTTAACGAGGCGCTCGATCCAGCCTTCAAAACCCAAGCCATTGACGATCACCAGTCGGGCTTTCGACAAGGTGCGGGCATCGGCCGGCGTGGGTTGGTAAACATGAGCATCGGTGCCGGGGCCGACCAGTGTATGAACTTGCAGACGCTCGCCGCCGATCCGTTGGGTCAGATCAGCGAGAATGCTGAAACTGGCGACGACCAGCAATTTGTCCGCCGCGAGGACCGTGTTGCCGGCAATCGCCAGCCACAGACAGGGTAGTAGACGAGCAAACACGATGAAGCGAGCCAGGACAAAGAAGCGAGATCGGTCGGGCATCGGGATTCTCCTGGGGATCAACGCTCGAAATGCCAGCTCGACCGCCATCGGCTGGCCAGCGGTCCTAACGGACCAGCGAGCAATGACAGCAGATAGCCGGCACCGAGTGTCAGGACAATCGCCGGTCCGGCCGGAAGGTTGACATAGTATGAGATGAGCAGGCCGGCCAATGAGCCGACGAACGCCACGCTGGCGGCGATCAGCAACAGCGGGCCAAGATCGCAGACCCACAAGCGGGCGGTAACCGCCGGCAGGATCATGATCCCGACGGCCATTAGCGTTCCCAGCGCATGAAAACCGGCAACCAGGTTGAGGACCAGCAAAATCAGGAAACCATAGTGCGCCAGCGGCGCCAAGCGGCTGATCCGATAAAGAAAAGCTGGATCGTAGCATTCGAGGGCAAATAGCCGAAGTCCAAGGGCCAGAGCGACCATCGACAACGATGCGAAAGAGGCAAGTAACCATAATGTCGCGTCGTCGAGCGCCAGCACGCTGCCGAAAAGCACGTGCAGCAGGTCCACGCTGCTGCCGCGCAAGGAAATGATCAGTACGCCCGACGACAACGAGAGCAGATAGAACGTGGCCAGACTGGCGTCCTCCTTGATCACCGTATGCCTAGCGACTCCACCGGCGAGTATGGCGACCACCAAGCCAACCAACAGACCGCCAAGGCTCATCGCCGGCAACGACAAGCCGGCGATCAGGTAGCCAATGGCCGCGCCGGGCAAGATCGCGTGCGACATCGCGTCGCCAGCGAGACTCATCCGACGCAACATCAGAAAAACACCAATCGGTGTCGCGCCTAGCGACAATGCCAGACAACCGGCCAAGGCCCGGCGCATGAAGCCGAATTCGATGAATGGCGCGACTAAGGGCAGCGAGAGCAGCGTGTCGGTCATCGAGCGGGATCGCCGGTGTGACAAACTGGTGTCTGAACCGCGCCGTCGGCGCGATCGTTGGCGAGCTCGCGAGCGCGTTGTAGATTGCTTTCCGTGAGAACTGTCGCCGTGTCTCCATAGGCCACTACTTCGCGCGCCAGCAACAAGGTGTGCGGATATTCGCGGCGAACGTGCTCCAGGTCGTGCAGCACGGCGATCACTGTACGGCCTTCCCCGTGCCACTGGCGGACCAAAGACGCCAGGTCGCTAACAGTGGCGGCGTCGATGGCACGGTAAGGTTCGTCGAGCAGGACCAGCACGGCATCCTGCAGCATCACCTGAGCAAAAAACGCGCGTTGGAGCTGGCCACCGGAAACAGCGCCGACGGGCCGCTGCTGTAGCCCTGTCAGGCCGACGGCGTCGATCGCCGCGGCGACTCGAGCGCGCAAAGTGGCGCTCAGCCCGCTGAAACCGCCGATCGCTCGCCACAGGCCCATGGCAACGAAATCGTGGATGGTGATCGGAAAGCTGGTGTCGAGTGTCGGCTGCTGCGTCAGGTAAGCGATCTGCCGACGCTGCAAGCCGTGGTAGTCGATACGACCTTGTAAAGGGCGCAAGTCACCGGCGATGGCTTTGAGTAGTGTCGATTTGCCGGCACCGTTGGGGCCGACGATTGCCAGCAGACGGCCTTTCGCCACTTCTCCTCGTAGATGATGCACGGCCGGATGTCGGTTGTAGCCCAGGGTGAGATTCTCGAAACTCAGAATCGGTGCGCTGGCCAGTGAAAATGGCGAGTGACAATGCATCCGCTGTGCCGCTGTCAGTCGAGTGCCCAGAAAACCGTGACCCACAACAACAGCAAGGCGCCACTGGTCCACATCAAGCGCGCCAGAGCACTGGCGCAGAGAGCGGTGTTGCGCCTGAGGAACCGGGATGGGGAAGAAACCGGGTCAACGGTAGCGGCGCGGCGAAAGATCGGCGGCATTGAACCGGAAAAGACCGCAAAAAGAGTGGGAAAGACGAATCTTGCCTGTTAAGTCACGACAAAGCAATACGCGTGCCGATCGCGCGCAAAGCGGCGTACAGGCCTTGCTGGTGCTTCAATCATGATGCGCCGTCGGTGGTGACAGACGGTTGTTATCCGACAAACGACGGCAGGCGTCGCGAAGAACGGTCATTTGTCGACGGTAACGACGGCAGCCGACGCAGAGCAGGGTGTGGAATCGCAAGGCCAGTCGCTCCAGACGGGTCAAAGGGCGGTCCATTTCCTGCGACATCAGAGCGGTGGCCTGCCGACAATTGATCATTGGCGAACTTCCGGGTTAACGAACCAATTCTGTTCCAGGCACAGCCGCAAGTTCATTCTTGCCCGATGCAGGATGACCCAGCAATTATTGCTGCTCATCGACAATTCTTGGCAAATTTCGTTGGTTTCCAGACCGAGCAGTTCACGCATCATGAACACGCGCGCGGAAGTGCTCGGCAAACGGTTCAAACAGGTATCGAAAACCTGCCAGAAGCGCTGATTCTCGAAATTTTTCTCAGGATCGCCCCACGCGGCTGGCTGACCGTCAATCTGCCAGTGTCCGCTGGGCGTGAACAGCGGGTCGAAATCGCCATCTTCGATTTCCCTCGGCGGGTCGTCGTGGGCCGATTCGCGGACGCGTCGGCGAATGATGTCGATGATCTTGTTTTTGAGAATCGAAAACACCCAGGTTTTTAGCTTGGCGCGCTCGGCGAAGCGCTCGGCGCCGGTCAGCGCGGCGATCGTCGCCTCCTGCACCGCGTCTTCGGCGCTTTCCCGGTTACGCAATTGCAGTACCGCAAAGCGCAACATGTCGCTCCGGAAGCCCGACAATTCGCTGGCGATGGCTTGCGCCGCCGCTGATAGCTTGCCTGTGGTGCCGGCGGTGGCCGATGGTTTGTTTTGAGCGCTGTCGTTCATTACCGCAAGATAGCAGGAAAGGCAGGGCGACTATAGGGTGTCAGGTGGTGCGGCGATGCGAAGGACAGGGGGCACGCGCCCGGTGTCACGGGTTTCAAGTAAATGGCGAAGGCTATCCCCGCTCAAAAAGTCGGGAAAAATCCACCTTCGCCCCACTTCTGGCCGGTGACTCGGTCAAGTTTGACAGGGCGGCCGGGCCGGCCACTGTCGCTGGTGGATAGGGCGGAGCACTCTGTCGAACACCGTCAGGATTTGGGCCACAAGATCATTTGCGTACAGCGAAAAAGCGCCAACCGGCGATCGTCACCGTCATGCACCTCGGCATCCCAGACCTGCGTCGTTCGCCCGGAATGGACGGCGGTGGCCGAGCAACGTAATTCGCCACGAGTCGCCGTGCCTAGAAAGTTTGCTTTCAGTTCAACGGTCGTAAAGCCTTCGGCGCCGTTCGGCAGATGGGCAATGGTTGCGTAACCGGCGCAGGTGTCGGCCAGGGCGATGATTGTCGCCGCATGCAGAAACCCGTTGGGCGCCAGCATGTCCGGACGGATGGTCAGCCGCCCGGACAGTTCGCCCGGGGCGACACTGAGCACCTCGACACCGAACAAACCGGGCAGAAAGCCGGCGGCCCGCGCGTTGAGCACGTCGACGGTGATCCCGGCCCGCAGGACGTGACGGCTGGTGCTACTCACTGGCAACAGCGCGACCGATGACCAGCCGCTGGATGTCGTTGGCACCTTCGTAAATCTGGCACACACGAACGTCGCGATAGATCCGTTCGACCGGGAAATCGCTGACATAACCGTAGCCGCCGAGGATCTGAATGGCATCGGAGCACACTTTTTCGGCCATCTCGGAAGCGAACATCTTGGCCATCGACGCTTCCTTGAGACACGGTTTGCCGGCATCCTTGAAAGTCGCCGCACGCCAGACCATCAGCCGGGCGGCGTCGATCTGCGTCGCCATGTCGGCCAGTCGGAAACTGACGGCCTGGTGTTCGATGATCGGCTGACCGAAAGTCCGCCGATCCTTGGCGTACTGTACCGCCGCCTCGAAAGCAGCGCGCGCCATCCCTACCGACTGCGCGGCGATACCGATGCGACCGGCTTCGAGATTGGACAAGGCGATGCGATAGCCGTCGCCCTCCTTGCCGAGCAGGCAAGAGGCTGGAACTCGGCAATCCTCGAACAGGATTTGCGCGGTATCGGATGCGTGTTGGCCCATTTTCTCCTCGAGACGAGCGACGATGTAGCCCGGGGTGCTGGTTGGCACCAGGAAGCAGGAGATTCCTTTCTTGCCAGCCGATTTGTCGGTGACCGCGAAGACGATCGCTACCTGCGCGAATTTGCCGGTGGTGATGAACTGCTTGACCCCGTTGAGCACGAAGTGATCGCCGTCGCGGTCGGCACGGGTGGTGATCGCCGCCGCGTCGGAGCCGGTGTGCGGTTCGGTCAGACAGAAACAACCGAGCATTTCGCCGCGGGCCAACGGCTTGAGCCAGGTTTCCTTTTGCTCGTCGGTGCCGTATTTCATGGTGATGCCGCAGGCTAGCGAGTTCTGCACGCTGACGATCGTCGACGTCGCGCCGTCGCCTGCGGCGATTTCTTCGAGGACCAGCACCAGCGACAGATAGTCCATGCCGGCACCACCCCATTGTTCGGGGACGACCATTCCCAAGGCGCCGAGCGCGCCGAGTTCGCGCAATGCTTCAGCCGGGAAAGTATGCTGGCGATCCCATTCGCCGGCAAAAGGCGCCAGTCGCTCCTGGGCGAAAGCGCGCAGCGAATCGCGGATCATTTCCTGTTCAGGGGTCAAGATCATGTTGATTTCTCCTTGTGCATGTGCTGCGCGCAACGTCGGGCAGCATGGTCGGCAAGAATAAGGGCGATTGGCCGAAATCGAAAATTTTTTGGCACAGAAGGTCGAAAAACTCGCGCCTGCATTAAGCCCCAGGGCATGATGTGCCGCAAGATTGGCCTGCATTCTTTGTCACCGCCAGCACATCAAAGCAAGGATACGCTGACACTTTTCGGTGGCCCCTCCTGATTCGGCCTTGTGCGCCGCCGATTGGCACCACAGATCAGCGACTTGTCAAAGGCCGGAACCGACCACGTCATCGCCGGCCGTTTTATGATCTGCAGAACGCAACCGGATTATTCTTGATGAAGATCAGGACAGCGATCCCTGAGGGTATTGGGCTGTCGCGCCGATATCGTTGCGAGCGCTGTCCTTAAGAAAAAAGGCCCCGGAACGGGGCCTCAAGACGACAAAATAGTGGTCGCGTCGTAGCGTATCGAGCGGATCTTGTGCTTCAGACCGCCTTGCGATGCCTGAGCGACGCCAGTCCAGCGAGACCCAGACCGACAAGGGCAAGCGCGGTCGGTTCCGGAACTGTCTGGTTGGGGTCGGTAGCGGAAGAAACCCCGTCGAGCCACAGGCTCCATTCGGTTCCTTTCTGATTCAGACAGTTATTGCTGGCTGGCTGGCACCAAGCGGCGATTGCAATGGGCGACTGGCCGTCGTAGCCGAAGCCATCGCTGTAGTTGGGGCCAGGAGCGAAGTTGGCATAAGCGGCGATGGTGAACCAATACGTGCCCGCCGCCAGGGACGACAGGACGATTCCAGAATCGTAGTATGTCTGACCCGGCTGAATGCCAGGATTGTCGTCATTCTGAGCGATCAGGCTACCGGTGGAAGCGTTCCACAATGCGGTGATCGGATCGAAGTTGGTGCCACTCTGGAAAGAGTCAGTCCAAATCCTGACATTGGTGGCATCAGCATCAAGGGTAAAGGTCGTTCTGACAACATCGGTGTTATTTGCGATGTTACCAGTGAAGTGAAAGGTCGCCGCATTGGCGCCCGCGGATAGCGCGGTCATCAGGGCGGCAGTGAGCAGAGTTCTTTTGTGCATCGAGTTTCTCCCGAGAATTTGAAGGTACCCCTGAATCGATGTTCGTAAATTCGAAACCTTGCACAGGCATCAGCAGAATGGGCGCCGATTCAGGTGACGGCATTCAGTAGTCCGTACAACTTGTGTAGCAATAAAGGTGCCAGACTTTTCGTGTATTTTTTGTGGAACAAAATCAATGTAATTTATTTCGTTAATTAGTTATTTTCGATAGGGGTGTAAAAATTTCCGACAAGTTTTCGATGAAAACAAGGTTGTTCAACCAACGAAGACGAAGCGGGTGCTCCGTTCGACAGTCGGCGGTAGGTCATGCTATATCAATTAATTGGCATGGATCTCGCCGACCGGCGATCATGGCGCGTAGGCGGTGATTACTTCATTCGCCGGTGATTTCAACTACCGTCGCCTTGCTGGCGTTCGCGCTCTGGATGGGAATCTTGAAAGTCCAGCCATAGAGCGGCTGCAGTTGGTCGACCGAAGGTTTGAGTGTGCCAATCTCGGTTCCCTTTTCGTCGAAGATCTTCAGGGTGGCTTCCACGTGCTTGAGCACGCGGGTGGCCGTGTTGTCGACGGTACCTTGAGCGATCAGTTGCCCGGCCTCGTCGCGAGTGATCCTGAGGTCGCGCAGCGTGAGTTCGGTGATCGTTTTCTTGGCGCCGGGCGAGGGGGCCGCCGCCGCCGCGGTGGCGGCCGGTTTGGCTTCCTCGCGGCCAGCTGTCGGCGTGGGGGCATCGCGGTTGCAGGCGCTGGCGACGGCGAGCCAGACGGCGAGCAGCAACAGGCGACCGTGGGGGGGGACGAGAGTGTTCATCGATTTTCTCCAATAATTCTTCGGGAAGTCTGAGAAAGAAGGTCGAGCGGGTCGATGGCCGGGATTTTACCCGCGTGTCCGTTGCTGTCGTCACCCGGCGTGGCGATTCGGCTTGTCACCGGTCATCATTCGGCGTCCCCTACTTTGGAGGATCACCAAAATGAGCCGGCTTGAAGAGGCGCTGCTGCTGGCCTTGCCCAATGGCGAGCTGTACGAAAGCGCTTACCGCTTGCTTGCCGTGATGAGTTGACCACCGAACGCGGTTTGCTGCCGCTGACCCCGCGGGAAGGCGCGTAGTGGAGAGCCGTGTAGCCGGCGAGGGCCTTGGCAATAACCGCCACCGAAAATTTGCTGGTCAAAATACGAACGTACTCGTTCCGCCGCTTTGCCGTGGCCCACATGGAGCGGTTGCGTGGGCAGATGCGCCAGGCTTTCGGCATGCTTGTGGAACGCTGGTCCGAGAGTTTTTGGTCTGTGGTCACAGGCCGATGTGAGCACCGTGGTCGGCATCTGTTACGTCGGCCATGTGTTGCTGGACGAATGGCCGGTTGACCAGGTCGCGGCGACCATTGATGGGTACGCATTCGCCGCGACTGTCCGGTGATGAAAGGTGTCCACATGACCCATGAGGTTGAATCCGCTATCGGACGTCAACCGGCCGACTTGACGAGCGTTGTTTGCTCAGATCATTGCCATTGGGCCGGCGAATGGTCTGAAAACAATGTTTCTCAGAAAATTGTTGCATGGTATTTGTATTTTTTGTGCCCTTTGTTACACTGTCCGTGCGGTCTCGGAGTTGAGCCGCTCGACTTTTCCAATAACTCAACCATCAGGAGCTCACCATGGCAGCCAGAAAAAGAAGGAAGTCGCGCAAGTAAGGGCGACTGACAGGATTGCCTGTCAAACAGATGGAAAGCAGACTTCGGTCTGCTTTCTGCACTTATGGGGAAGGGAATGCTGGCCGTTCCGAGCAGGCCGATTCGCACGCTCGGCCGCGCCAGTGCGGTGATGCTTCCCCCGGTCGACTAATCCACTGGCCAGCCACCGATGTCTTCTGCTTCCCAGACTTTTGAACCGCAAGATTTCCTCCGTTTTTTCCTGGGTGGATCGGCGTTGGCGATGCTGCTACTGATCATTGCTCAGGAAGCATGCGGGGCGGCGACCACTTGGCTGGTGATCGAGATTGCCCGCGACATTACCGAGGAACACGTTTCGGCGGACGGTTTCATCGCCATCGTCGTGACGCAGACAGTGTCGTACCTGGCCGGGGCGATCAGCTGGATTTACGCTGAACGCGCCGGTTTCATGGCTTTTGCACGTTACATGCTGCATTTTGCCCGCTGCAACCGTTTTCAAACCGCCTTGCTGGCTGAAAGTGGCACGCGCGAGCAGGTCGAGCCTTTCCTGACCAGTGAAACTTTCGACATCTGTTTCGATCTGGTCTACAACCTGCAGTTTTATCTGCGTCTATTTTTTCAGTTGCTGCTCAATTCACTGGTGCTCGGCATTCAGATCGACACCGGGCTGCCGTTGTCGTTCGCAGCGGTATTCATCGTCCTGATGATCCTGCAGTGGCATTTGCGCAAGCCGTTGGCCGCCGCCTTTCTGACCAACCAGCGGATGACCAACCGCATGCGGGCGCGGACCTACAACGCCTGGGACAACATTCTGACCGGCAATCGCTATAACTTCATCCGCTGGTACCGCGATTTCCACTGCCGTCTGCGGGATGCGCTCACCGCCCAGATCCGCGCGATTCTGGCTCGTGAAGGTTGGAGCGCGGTCAGCGGGGTGATTGCCTTGGTGATGGTGTTGTCGACCACCGCCTGGGTGGCGATTCAGGACGCCGGCGATACCGCATTGTTGATCGCGCTGGCGGCGACGTTGCCACGACAGATCGAAATGACCCTCGACATGCATCAGTTGACCGCCGGTCTCACCGATATGATCGCTGTCTGGTCACGGATCAAAGGGGTTTGCGAGCACATTTATCCGTTGCCCGATCCTCGCTTTGTCGAGCGCATCGATTTCGGCAATCTATATCTGAAGGATCGGGATCAGCAGTTCACCTGCCGGACACTGGCCGACGCCATGCATCACGTGCTGGCGCAACCGGTCGGTCTGGTCGCGCTGCGCGGTGGCAATGGCAGCGGCAAATCGACCCTGCTCTCCGCACTGAAATGCCAGTTCCGCGGACGGGCCTTTTATTGGCCGACGCACGATCGGCTGTGCTTCGATTTCAACGCCGTCTCATCAAGCACGGGTGAGCCGCTTGCCGAGCAGACGGCGGAAGCCGAAGACGATGATGACCTGCTGACCGAGGCTGAAGACGCCACCGAAATCAATGCCGCCGAGGAATCCGAACAGAAAAGAGGATATTCCTCCGGGGAGCGGCAGCTACAGGTATTGCGCGAGATCGTCGCCAGCACCGACTACCCGCTCTATTTGCTCGACGAGTGGGATGCCAATCTCGATCCCGCCAATCGTCTTATCGCCAGCGGGCTGGTCGATCAACTGGCGCAGAGGGCGCGGGTGCTGGAGATATCCCACCGGGACCGGCGGCAGGCCGCGGGCGGCGACTGAACGTCCAAAGGGTCATGACGTTCCGTCACGGCTCGGCGCGTACTGACCGATCAACGCGCCCAGCCGCCGGACGGCGTCGTCGATCGCCGGGGTAAACGGGTTGCCGCAGTTGAGCCGCAGACAGTTGCGATACATGCCGCTGGCGGAAAACAATTCTCCCGGAACGTAGGCCACGCCGGCGGCGATGGCTTGGTCGTACAGCGCGCTGGTGTCGATTTCTGCCGGCAGTTCGACCCACAACACCAGGCCGCCTTGCGGAACGGTCATACGCGTCGCGGCCGGAAAATACCGGGCGACGGCGGCGCGCATGGCCTCGACCTGCCGTTGGTGATGGCGACGCAAGGTGCGCATGTGGCGGTCGTAGGCGCCGGACTCCAGATATTCGGCCAGCACTTGTTGCGTCACGGCGTTGGTCGGGCCACTGGTGATCGTTTTCTGCAAGGCGACCTGGGCGCGGTAACGCCCGGCGGCGACGAATCCGATGCCCAGCGCCGGTGACAAGCACTTGGAGTACGAGGCACAAAGCATCACGTTGCCGGTTTTGTCGAAGGCCTTGATCGGCCACGGCCGTTCCTCGCCGAAATACAGGTCGCCGAAAATGTCGTCTTCGATCACCGCCACGCCGCGCTCGGCGGTCAGTTTCGCCAGGCGACGTTTGTTTTCGTCGGGCATCATGCTGCCGAGCGGGTTGCTGGCATTCGGTACCAGCAGGCACGCCGTCACCCGGCCGTCTCGTGTGGCCAGATCGAGTGCTTCGATCGACAGGCCGCTGCGCGGATCGGTGGGGATTTCGAGCGCTTTCAGTCCGGCCGTTTCGAGTAGTTGCAGCATCAGATAATACGCCGGCGATTCGACGGCCACCGTATCGCCTGGTCGGGTGACCGCGCGGACACAGAGCGCCAGCGCTTCGGTGCAGGAATTGGTGATCACCAATTCGTTGGCCGTCAGCGGACCGGACCAACCGACGGTACGCCGCACCAGTTGGCGGATCAACGCTGGATTGTGTTCCTGGATATGCGTACCGGTTTCGAGCAGGCGGGGGTGGCGACGGACGACGCTGCCGTAAAGACGCTGCAAGGTGGCCAGCGGAAGTAGTTCAGGAGCGGAGTGCGCATAGGTCAGCGGCGCGACTCCGGGTTGGCGTCCGCTTTGCAGAACTCGCATGACCCGTTGGCTGACATCGACCGGCACCGGCTCCTCCGGGGTGGTGCGCGCGTCCGGTTGTGCGCGTCGGGTGGGGGTAGGACGGACAAAGTAGCCCGATTGCGGGCGGGCTTCGATCAAGCCGCGGTCTTCGAGTTGCCGCAAGGCTTGCAGAACGGTCGATATCGACAGATGACGCTCGCTCGCCAGACGACGCACCGACGGCAGACGTTCGCCGGGTCGCAGATTGCCGGCGGTGATGAGCGATTGCAAATCTTCGGCGAGCCTGGCGTAAAGAAGAGGTTGCTGACTCACGGTGTTCTCGGCATTCAATGGGTACAGTTTTCCTCGAGACCGGGCAAAACAGTTGGAAAAATCAAAAATTGTATTGGTCACAATTTTTCTTGGTTGTCACTGTATCTCATGCGGACGAGCAACTAAACTGATTCTTATGCACTGCGCCAAAGAAAAGGAACGGCCATGAATCTCGATCTTCACAGTAGCGAATTATTGCTTGCCGACGATGTGCCGATCCGTTTGTCCTCCGCCAAAGGCGTCTGCCTGCGGTGTACCGCCGGTACGGTGTGGTTGACCGTCGAAGGCGAAACAGGCGACATCTTCCTTCGTGCCGGCGAGAGTTACTGGCTGCGAAGTAACGGCCTGGCGCTGCTCGAGGGTTTGGCCGCGGACAGTCGTGTGCGTTTCAGAAAAATGAGCTCGCCTTGGCGGGCGATGATGGGCAGGCCACTGCACTGGTGGCGCATGCTCTGGCCCTCTTCGCAGAACGGTGCCTGTCCCAGGCCGACTGCGGCCTGAATCTTGTCGGAAATCGTGCCCTCTGGATCCGGCCTTGATCATCGTCGGCGGCAGGTCCATACTGCGGGGTGTTGACCACTGCGATTGGCGACCTTGCAATGACCGTGCAGGACCAGATCGTTTTACTCGAGCAGGCTACGCACGCACTTCGTGAGCATGGCTTGGTGGTCACCGTGCGAGAACGGGAAGACACTTTGCCGCCACGCCGTTCCTGCACCTGGCTGCGGGTGAGCAAGGATGTCTGCCGCATCGACTATGCCGCCGAAGTCAAACGCCGGCTCAGGCACGAAGGGGTCGGCGCGGTCGTCAAGCAACTGAGCTATCCCGGTAACGCCGACGACCCTCTACCGCTGCTGATCACCGATCATGTCAGCCCCTCGCTGGCGCGACGGCTGCGCGAACATCATCAGCACTTTGCCGATACCGTCGGCAATGTTTATCTTGAAGGGCACGGGCTGTTCATCTACGTTTCCGGACGCAAGCCGGCGGACGAGAAAAAACGCGCGGCGCCGGCCGGAAAAGGGTATGCCTTGGCACGCCTGAAAGTGCTGTTCGCCTTGATCTGCGACCCGGGGTTGACAGCGGCGCCGGCGCGTAAGATCGCCGCCGCCGCGGATGTGCCGACCGGCCGCCTATCGGCGGTGCTGGCGGATTTCAAGGAACAGGGCTATCTGTCGTCCCGCGATAAGCGGTGGCGTCTGAACGGCAGCCTGCGGCTGCTCGACGATTGGGCGCAGGGTTATGCGCTGAGCTTGCGCGGCAAGACATTGGGTGAACGCTATCTGGCACCTACCTTCGACGCCTGGCAGGAATGGTCAGTCCGGGCGGCAGGTCTGCGCTGGGGTGGCGAAGCGGCCGCCGCGCGCCTGGGTTGTCATCCTCAGCCAGCTTTGTTGACGCTGTATGGCGAAGCATTGCCACCGCGATTGCTGATCCGTCAACGGTTGTCGCCCGCCGGGCCGGTGGCCTACGAGCAATTGGTCGAATTGCGACGGCCTTTCTGGGGCAAGTCCTTGTCGGTCGACGGGCCGCTCGACACCGTTTCCCCGGCGCTGATCTACGCTGATCTGTTGGCCACCGGCAATCCACGTTGCCTTGATGCCGCGCAAATGATCTACCGTACGCGTCTTGAACGGTTTTTCCCGAGTTCCTGAAACGGCCTGGGCGCACAAGGGCCGGAATGGGCTGACAACCGGTTACGAGGCCGTTGCCGCTCGATTCCGCGACGAATGCGTCGCACCAACTCCGGAAAGGGCGACCAGGGCAATCGCCAGCCAAGTTCCTCCGTCGTGCGCTTCGTTCCACAGCCAGATGCCAAACAGGCTGGAAAAAACCACTGTACTGTAGGCCAGCGACGCGGCGAGCAATGTGTGGCGACCGGCGTAGGCATGAGTCATCGCCAATTGTGCGGTGGTGGCGAAAAAACCCACGCCGAGCAGCAACAGAGCGCTGCGCTGATCCAGCGGGTGGAGGGTCGAACCGAGCAACCAGAAACTGGCGCAAACCGACGATACCAGCGAAAAATAGAATACCGTTCGACTCTCGGCTTCCCCACGCGCGCCCAGTTCCCGGACGCTGTAATAAGCCATGCCGGCCAGGATTCCGGAAGCCAGACCGATCAAGCCGTCGAGTAGTTGATCAGCCGACAGGGTCGGTCGGAGCAGCAGGCCGACGCCGAGCAATCCGAGTAACAGTGAAACGACGATGCCTGGGGTTAAGCGCATGCCAGCGAAGGCCAAAAAAATGGCCAGAAATATCGCCGAGGTGTAGTTGAGCGTCACGGCGGTGGCCAGTGGCAGGCGGGTGATCGACCAAAAATAGGCGAACAAGGCCAGAAAACCAAGAAATCCGCGAGCGATTTGCCAGCGCCAGTATTCCGTCCGCAACGAAACGCCGCGCAGGCGAACCAGTACAGCCATCAGCCCGAGTGACAGGACGCTGCGGTAGGCGACGATTTCGACCGCCGAATGCGTACTCGCTGCCAGTTTGACGCAAACGCCCATGCAGGCGAACAGCAAACTGGCGAGCAGCATCCACAGCGCATGCTTCATCGAGAAAAATCAGGGATAAAAACGATGATTTTACCGGCAAGCGGGAGATTGCCGTGCCGATCGGTGGGCCGTCAGGTCGTTTGTGGCCACCCACGGCCTATGACGCGACTTCGGCCACGGTCTTTTTCGGTTGCCACAAGGTCACCCGGTTGCGGCCGTTTTTCTTGGAGTCGTACAAGGCATCGTCAGCCTGTTCGATCAGTTGCTCGATGTTAGGCGCACCGTCGGTGATCGACGCCAATCCGAAACTCGAAGTGATGGTGCCGACATCGGTGGTGCGGATGGCCGGCCCGGCCGTGCTTTCGATGGTCGTGCGCATCCGTTCGGCGATTGCCAGCCCCTGCTCAACGGTCGTCTCGGTGAGTACTAGACAGAATTCCTCGCCGCCATAACGGCAGAGGATGTCGCCGCCGCGGCTTTGACTTTCGATGGCCCGGACGACGGCACGGATCACCTGGTCGCCGACGGCGTGGCCGTAGAGATCATTGAAGCGTTTGAAATGATCAATGTCGGTCATGATGCAGCACAAATGGCCATTGCTGCGCAGCGTCTGGCTGTAGATGTCGGTGATCTTGTCGAAGAATGCCCGGCGGTTGTAACACCCGGTCAGCGGGTCACGCGAGGCGAGCAGGAGTAATTTGTCGTTTTGTGCCTTGATCAGCGACCGCGATTCCTCGATTTCAGCGAGCGCCACCCGTAGTTCTCGGTTGGCTCGCTCAAGTTCCGTCAAATCCTGGAAAGTCACCAGGCAGCCGCGGGTATTGCCGTTGTCGTCCATCACCGGCGCGCTGCCGACCGCCAGTTCGATGGTTGCCCCATCTTGAGTCGGCAAGGTCATCCGCAGATCATTGACCGTCATCTGCTCATTCAAGGTGCGTTCCCAGGGCAACTGGGAACGATCGATATCGGCGATCGCTGCTTGCAACCACGGTAATTCGTCGACTTTGACGCCGATCAATGTCTCGATCGGGTGCCCGTACAGCGCGCCGAAGGCTTTATTGACAAAAACGATCTGTCGATCCTTGTCCAGGACCAGCAAGCCTTCGGCAAAGCTGTCGAAGGCGCGGCTGACTCGTTCGGGGACGGCGTTGGAAGGGTCGAGATAGTGCATCGCGCGACGCAAGTACGCGTAATAAAGGGGAAACCCGCCAATGCTGATCACTGCGATCATCATGGTCACCGGTTGCGACAGCCATTCCAGTAGTGTCTTGGGTTTTTTCGGAGAGAAACTGATTTCGATGTCGCCCCAGTGGCCCTTTTCACCCATTAACGGAATGCGGATATTGTTGTCGGTGGAAAAGCCGGTTTCAGGCGGAATCCAGTGCTGGGCGTGTTCTCCACGGTGGGCGAGCAGTACGCCGTTGCTCTGCCGAATGGCGATCGACAACACCTCGGGATTTTGAACCACCACGCGTTGCAAGGTTTTTCCCAGGCTCCGTTCATCGGCCTGCTCGATGAATACCGCCAATTGCGAGGCCAGATTCTGGCCCAGCATGATACGGCTTTGCCGCTCGTAGCTTTCCTGGTTCGAGGCGAAGCCGAACAGCCAGTCGGCCGTCATCAACAGCGCCAACGATAGGGCGACCAGTCCGAGACTCAGACGGGCAACCGGCCCGAAGCGTAGCAATCGATCCACTACGCCGCATCCTCGTCGGAAAATGGCAAATCAGCGCGATCGGGCAACATTTTCCGGCGGCGTTGGTTTTCCTCCGGGTCGTTACCCCAATCATCGCCTTCCTCGCGGTCACGCAGGATCATCAGCGTGTCGATGCCGCGCCAAGTCGGTAAAGAAGCGGCTAGGCTGGCCAGCAAGCCGCCGGCGCGCAAAGCCCACCAGGCGACGCCGACACTCAGTGAAACGCCGACCATTTTGGCTGAATTAACTTGCACCGTCGAGGTCAGCGATTCCGGATCCCGAGTCGATTGGGCCATAAATGAAAGATCCGTCGCCGGGGCGTCTTGGACTTTACCGGTCGATTTGCTGTAAGTCGTCTGTGCGAGCATGCGCACTACGACATCATTGACCGCCAGACGGTTCATTTCGACCGAGTAGAGTTTGTACTCCTGGCTGCCGACGAGAGGCATGGCGTGGTGGACCAGGGTCTGTGAAATGTTTTGTACCGCGAACGCTTGTGGCGCTTCAAAGCCCGGCTGCACATTATCGCCTGGCGTTGTATTTTCAGCGGCGATGGGATTATTGCCTGTCGAGCTTGGCTGAACCACCGAGCCAGCGCTTGGTTTGGCTGAAGTCGACGTCTGCGACGGTTTGGCACTCTCGCCGCTACTGGCACTACCGTTAGTCGTATTGCCGCTGGATGTGCCGCCATTACTGGAACTGGAGCCGCTGCTTGATCCGCTGCTGGAACCAGTACTGCTTGACCCGCTGCTGGAACTAGTACTGCTGGACCCGCTGTCAGCCGATCCATTGTTATTGCTGGAGCCATTGCCGGAGGCGGTGCCATTATTGATGATCACGATTGTACCGGTGTTGTTGCCAGTGGGGGTCTGCGGCAAGGTGATTTGAATGGTGAACCCTCGCGTTTGGCTGGAGCCGTCTTCAGAGGTGGCCTTGACCACGATGTTGAGCGTCGCGGCGTTGGCAGTCATCAGCCGTGTCGTATCGGCCACGGTAACGACTCCCGAAGCGGCATCGATGGCAAAAATTCCTCCAGCATTGTTGAGCAGGCTGTAAGTGACCTGATTGTGGGTCGCGTCCGCATCGTTTGCCCTGGCCTGAATGCCAACCGGCGTGCCGTTGTTCGCACTGGCCATCAGTGCCTGATTTTGGCTGGCGAGCACCGCGACGTTATTGATGGGGCTGGTTTGGAATTCGTTGCTATCCAGCAGATCGATGACGAACGTCCGGGTGAGGTAGCTGCCGTCGGTGGAGGTGGCGCGAACGACGATGGTGTAGCTGGCGGAGGCTTCACGATCAAGCAGCGCGCCTTCCGCGACAGTGAGCACTCCACTTGTTGGCGCAACCACGAAACGCCCACCAGCATCGTTGTCGAGACTGAAGGTAATCGTATCGACGGTATCTGGATCGCTGGCCTGGAGATGAATCCCGACGGGTGTGCCGGCCAGCGAATTTTCCAGAACCTGATTGAGCGCGGCATCCACATCGATCAGACCGCTGACCCCGTTTTCATTGGTGTTCGCAACGTTGATACGTAGCTGTTGTCGGTCGGTGCCGCCGTGGCCGTCGCTGACCAGCACTTCTATTTCATAAATGCCATCGCTATTGCTGTCGTTGGGGTTCTCAAAATCGGGCGCAGTCAAATAAGACAGTTCGCCACTGATCGGGTCGATGTGGAACAAGGTCTGATCACTGCCACCACCGAGGCTGAAAGTGAGACTGTCAGCCGGGACATCCGGATCGGTGGCTGTCACCGTCGTCACTAGCACCTCATTCTCGGGATGAGTCAACAATACCGTCGTAGCCCCACCGTGACTGGTGATCTGAGGAGCACGATTGCTGCTGGCAACCGGTCCAACGCTAGCACTGGAGACGCTTTCGACGGTTCCCAAGGCATCGGTGTAAGAAGCGACGACAGACAGCGCGGCACCGACGTCGGCCTGGGTGGCGGTGTAAGTGCTGCCGGTGGCGCCGACGATATCGACGCCGCCCCGCTGCCACTGGTAAGAAATCGCACCCAGCCCATCGACATCGGCGAGCGTGTTCGACGCGGTGAGCGTTTGACCTTGCGTCGGGGTGGTGTCATCGATGACGACACTGCCCGTCGGCGCGTCATTGACGTTGGTC